>NZ_DASSXS010000003.1:0-13545 GCF_035703625.1 Nocardioides sp. | reverse complement strand
GGCCCATCAGTTCCGGCCCATCAGTTCCGGCCCATCAGTTGACGACCCGGGGCCCGCGCAGGCCGGAGCGCTGCACCACCCGCTGGATCGCCAGGTCGCGCTCGTCGGCGCGGCCGACGTACCGGATGTCGCGCAGCCCCTGCTCCTGGGCGGCGGACTCGAAGACGAAGTGGCCGAAGCCGAGCAGGCGACCGTGCAGCGGCTTGACCACCGTGATATCGAGAATCCGGTGCAGCGGCATCGTGGCCTGCTGCTGCGAGAGGACGCCGTGCACGCGGAACACCCGCATGTTGGTGATGACGAACCGGTCCCGGTGCTCGCGCAGCGCGCACCACGTCGCGTGGAGGAGCAGCGCGAGCGCGAGCAGCATCAGGACTCCGCCCAGCTCCACCAGGACGAACGGCGTGGCGACGACCAGGGCGACCGCGACCACGGCCTCGATCACCGGGCGGACGTAGACGATCCAGTGGTGGAGGACCTCGTCGACCACGACCTCGCCCTCGTCGCGGAGCAGGTGCTTGCCGATCTTCGGGTCGCTGAGCAACCCGATCAGTCCCATGTCACCGCCCGGCTCAGGCGAGGGCGCCGAAGAAGTCGATCAGCGCCCGGAACAGCTGAGTCGACAGGTGCCAGGTCTGGGAGCCGGCACCCTTGGCCGCGTCCGCCAGGCCATGGGGGTCGGTGAACATCCAGAACCCCATGAACACGACGACGACGACCAGCACCGCCTTCTTGGCGTTCATGCAACACACTCCCGTCTGGGCGACACAGGTCCACACTTGTCTAACAGATCGCGCACGGCGCGCGGGCAAGGCGCGCCACACGGCTCACGGGTCACCGCGTTCACTCCGCGAACGCCTCCAGCAGGCTGTCGGCCGCGGTGTACGGGTCCGACGTACCCGCGACGACGGCGGCGGCGAGGTCGTCGAGCTCGGACCGGCCGTGCACGTCGCCCCACCGGGCGCGCAGCGCGGTCACGGCGATCGCCTCGATCTCGTCGCGTGCCCGCCGCGTACGTCGCCGCTCGAGCTCGCCGCTCTCCTCGAGCCACGCGCGGTGCTTGTCGATCTCGGCCACGACCTCGTCCAGCCCCTCGGAGCGGGAGGCGACGGTCTTGACGATCGGCGGCCGCCAGGATCCCTCCGGCCGCTCGGCCAGCGCCAGCATCGACCGCAGGTCGCGGCGCACCTGGTCGGCGCCGTCGCGGTCGGCCTTGTTGATCACGTAGAGGTCGCCGATCTCGAGGATTCCCGCCTTGGCGGCCTGGATCCCGTCACCCATGCCCGGGGCGAGCAGGACCAGGGTGGTGTCGGCGAGGCCGGCGATCTCGACCTCGCTCTGCCCCACGCCCACCGTCTCGATCAGGATCACGTCACAGCCGGCCGCGTCCAGCACCCGCACGGCCTGGGGCGTCGTCCACGCCAGCCCGCCCAGATGGCCCCGCGAGGCCATCGAGCGGATGTAGACCTCGGGGTCCAGCGCGTGGTCCTGCATGCGGACCCGGTCGCCCAGCAGCGCCCCTCCGGAGAACGGCGACGACGGGTCGACGGCGAGGATGCCGACCCGCTTGCCGGCACGGCGCAGCTCGCTCACCAGGGCTGCGGTCGAGGTCGACTTGCCCACTCCCGGGGACCCGGTGACGCCGACGACCTGGGCCTGCCCGGCGTGCGGGGCCAGGGCCGCCATCACCTCGCGGAGCAGCGGCGACTCGTCCTCGACCAGCGAGATCAGCCGGGCGACTGCACGGGGGTGCCCCTCGCGGGCCTTCGCGACCAGGTCCGGGACGTCCCCCGACGACCGCCGTCCGCGAGCGGTGGTCGAGCCTGTCGGGACCAACCTCAGCTGCTGGGAACGCGGACGATCAGGGCGTCACCCTGGCCGCCACCACCGCAGAGCGCGGCCGCGCCGACTCCGCCGCCACGTCGCTTGAGCTCCATCGCGAGGTGGAGCACCACTCGGGTGCCGGACATGCCAACCGGGTGGCCGAGCGCGATCGCACCGCCGTTGACGTTGACCTTGTCGGCATCGACGCCGAGGGCCCGGGTGGACTCGATGCCGACCGCGGCGAACGCCTCGTTGAACTCCAGCAGGTCGAGGTCGGTGGGCGCGATGCCCTCCTTGTCGCAGGCGAGCTTCGTCGCGTTGGCGGGCTGGAGCTGCAAGGTGGAGTCGGGTCCGGCGACCATGCCGTGGGCTCCGATCTCGGCCAGCCAGGTGAGGCCGAGCTCCTCGGCCTTCGCCCTGCTCATCACGACGACCGCCGCGGCACCGTCGGAGATCTGCGATGCGGAGCCGGCGGTGATGGTGCCGTCCTTGGCGAACGCCGGGCGCAGCTTGCCCAGCGACTCCGCGGTGGTGTCCCCGCGGACGCCCTCGTCCTGGGACACGACGACCGGGTCGCCCTTGCGCTGCGGGATGGAGACGGGGACGACCTCGTCGTCGAAGACGCCGTTCTTCCAGGCCGCGGCCGCCTTCTGGTGCGACTGCGCGGCGAACTCGTCCTGCTCCTCACGCGTCAGCTTGATGCCCTCGGCATTGGCCTGCTCGGTCAGCCCGCCCATGGCCTGCTTGGTGGCCTGGTCGTAGAGGGCGTCGTAGGCCATCGAGTCGACGAGCGGGGTGTCGCCGTACTTGAAGCCCTCACGGGACTTCATCAGCAGGTGCGGGGCGTTGGTCATCGACTCCATGCCCCCGGCCACGACG
This sequence comes from Nocardioides sp., assembly GCF_035703625.1. Lineage (GTDB taxonomy): Bacteria > Actinomycetota > Actinomycetes > Propionibacteriales > Nocardioidaceae > Nocardioides. The sequence goes on along the minus strand of NZ_DASSXS010000003.1, from coordinate 10,842 downwards.
ATCTCGCACTCACCCGCGCGGATCAGCTGGTCGGCCATCGCGATGGCGTTGAGGCCGGAGAGGCAGACCTTGTTGATCGTGATCGACGGCATGTTCATCGGCAGCCCGGCGGCGATGCCCGCCGCCCGTGCGGGGTTCTGGCCGGCGCCGGCGAGGATGACCTGGCCCATGATGAGGTAGTCGACCTTCTCGGGCGCGACCCCGGCCTTCTCGAGCGCCCCCTTGATCGCGACCCCACCGAGGTCGGCCGCCGACTGGCTCTTGAGGCCGCCGAGCAGGCGGCCGATGGGGGTGCGCGCCCCCGCGACGATGACAGAACCAGACATTGGGTGCCTCCAGCGTTGCCGAACGGTCAAGATCTGTGACCGACGATACCCGTGGCCGTCTCACCCGTTGTCCCGGGTCGCGGGCGCGAGATCGAGGTACGACGATGGTCCCCATGAGCGCACCACTGGACGTCTCCGACCCCCTGTTCACGGCCATCGACCACGTCGGGATCGCCGTACCCGACCTGGACGAGGCCATCGAGTTCTACCGCGACACCCTCGGGATGCGCGTGGCGCACGAGGAGACCAACGAGGAGCAGGGCGTGCGCGAGGCGATGCTCTCCGTCGGCGGCGAGCCGGTCGGCACCGCCTCGTGCATCCAGCTCCTCGCCCCGCTCTCCCCGGACTCGACGATCGCGAAGTTCCTGGACCGCTCGGGTCCCGGCATCCAGCAGCTGGCCTACCGGGTGAGCGACGTCGACCAGGTCTCCGCGGTCCTGCGCGAGCGCGGCGTCCGGCTCCTCTACGACACCCCGAAGCGCGGCACCTCGGACTCCCGCGTCAACTTCGTGCACCCCAAGGACGCCGGCGGCGTTCTCGTCGAGCTCGTCGAGCCCGCGAGCGAGCAGCCGACCGCGAGGAACGAGCGGTCGGCGTGGGCGAGCGAAGATTGAGCAAGCCCGCGCCTGAGGCACGAAGGCGCGCAAGGCGCGTCGAAATCCGTGAGTCCCCCCACACGCCGTACCCAATCCCGTTACCCACCAGTAGCATCCCGCGAGACCCTCCCCGAACCAGGAGACGAACACGTGCAGAACATCCTTGATGCCATCCAGGCCGGCGACACCAGCCCGGACGACTTCGCCAACCTCGAGCTTCCCGAGTCCTACCGCGCGGTGACCGTGCACAAGGAGGACGTGGAGATGTTCGAGGGCCTCTCCAGCCGGGACAAGGACCCGCGCAAGTCCCTGCACGTGGAGGACGTGGCGCTGCCCGAGCTGGGCCCCGGCGAGGCCTACGTCGCGGTGATGGCGAGCGCGATCAACTACAACACGGTCTGGACCTCGATCTTCGAGCCGGTGTCGACCTTCGGATTCCTCGAGCGCTACGGACGCCTCTCCCCTCTCGCCAAGCGGCACGACCTGCCCTACCACGTGGTGGGCTCGGACCTGGCCGGCGTGGTGCTGCAGACGGGCCCGGGCGTGCACTCGTGGCAGCCGGGCACCGAGGTGGTGGCGCACTGCCTGTCCGTGGAGCTGGAGATGCCCGACGGGCACAACGACACGATGCTCGACCCCGAGCAGCGGATCTGGGGCTTCGAGACCAACTTCGGGGGCCTGGCCCACATCGCGCTGGTCAAGGCCAACCAGCTGATGCCCAAGCCGGCGCACCTCACGTGGGAGGAGGCCGCCTCCCCGGGCCTGGTCAACTGCACGGCGTACCGCCAGCTGGTCAGCAAGAACGGCGGCGACATGAAGCAGGGCGACAACGTCCTGATCTGGGGCGCCTCCGGTGGCCTCGGCGGCTTCGCGACGCAGTACGCGCTCAACGGCGGCGCGACCCCCGTGTGCGTGGTCTCCAACGACGAGAAGGCCGAGATCTGCCGCAGCATGGGCGCGGAGCTGATCATCAACCGCTCCGAGGAGGGTTACCGGTTCTGGAACGACGAGGGCACCGCGCAGAACCCCAAGGAGTGGAAGCGCTTCGGCGCCAAGATCCGTGAGCTGACCGGTGGCGAGGACATCGACATCGTCTTCGAGCACCCCGGCCGCGAGACCTTCGGCGCCTCGGTCTACGTCACCCGCAAGGGCGGCACGATCACCACCTGCGCGTCGACGTCGGGCTACATGCACGAGTACGACAACCGCTACCTCTGGATGAACCTCAAGCGGATCATCTCGTCCCACTTCGCCAACTACCGCGAGTCGTGGGAGGCAAACCGCCTCATCGCCAAGGGCATGATTCATCCCACACTGTCGAAGACCTACGGCCTCGACGACGTGGGACAGGCCGCGCTCGACGTCCACCGCAACGCCCACCAGGGCAAGGTGGGCGTGCTCTGCCTCGCTCCCGAGGAGGGCCTGGGCGTGCGCGACGAGGAGATGCGGGCCGAGCACCTCGACGCGATCAACCGCTTCCGCGGGGTCTGAGGCCGTCAGCCCGCTCCGGGCCCGCAGATTGCGGATCCAATCAGCGAGCCGGGGTGGGCTCTGCGGCGACCATCAGCGACACTGGTGACCGAGGTCCAGCCAATCCGGGAGGTAGCACCAGCATGAGCGACCAGGGTCTGTCCATCTTCGACGACGACGAGACCGACGAGTCGACCGATGACACCACCGAACAGGGTGCGGTCGAGGGAGAGAAGACCCAGGTGATGCCCGCACTGAAGGGCAATGGCGAGGCCCAGAAGCCCGCCTCCCAGCAGCCCACCTCCCAGAAGCCCGCGTCCCAGAAGCCCACGCCCCCGCAGCCCGCGCCCGGGCGCCCGGCACCCGCCCAGCGGAGCCAGCCGGCCCCGCCGCGTCCGCCCACGTCGGCGCCGCGGCCGACCCCGCAGCAGGCTTCGCCCCAGCCCCCGGCCTCACGGCCCGTCGTGCCGCCCGCGTCCACGGGAGGATCCGGCTTCCCGTCGGTGCGTCGCGGCGGCTACGACCGCGAGGCGGTCGACACCCGGTTCCGCCAGCTGACGACCGAGAAGGCCGGACTCAGCAGCAGCCTCACCGCCTCCGAGAAGCGGGTCCTCGAGCTCGAGAGCCAGCTCGAGGAGGCCCGCAAGCAGATCGCGGAGAACCAGAACCCGTCGTACGCCGGGCTGGGCGGGCGCGCGAGCACGATGCTGCGCCTCGCCGAGGAGGAGGCCGGTGACGTCCGGGCCGCCGCCGAGCGCGACGCCGACGACATCCGGCAGCGGGCCAACCGCGACGCCCAGTCGATCCGCGCCGAGGCCACCCGTGAGGCCGAGGACATGCGGCTGGTGCAGCTGCAGGAGCTCGACGAGGCCCGCAAGCGGATGCTCGCCGACGCCGAGCAGGAGCGGGCGCTGGCCAAGGCCGAGTCCGACGACCTGCTGGCCTCCGCCAAGCGCGAGTCCGACCAGCTGCGCCTGGCCGCCCAGCAGGAGACGAACGACCTGCGGACCACCGCCAAGCGCGAGTCCGAGCAGGCACGTGCCGCTGCCGACCGCGAGGTCCAGGAAGCCCGGCGGACGCTGGCCGTGGAGAAGGAGCGGCTCGCCAAGGAGGCCACCGACCACCACTCCAACGCGACCGCCGAGACCAAGCGGCTGGTCGACGAGGCAGAGGAGCGTGCCGCGCAGGCCGAGCAGCGCGCCCGCGAGGCGCTCAGCCAGGCGACCACCCACCGTCAGCAGGTCCAGCAGGAGTCGGAGGCGATGCTGACCCGGGCCCGTCGCGAGGCCGAGCAGATCGTCGCCTCGGCCCGCACCCAGGCCGAGGCCATCACCTCCCGGGGCGACGCCGAGTCCGAGCGGCAGCTGGCCGAGATCAAGGCCGAGGTCGACCGCATGGCGAAGCGTCGTGACGCCATCGCGGCCCAGCTCACCTCCTTGCGCGAGGTCGTCGCGGGATTCGCCGAGGACGAGAGTTGAGCGACGACCCCGTCGCCGGCGCGCCCACAGGGCCGACCGGGCGGGCGGCGGGGCGGCCGGCAGGACAGGCCACTGAGGACGACGGGCCCGCGGCGGGGACAGCGACGGACGTGCAGTCCCCGCCGCCGGGCGCCCGGCAGGACCTGGGCGAGCCCGGCAAGCCCCTCGAGCGCCACTCCGCCTTCTACCTCGGCTTCTTCGGCGCGCTCGGGGCCCTGCTCGCCTACTGGCTGGGCACCCAGCTGCTCGCGATCAGCTCGGTCCTGATCCTCGTCGTCGTCGCGATGTTCCTCGCCGCCGGGCTCAACCCGGTGGTCGAGTTCTTCGTGCGGCGGGGGCTGCGGCGCTCCTACGCCGTGGTCGCCGTGATCGTGGTGGTCGTCATCGCGCTGGCGCTGTTCGTCCTCGCCATCGTCCCGGTGATCAGCGACCAGGTCGCCGCGATCACCGAGACCGCCCCCCGGTGGTTCGACGAGCTCCAGCGCAACCGGCAGATCCAGGAGCTCAACCAGAAGTACGACGTGTTCGACCGTGCCGAGTCCTACATCCAGCAGGGCGGGTTCACCAGCAGCCTGTTCGGCGGGGTGCTCGGGGTCGGGCTGGCGGTGCTCAACACGCTCCTCAACGCGTTCATCGTCGTCGTGCTGACGCTCTACTTCCTGTCGTCGCTCCAGGCGACGAAGACCGCTCTCTACCGCCTCGCACCCCAGTCCCGCCGGGACCGGGTCACCAAGCTCGGCGACCGGGTGCTCGGCAGCATCGGCGGCTACGTCTCGGGCGCCTTCATCGTGGCGACCTGCGCCGGGCTGAGCTCGCTGGTCTTCCTGTTCATCGTCGGTCTCGGGGAGTACGCCGTGGCGCTGGCCTTCGTGGTCGCACTGCTCGACGTGATCCCCATGATCGGCGCCACCATCGGGGCCGTGATCGTGAGCGCGATCGGGTTCGCGACCGACGTCAAGATCGGCCTCGCCTGCGTGATCTTCTACCTGATCTACCAGCAGGTGGAGAACTACGTGATCTACCCGCGCGTGATGTCGAAGTCGGTCGACATCCCCGGCGCGGTCACCGTGATCGCGGCGCTGGTCGGAGCGGCGCTGCTCGGTGTCGTCGGCGCCCTGCTCGCGATCCCGACGGCGGCGGCGATCCTGATGCTCACCCGCGAGGTGTTCATCCGGAGACAGGACGCCCGCTGAGTCAGCCCATCGGTCCGATCAGCGACGACAGCACGGCCGGCAGCCCCTGCACGCGCAGCGAGTCGAGCACGCCCTCGTCCAGCTCGAAGGTCTGCCCCGGGCCGGTCTCGACCACACCGCAGCCGATCACCATCTCCTGCGTTCCGCCCACGCCGATGGGCGCACCCGGGTACGACGATCCGGTCATCTCCAGCGTGACCCATTCCGGGGGCGGCTCGTCGCCGCAGTCCATGTCCCGCCGCTCCGCATGGTCGATCGCCCGCGCGAAGGCCCGGGCCTCCTCCTCCCCCAGCACCGTCGCGTAGGCCAGCACGAGGTCCCCGGCGTCCGAGCGCCGGTAGGCGCACACCTCGAGGGACTGCGGCCTTCCGTAGCCCTCGATCAGCATGGCCCGAACCCTCGTCGGAGCCGGCAGCACCGGCGCGCACGGCCCGCCACGGTCCACGGAGCCCAGGATCCGGTCACGGAGCGCGCGGTCGTCGCTGGTCACGGTGACCGTGGTGCCCGCGACGGCCATCGTCTCCCGCACCCACCCGTCACCCAGATCCTCGGCGCCCGCCGGAACCTCGGCGCCGAGCCAGACCGACGGCACCGCCGGCGGGTCGGAGTCGGGGCCGATGAACGGATAGGCCTGGCAGACGTCGGTCAGGAAGAGCGGGCGGCCGACATAGGGCACACTGCGCGGGTCTCCGGCCCGGACCCGGTCGCCCGACGCGGTCACCGTGGCCATGGCCGGGCAGGCGACCGGGTCGCCGGCCACGTTCAGGGGAGCGCCGCCGTACGCCCAGTCCGCCGGGACGTCGACCGCGACGCCACGCCAGACCTCGGTGCGCCACGGTGTCGGCACCGGGTCACCGGCGACGGCAGGCGGACCCGTCGACCGGTCGCCGCAGGCGGCCAGCACGAGCACGCTCCCGGCGAGCAGGGTTCCCAAGGCACGCATGCCGATCTGACGCGCGCGCGGAGCCTGGGGTTCCTCAGGCCGGGACCGGATCGACCCGGACGACGGTGCGCTCGCCGAGCTTGACCGCCACCACGCCGGCGACGATCAGCACCCCACCCAGGAGCTGCACGGGTCGCGGCAGCTCGTCCAGGAGCAGCCACGCCCACAGGACTCCGGACAGGACCTCCGAGAGGGCCACGAACGAGGCCACCCGGGAGCCGAGGCGCCTGATCGCGGCGATGCCGGTCGTGTAGGCGATCGCGGCGGTCACCAGTGCCAGCAGCACGAGAGGCACCCAGGGAGCGACCGTGGCACCGGCATAGGACACCGGCGCCGAGGCGTGGTGCAGGGGCATCAGCCCGACGAGGCCCAGCAGGGCGAGGGCCACCGCGCCGACCACCAACCCCCCACCGGCGAGGGCCAGCGGAGGCAGGCCGTTGGTGTCGTCGGCGGAGATGACGAAGTAGGTCGCGGCCCCGACCATCGCGGCCAGGGCCCACAGGACGCCCGGGACGCTGAGGTCCGCGCCGGACAGCAGGTCGAGGACCAGGACGAGGCCGAGCGCGGCGAGGCCGGCGCCGACCAGGGTGACCGCACCGGGACGCTGGCCCTGCCGGAGCCACAGCCAGACGACGACGGTCGCCGGTGCGGTGTACTCGATCAGGAGGGCCGGGCCGACCTGCATGTAGGACACGGCCGAGAAGTAGCAGAACTGCGCTCCCGCGACGGCCAGGACGCCGTACGTCACCACCAGGCCGGCGTTGCGCCGCACGGCACCCCAGTTCCCGCGCAGGGAGAGGACCGCCATCGGAGCGACCAGCACGGCGGCGCCGCCGACCCGGATGAGCGTGACGGCGCCGGCGCTCCAGCCGGACTCGAGCAGGGGCCGGGCCAGGGCACCGGAGAGCCCGAACGTCAGCGCCGAGACGAGGGCGAACGCGAGGCCGGACGCCGTCCGCGAACGCGGGGCCGCCACCGTTGCGTCATGCGTCAACGTCGTCATGACTCATGACAGTACGAGAACCTTGGTAATGTGTCAATGTGGTTTTCACTGATGACACCGGGGATGCCCTGATCGCCGCCGTGGCGCTCGTCAACAGCGCCGACGACCCGGACACGATGACGACGGTCGACGACGTCAACGCGTTCTACGACGAGCACGGCTACACCGGTGCCCGCCCCCGCTCCCGGGCCGACCTGGAGGCGGTCCGCGCCCTCCGGGCCCCCCTGAGACGCCTCCTCACCTCCGAGCGGGACGCGGCCGTGCCGCTCGTCAACGCGATCCTGGCCGAGCACCGCGCGCTCCCCCAGCTGCTGCGGCACGACGCCCTCGACTGGCACCTCCACGCCGTCGAGCTCAGCGCGCCGTTCGCCACCCGGGTCGCCGTCGAGACGGCGCTGGCCATGGTGGACGTGATCCGCACCGATGAGGTGTCGCGGCTCGGCATCTGCTCGGCCGACGACTGCGAGGGCGTGGTGCTGGACCTCTCCCGCAACCGGTCGCGTCGCTTCTGCAGCACCGCGTGCGGCAACCGGGCCGCGGTCGCGGCCTACCGGGCCCGGCAGCGCGGGTGATCGGGCCGGGTCACTCGTCGAGGAACCGCCGGACGACGGCCACGAAGGTCTCGGGCTGCTCGGAGTGGACCCAGTGGCCTGCGCCCTTGATGGTCACCCGCCGGTTGCGCGGGAACCAGCGCCCCATCGCCTCGGCGTACTCCTCGCGGACGTAGTCGGAGCGGTCGCCGCCCACCCAGAGCACCCGACCGTCATAGGGAGACACGTCCGCGAGGCCCTCCTCGGGCCAGCCGCCCAGCCCGGAGAGCTCGTCGCCCAGCACCGCCAGGTTGACCTGCCAGTGCCACGAGTCCCCGTCGCGACGGAGGTTCTGCAGCAGGAAGCTGCGCACCGTGTCGTTCGGTACGTCGTCGCGCAGCTGCTCGTCGGCGTCGCCGCGCCGCTCGAGGGCGGCCAGGTCGAGTCCGCGCATCGCGTCGACGTACCCCGCGAACTCCCGGGTGTTGTCGTAGGTCACCGGGGAGACGTCCACGACGCACAGCCGCTCGACCAGCTCGGGACGCCGCAGCGCGAGGACCATGGCGATCTTGCCGCCCATGGAGTGCCCCACCACTGCCACCGGCTCGTCGGCCGAGAAGAGGCCGGACACCCGGTCGGCGAGGTCGAGGTAGTCGACGGTGTCGGTCCACTGCGAGCGTCCGTGGTTGGGCATGTCCACGAGCAGCACGCGGTGCTCGCGGGCCAGCTCCTTGCCGACCTGGGTCCAGTTGCGGCCCTGGCCGAAGAGGCCGTGGCAGAACACGACGGTGGAGCCGGTCTCCCCGAGCTCGGTGACGTGGAGGTCTTGATCAGGCACGCCAGCAGTGTGTCAGCCCACGCTCGCGTAACCCGCACCGCTCGTCACTCCGCGACCCTGCTGCTCAAGACGTCTCCGCTGGCCGGTACAGGGTGGACGTGTCAGGCGGCCCAGCTGCGTCACACGCTGACCCGCCCGAAAGTTTCGGGCGGGTCAGCGTGGTTCAGAAGTCGAAGCCGTCGAACATGTCCCCGACGCCGTCACCGATCCCCCCGATGGCGTCGCCCATGCCCTCGCCGATGTCACCGATCGCGTCGAAGCCCCCGAACCCGCCGAACATCAGCCCCATGAACATCATGTCCATCGGGCCGAACCCGCCGAAGTAGCCGGAGGCATAGGGCTGGTACGCACGGCCGCCCTGGTAGTAGGGCACCCGCTGGGAGCCCACCATGACCATCCGCGAGTCGGGTTCGGCGCCGGCACGCACGCGCTCGGCGTCCAGGGCACAGGCCGGTACGTCGCGCGTGGCTCCGCCGGCCGGGGTCCACGGCACGTCGATGACGGACAACCCGTGGCGGGGGTCGAAGAAGCACGGCGGCCTCCGGGTGGGCAGCGGCTCTCCTGCCACCCGCGCCCGGACGCAGGCCGCGGCATAGCGACCGTCCTCGAGGATCTCGGTGACGTGCTTGATGTGCGCGGGCTCGGTGATGTTGTCGCCCGCGGTCTTCGCCGACTCGTAGGCATCGAGCGCCCGCTGGTAGTCGGCGCGCTGGCCGGCATCGAGCTCATGGCCGGCGAGGTCGAGGTCGAGCTCCTGGAGCTCGACACCGAGAGCAGTGATGTCCTCGAACGCGAGCTTCTTCACCGGGTCCAGCTCGCGCTGTCGCTGCAGCGCGAGGCGCTGCTTGCGGGCGCGTCCGGACACGACGACGACACCGGCGAGGACCGCGAGCAGGACCAGGACGACGACGAGCTCCATGCCGTGAGCCTACGTCGCGGCGCCAGAGCACTCACGCGCCCCGGAGGCCCCGACCAGTGCGGTCCGGCGGAGGCCGTTGCAGATTCGGGGCATGCCGGTGTGATCGCAGGAGGTACGACCGGGTGTCCGCGAGGATCGCGGAGGTGGGGCACCCTGGACGTCCCGCGACCGCAGGGCTTCCGGCATGGCGACGGGCAGGAGCACCTGCACTGGTGGTTGCTCGGCCGACCCACCGGCGTACCGCAGCTCGGCGGGCCGTTCCTCCCCACGGGGACACGCTCCTGCCACCTCGTACCCGCGAGGAGCTGCGCACCGACCTGCTGGTGGTCACGGAGCGACACACCTCCCTGGCCGGGGGCCGGGTGCTCGCGGGACCGGACGCGAACTCGGTCGAGTCCGGTCTGGGGCCGGGCGTCGGTGGCGCATGGCAGCATCGCGGCCATGCGAGAGATCCAGGTGACCTTCGACGCCCACGACCCCCGCGCGCTGTCCCGCTTCTGGGCCGCCGTGATGGGTTACATCAACCCGCCGCCTCCCGGGCACACCCTGGCCGAGGGCGAGGATCCCTTCGACGCCTGGTGGGACTTCCTGGCGAAGGCCGGCATCCCGGAGGACCAGCGCAACTCCGCGTCGGCCGCGCAAGACCCCGAGGGTCGCGGACCGCGCCTGTTCTTCCAGCAGGTCCCGGAGGGCAAGACCGCCAAGAACCGCGTCCACCTCGACGTCCGCGCCGCGCCAGGTCTCCAGGGCGACGAGCGCATGACGGCCCTCGAGGCCGAGTGCGATCGCCTGGTCGCGCTCGGCGCCACCCGCGTCGAGCGCCACGAGCCAGCGCCGCCGATGGCCGGGGGTCACATCGTCATGGAGGACCCTGAGGGCAACGTGTTCTGCCTCGACTGATCAGCGCGTGCTGCCTTCGCGGAAGCCGTACTCATCCAGCCGATGAGCGGGTGCGGTCACAGGGAGGTGGAGGGGTTCCAGTAGACCGCACTCTCGGGTATCGAGTCGTCGGCGAAGGCGTGCCGGTTGGTCAGGTGGCCGTCGTACTCGCTGACCTTCGTCACCTCTCGGCCTTCCTTCAACACCAGCATCAGGCCGTGCTCCGGCTCCCAGGCGCACTCGTTCTCGAGGGCAACGAACCAAGGTCCGCCATCCTCCTCGCGCTGGACCACTGGCTCGCGGGTCAGCGTCACGAAGTCCCAGACCTGAGCCGGCTGCGAGATGTCAGGAAAGCCGGGCGTCCTCGATGCGACCTCGCTCGCCACGTCGCGGTAGTAGTCGAACACGTGACCTGACGCCGACTCCAGGTGCGACACATCGAGTGAGCAGAGGGCCCCTACGCAAGCCACGAGATCGCGTGCCTCCTCCTGGGGGTCGTAACCATCGATCAGGAAGCGGCAGCGGCCTCCGAGCGCCGGCACCTCACGCGGCTCCGTCACGAGCCAGTCTCCGTCCTGAGTGACGGTGCCAAGTCCAGGGATCACCAACGCCATGCCAGTACGTTTCCACAGGCGGCGCGGATGACTCTCCAAACCGCACGGATCTG
>NZ_DASSXS010000154.1:0-4720 GCF_035703625.1 Nocardioides sp. | reverse complement strand
GACGCCCCGCGGGCGTGCGCCAGCAGCCGGGTGGTGGTCGTCTGGCCGAGCTGATCGGTGGAGGTCACCACGACGGTGGTGTCTGCGGCCACCTCGGTCGCCTCCAGGGCCTCGGCGTCGCGGGCGACCGTGACCTCGACGCCCTGGTCCTCGAGCACCCGGGCGACTGCCTGGGCTCCGTTCGGACCGGGGTTGTCGGGGTCCAGATCGGCCACCGTGCGGGGACCGACCCCGAGCAGGACGACCAGAGCGAGGGCCGCGAGGAAGCCGAGGGTCACGAGCAGGGGTGCGCGGTATCGGGCCGGGAGGCCCCGCCCGGGGGGCGGGTTTCGGGTTCCGGGTGGGGCGGTGGCGACGCTCATCGCGTCGCCTTCAGCTCGTCGTCGAGCCTCAGCACGCCCGTGGCCTGCTCCGGCGTCGCGGGGCGATCGCCGTAGAGGACCAGGTCGAACAGGAGGGCGTTGTCCTCGACGCGCTGGCTGTGACCGGGGTACTCGGCCGCCAGCGAGATCGCCACCTCGTGCGCGGTGGCGCCGGGGGAGTCCTCCAGCCGGCCCCGCTCGACCTGCCGGACGGCCAGGGCCCGGAAGCCGTCGACCAGCGCCTGCTCGGGGCGTCCGTTCGCGAGCGCGGCCTCGGCCCGCCCCCGGAGCTCGGTGGCGCTGACGATGCCGTTGTCGAGCACCGGTCCGCCACCGGGCCGGACGTGACCGGTCGTCCGGAGACGCGACAGGATGTAGGCCAGGCCGCAGAGCAGGAGCAGGAAGATCAGCATCGCGGCCAGGGTGGACAGGGCCGGGGCCTGCTCCGCCGCGGCCAGCCCGCGATTGATCTGTCTGTCCAGCCAGGTCAGGAGGCTCTGGAGGGTGTTCTGCTGGTGGTACTCCTGGTGCAGCAGCTCGCGCTCCAGCCACGACCGTGCCTCTCCGGTGGACGGCTGGAGTGGCGCGTCGGCCGGGAGCAGGGCGCGCAGCGGCGTCACGACGCGGTGATCCCCGCCTGGGTCATCAGCTCGACGTCGTAGGCCTCCTTGCGGATGCGCTGGTCGAGGTACTGCAGCGACGTCACCGCACCGGTGAACGGCGACACGAAGGCGGCCGTCAGCACGGAGATGATGGCCTGCGCGACGACGAGGCCCAGGACCTCGTACTGCGGCCCCAGGGCGGTGACGACGAACTCGCCGAGCATGCTGATCGGGGTGGCGAACACCTGGCTCGCGACGCCGGTGATGACCGCGGTCAGGAGGGCGATGCCGAAGATCCGCCAGAACTGACGCCGACTCAGCTGGAACCCGCGCCCGAACGCGCCGAACACGCCGACCCGCTCCAGCATCAGCGCCGGCACCGGGAGGTAGCCGACCCGGATCCAGAGCCAGATCAGGAGGCAGATGAAGGCCGGCACGCTGACCAGGCCCCAGACGACGAGAGGCGCGGCGCCGTCGGCGGCGAAGGCCAACGCGAACCACACGGCCACGTACGCCGCGATCAGCACGCTGCTGCCCAGCCCGATGAGGAGCGAGGCGCCGATCAGTCGCCAGCGCTTTCCGTGGGTCACCCGCCAGGCCTCGCCCAGGCTCAGCCGCCGACCGATCGCGGCAGCCGCCGTGACATGGGCGATCATCCCGGTGACCAGGATCGTGCCGACCCACTGCAGGACCATCCCGACGCCGAACGCGCCGGCGGCACCGACCAGGGCGGCCGTCTCGGCCGTCTCGAACCCGGCCCCGGACTGGCTCAGGGAGAGATCCACGGTCCAGGTGAGGACCGCCGTGACCAGCAGCGGCAGCGCCATGGCCACCGAGGCGACGAGCACCGCCGCTCCCACCGTGGCCGTGGGGTTGAACCGGATGATGCGGAACGCCGCGTCGTAGATGTCACCGAGGCCCAGCGGCCGCAGGGGCATCGCCCCGGGCTTGTGGGCGGCGCCCAGCATGCCCGGCTGCGGTGCCCATCCCGGTGCCGTGGGTGGCGGAGGTCCGTGACCCGGCGGGGGAGCGCCCGGACCCGGGGGCGGCGGTCCGGCCGGTGAGGACCCGTGACCCGGCGGCGGGTACCACTGGTTGCCTGACATCCGACTCCCCCTTCTGGCGTGCCTGGTCCGCCATGTCGCCGCACATCCTGTCAGGTCGGGCCGAGGGACGGTGTCCGGAGCGGGGCACGCGGGCGTAGCGGACCCGAAGCCTCCAGTGGGCGGCATTCGATTTGGCGCGGCGCGGTGGTCTCTGCCAAGATGGTCCGGTTGCTCCGGCGGGTTGCCGGGGTGCGGCACATCTTGACTACTGAATCGGGTTCACACGAACGATCAGTGGCTGGCGTGCGGCCGCACCGATCCAGGAGACCCGATCAGCCCGACGAACCGTCGGGCGCCACCAACAACAGCGAGGATCTTCGAGGTTGTCGTGCGTCGGAATTGTCCGACACACCCGACCGCGGGGGTCGGAGCCGAGCGGCGGTGGAGCAAGGGCGGGACCACCTCACCCGGGGAGGTCTCGGGATGACACGGCACGCGGCACCCGCAGGGTGCAGACAGACGTAAAGGACGAGAGAGACCTATGGCGGGACAGAAGATCCGCATCAGGCTCAAGGCCTATGACCACGAGGTGATCGACACCTCGGCGCGCAAGATCGTGGACACGGTCACCCGTACGGGTGCCCAGGTCGCCGGCCCGGTGCCGCTGCCGACCGAGAAGAACGTCTACTGCGTCATCCGCTCGCCCCACAAGTACAAGGACTCGCGCGAGCACTTCGAGATGCGCACCCACAAGCGCCTCATCGACATCATCGACCCCACGCCCAAGACCGTCGACTCCCTCATGCGGCTCGACCTGCCCGCCGGCGTCGACATCGAGATCAAGCTCTAGTCGGGGAAGCGAAGCCAATGACTACTCTTGAACGCAATCTGAAGGGACTGCTGGGCACCAAGCTCGGCATGACCCAGCTCTGGGACGAGAACAACCGCGTCGTCCCGGTGACCGTGGTCGCCGCGGGCACCAACGTGGTGACCCAGGTCCGCCTGCCCGAGACCGACGGCTACAACGCCATCCAGCTCGGCTTCGGCGAGATCGACGGCCGCAAGGTGAACCAGCCGCGCGCCGGCCACTTCGCCAAGGCGGGCACCACGCCTCGTCGCCACCTGGTCGAGATCCGCACCAGCGACGCCTCCTCCTACTCCGTGGGCCAGGAGCTCGCCGTCGACACCTTCGCCGCGGGCGAGGAGATCGACGTCACCGGCACCAGCAAGGGCAAGGGCTTCGCCGGCACGATGAAGCGTCACGGCTTCTCGGGTGTCGGCGCCTCCCACGGTGCCCACCGCAACCACCGCAAGCCCGGCTCCATCGGCGCCTGCGCCACCCCCGGCCGCGTCTTCAAGGGCGTCCGGATGGCCGGCCGCATGGGTAACGACACCGTCACCACCCAGAACGTCACCGTGCACGCGGTCGACGCCGAGAAGGGCCTGATCCTGCTCAAGGGCGCCGTTCCGGGTCCCAAGGGTGGCCTCGTGGTCCTCCGCTCGGCTGCCAAGAAGATCGAGGAGGCCGCCAAGTGAGCCCGACCAGCAACGTCAAGACCGTCAAGGTCGACCTTCCGGCCGAGATCTTCGACGTCTCCGTCAACGTGCCCCTGATCCACCAGGTGGTCGTGGCGCAGCAGGCTGCCGCCCGCCAGGGCACGCACGCGACCAAGACCCGCGGAGAGGTCCGCGGCGGTGGCCGCAAGCCCTACAAGCAGAAGGGCACCGGCCGCGCCCGTCAGGGCTCGATCCGCGCGCCGCAGTTCGCCGGTGGTGGCGTCGTCCACGGGCCCCAGCCCCGCAAGTACGACCAGCGCACGCCCAAGAAGATGAAGGCTGCCGCCCTGCGCGGTGCCCTGTCGGACCGGGCACGCAACGATCGCGTCCACGTGGTCGAGGGCCTGGTCTCGGGCGACGCCCCGTCGACCAAGGCGGCCCTCGCGTCGCTGGCCGGGCTCAGCGACCGCAGGCGCTACCTGGTGGTGCTCGAGCGCAGCGACGCCCTCACCTGGCTCTCGCTGCGCAACGCACCCGAGGTCCACATCGTCGCGGTCGACCAGCTCAACACCTACGACGTGCTGTCCTCCGACGACGTGGTCTTCACCAAGGGCGCCTACGACGCCTTCGTGGGTGGCACCGCCGCGAGCTCGGAGCGCAAGGCCGAGGTCGTCGAGCCGCCCGCGAACGACGCCGTCGAGGAGCCGGCCGAGAAGCCGGCTGCCAAGAAGGCTCCCGCGAAGAAGACCGCCGCCAAGAAGGCGCCTGCCAAGAAGGCCGCCGCCAAGAAGGCGCCGGCGAAGAAGGCGGCTGCCAAGAAGGCGCCCGCCGAGAAGCCCGCCGCCGAGGAGGCTGACAAGTGAGCACCCTGCACAAGGACCACCGCGACATCCTGCTCGCGCCGGTCGTGTCGGAGAAGAGCTACGGCCTGCTCGACGCGAACAAGTACACCTTCCTCGTGCGTCCCGACGCCAACAAGACCGAGATCAAGATCGCGGTCGAGAAGGTGTTCAACGTGAAGGTGACCTCGGTCAACACGATCAACCGCCAGGGCAAGACGCGGCGTACCCGTTTCGGCATCGGCAAGCGCGTGAACACCAAGCGCGCGATCGTCAGCCTGGCCGAAGGGCACCGCATCGACATCTTCGGAGGTCCGGTCTCCTGACCGGGCGCTAAGGACGAACTGACATGGCAATCCGCAAGTACAAGCCGA
>NZ_DASSXS010000137.1:0-13081 GCF_035703625.1 Nocardioides sp. | reverse complement strand
GAGGTGGCGATCCTGCCCACGCCCGTCGTCGCCGTCCTCGGGGTCATCGACGACGTCACCCGCCGGACGCCGTCGTGGTTCGTCGCGCCCGACGAGCAGGTCTTCCTGCTCGGCGAGACGCGCGAGGAGCTGTCGGGGTCGGAGTGGGCCCACGTCGTGCACGGTCATCTCGGTGGCCTGCCGCCCCAGGTCGACCTGGCCGCCGAGAAGGCGCTGGCCGCGCTGCTGGCCGACGCGGTCGGACTGGTGACCTCGGCCCACGACCTGTCCGACGGCGGGCTGGCGCAGGCGCTGGTCGAGGCGGCGCTGCGCGCCGACATCGGGGTGACGGTCACGCTGCCGGGCGACGCCTTCCTGGGCCTGTTCGCCGAGTCGGCCGCCCGGGCCATCGTCACCGTGCCGGAGGCCCTCGCCGACTCGCTCTCCGACCTCGCCGCGCGCCGCGGCGTACCCCTCGCGAGGATCGGGACCACCGGCGGCCAGGACCTGGTCGTGGAGGGTGAGTTCCGGGTGAGGTTGTCCGAGGTCAGGGAGGCGTGGTCGACCACGCTGCCCTCGGCGCTCGGGTGACCGGGTCGTGTGCCCTGCCGTGCGCCGGGGCGCACTCTCGGGCACACGACCCACCCGGCGCAGTGTGCTGGCCCTCGGCCTGGCGGGAATCGCGGCGGCTTCGTGCGGGGAGGACCCTCCTTTGAACACCTCAGACCGGACGATCCGCTACGGCGACGACCCCAGCCAGTTCGCCGAGATCTACCACCCGTCCGGCGCTTCCCGGGGCGTGGTCGTGGTGATCCACGGCGGCTTCTGGAAGGCGCAGTACGACGCGTCGCTCGGCCGCCCGCTCGCCAGGAGCCTGGCGCGGGAGGGCTGGACGGCCTGGAACCTCGAGTACCGCCGCGTCGGCCCGGCTGGATCGGGGGGAGGCGGGGGTGTGCCGGAGACCCTCGACGACGTGGCGGCCGGTATCGACGCCCTCGCCGACGTCGAGGGGCTCGACACGTCGAAGGTGATCACCCTCGGCCACTCGGCCGGCGGGCACCTCGCCACCTGGGCGCCGTCGCGCGGGCGCTTCGAGCAGTGGCAGCCGGAGCGCGTCCCCGTCACGGGGGTCGTCTCCCAGGCCGGTGTCCTGGACCTGCGGTCGGCCTACGAGCAGGACCTGGGTGATGGCGCGGTCGAGGCGTTCCTGGGCCACCCGCCCGGACCCGCCGACGACCCGGTGGAGCCGATCCGTCAGGTCCCGCTCTCCGGCGTCCCGGTCCGCTGCGTCCATGGTCGCGACGACACGGTCGTGCCGCTGAGCCAGTCCGAGTCGTACGTCGCCGTGGCGACCGGCGCGGGTGGCGACGCGCAGCTGCTCGAGGTCGAGGGAGGCCACTTCGTCCTGATCGACCCCGACAGCCGGGCCTGGGCGCGCACCCTGGCGCTGCTCGACACCTTCTGACCCGCGAGTCGGCGCATCTGCAAGCGTCTGGAGCGTCGAGTCGGCGCTGCTGCAAGCGCCCGGACGGCTGAGTCGGCGCAGATGCACACGGTCGATATGGACTCGGTAGGTGGTGTCGTTGCACCTGCGCCGACTCGGGCGGTGGGGTCGTTGCACGTGCGCCGACTCGGCAGGTGGGGGTCCGGTTAGGCTCGGATTCGTGCCTGCCCGACTGAGCCCTGCCGACCCGGAGGCGGTGGCCGAGACGCTGGCCCGGCCGGAGTGGGCTCCGGCCGACCTCAAGCTCCTCACCCGGCACTTCCTGGCCCTGCTCGCCGACCGTGCCCCCGGGAGGTCGGTCGAGGTGCGCGTCCCGCCGTACGCCGCTGCCCAGGTGGTCGAGGGCGTGCGGCACACGCGGGGCACGCCGCCGGCGGTGGTCGAGACCGACCCGCAGACCTGGATCGCCCTCGCCACCGGCGGGCTCGACTGGGCCGCCGCGGTCGACGAGGGCCGGGTCCGGGCCTCCGGCGAGCGGACCGACCTGTCGGCGTACCTCCCGCTCGTCGACACGACCCCATGATCGTCGCGCTGCCCACCGAGGAGCTCCGGGAGGCCGTGGGGCCCGTCGAGGGCGTGGAGTACGTCGTCTGGGACGGCACCGGCCTCCCGCCGCGTGCCGACGAGGTGGAGGTGCTCGTCCCCGACTACCGCTCCACGATCCGCGCCATGCAGCGCCTGCCCGAGCTGCCCGCCCTCCGCGTGGTGCAGACCCAGCTCGCGGGTTACGACGGCCAGCTCGAGCTCCTGCCCCAGGGGGTGAGGCTGGCCAACGCCTCGGGCGTGCACGACGACGCGACCGCCGAGCACGCCGTCGGGCTGACGCTGGCGGTCCTGCGCGGGATCCCGGAGGCGGTGCGCAGCCACGGTCACTGGACGAACCTCTGGGGCCGCCGCTCGCTGGCCGACTCGCGGGTGCTGGTCCTCGGCTACGGCTCGATCGGCCACGCGGTGGCCGAGCGCCTGGTGCCCATGCGCGCCCGGATCACCGCCGTCGCGTCCAGCCCTCGCGAGGACCCGCTCGCGGGCGAGGTCCACGGTGTCGACGAGCTCGCCGACCTGCTCGGCGAGCAGGACGTGGTGATCGTGCTGCTCCCGCTGAGCGACCGGACCCGAGGCTTCGTGGGGGAGACCGTCCTGTCCGCGCTGCCCGACGGCGCCGTCGTCGTCAACGTGGCTCGCGGGGGCGTGCTCGACACCGACGCGGTGCTGCGGCACGCGGGACGGCTGCGGTTCGCCCTCGACGTCACCGACCCCGAGCCACTACCGGACGAGCACCCGCTCTGGTCGGCTCCCGACGTCCTCGTCACGCCCCACGTCGCCGGCGGCACCAGCGCCATGCTGCCCCGGATGGCCGGCCTGCTCCGGGACCAGCTCGAACGGCTGGTAGCCGGTCGCCCGCTGCGCAACGTGGTCTCCTGAGCCGGCCCCGGACCACCGCGGCCGAGCCGCTGGATAGGTTGGCGGACATGAGCGACCAGATCCACTCCTCGGTCCAGTCCGTCCTCCCCGGGATCCGCCGCGACCTCGAGGACCTGGTGCGCATCGAGTCGGTGAGCGCCGACCCTGCCCGCGCTTCTGAGGTGCAGCGCAGCGCCGAGGCGGTGGCCGAGCTGTTCCGGGCCGAGAACTTCGAGACCGTCGACATCGTCAGCGCGGACGGCGGAGCGCCCGCGGTCATCGCCCACAAGCCCGGGCCGGCGGGGGCGCCGACCGTGCTGCTCTACGCCCACCACGACGTCCAGCCCGAGAACGACCACGCCGAGTGGGACTCCCCGCCGTTCGAGCCGACCGAGCGCGGCGACCGCCTCTACGGGCGCGGCGCCGCCGACGACAAGGCCGGGATCGCCGCCCACCTGGGCGCGTTGCGCGTCTTCGGCGACGACCTTCCGGTGAGCGTCACCATGTTCATCGAGGGCGAGGAGGAGGTCGGCTCCGACACCCTCCCCGCGCTGCTCCAGGAGCACCGGGCGCGGCTGCAGGCCGACGTCATCGTCATCGCCGACTCCGGCAACTGGGACATCGGCGTTCCCGCGCTCACCACCAGCCTTCGCGGGCTGGTCCGGGCCGACATCGAGGTCCGCACCCTCACCCACGCGGTGCACTCCGGCATGTGGGGCGGGCTGGTCCCCGACGCGCTGATGGCGCTCAGCCGGCTCATCGCCTCCCTCCACGACGACGCCGGCAACGTCGCCGTCGACGGCCTGCACCACGGTCCGGCGGCCGACGTGGAGTACCCCGAGGACCGTCTCCGCGCCGAGTCGGGCGCCGCCCCGGGCATCCGGTGGATCGGTGACGGCTCGGTCGTCGAACGACTCTGGACCCGGCCCTCGCTCAGCATCACCGGCCTCGACGCCCCCAAGGTCGACGGCGCGAGCAACACCCTCGTCCCCAGCGCCCGGGCGAAGATCTCGATGCGGATCGCGCCCGGAGACACCACCGACAACGGTGTCGCCTGCCTGCGCCGTCACCTCGAGGAGCGGGTCCCGTGGGGGGCCGAGCTGACGTTCACGGTCGTCGACACCGGCGAGGCCACCCAGATCGACGCCACCGGACCGGCGTACGACGCCGCGCGCGCAGCGTTCGCCGAGGCCTGGGACGGCACCGAGCCGGTCGACATGGGGGTCGGCGGATCGATCCCGTTCATCGCCGAGTTCCTCGAGGCGTTCCCGCAGGCCAGCGTCCTGGTCACCGGTGTCGAGGACCCAGACACCCGGGCCCACGGCGCCAACGAGGGACTCCACCTCGCCGAGTTCGAGCGGGTGGTCCTCGCCGAGGCGCTGCTGCTGCGCAACCTCGGCCGCTCCTGATCCCGGATAGTCCCGAACGGAACGGTTGCCGACACGCCGATGGCGGCCGCGATTTCGTGAGGGACTATCCGGCCGGTCAGCCGGTGCAGATCGAGCGGAAGGCGTGGATCAGCAGGTCGAGGTCCTCCTCGGTCGCCACCAGCGGCGGTGCGAGGCGGACCGTCTGACCGTGCGCCTCCTTGGCGAGGATCCCGTGCTCGAGGAGCTGCTCGCAGAAGTGGCGCCCGCTGGTGAGCTCGTCACTGATGTCGACGCCGGCCCACAACCCGCGCGAGCGCACCGCGTCGACGCCCTCGCCGACCAGCCCCTCCAGGCCGCGCGTCAGGTGGGCGCCCAGCCGGGTCGCCCGCTCCTGGTACTCGCCGGTCTTCAGCATCGACACGACTTCGCGGCCGATGGCCGCCGCCAGCGGGTTGCCACCGAACGTCGAGCCGTGGGTGCCGGGGGTGATCACCGACAGCACGTCGCCGTCCGCGGCGATCGCCGAGACCGGGTAGAGGCCGCCGCCGAGCGCCTTGCCGAGGATGTAGATGTCCGGGACGACGTCCTCGTGGTCGCAGGCGAACGTGCGCCCGGTGCGCGCGAGGCCGGACTGGATCTCGTCGGCGACCATCAGGACCTCTGAGCGGTTGCACAGCGCGCGTACCTCGTGCAGGTAGCCCTCCGGCGGGATGATCACGCCGCTCTCGCCCTGGATCGGCTCGAGCAGCACCGCCACGGTCGTGTCGTCGATGGCCTCCTCGAGCGCCGCGAAGTCGCCGTACGGCACCACCTTGAAACCAGGCGTGTACGGCGCGTAGAACGCGGTCGCCGCCGAGTCGGTCGAGAACGACACGATCGTCGTGGTCCGGCCGTGGAAGTTTCCCTCCATCGCCACGATGGTGGCCTGGTTCTCCGGGACGCCCTTGACCAGGTAGCCCCACTTGCGGCTCACCTTGATGGCCGTCTCGACCGCCTCGGCGCCGGAGTTCATCGGCAGCACCATCTCCTTGCCGGTGAGTCCGGCGAGGTCATGGGCGAACGGCCCGAGCTGGTCGTTGTAGAACGCCCGGCTGGTCAGGGTGAGCCTGGACATCTGCTCGTGGGCGCGCGCCAGCAGGCCCGGGTGACCGTGCCCGAAGTTGAGGGCGGAGTATCCGGCGAGGCAGTCCAGGTAACGCCGGCCGTCCACGTCGGTCACCCAGGCGCCCTCACCGGTCGCGAGCACGACGCGCAGCGGGTGGTAGTTGTGCGCCGCGAAGTCCTCGGTGAGCGCGATGTGGCGCAGCGTCTCCCCGTCCAGGCCGGCGGGGGTGGTGATGTCGTGGGGCGTCGTCATGCGGCTCAAACTCTCACCGATGGGTCAGGATCCACAACACCAGCGGCCGGTGGCCGCACGGGAACGCCGGAGGTCGAGTCCTCAGTTTGGGGCGGCCGGCAGTTCCACCGTGAAGGTGCTGCCCTTGCCGAGCTCGGAGTCCACGGTGATCCTGCCCTCGTGCCGGTGCACGATGCGCTGCACGATGGCGAGGCCGAGACCGGTGCCCGGCTGGGAGTAGGCCTCGGGGTTGGCGGACCGGAAGAACTCGCTGAACAGCTGCTCCTGGTCCTGCTGCGAGATGCCGATGCCTTCGTCGGCGCAGGCGAAGATCACCCGGTCACCGAGCTGGTCGAGCGTGACGGTGATGGACCGTCCGGCCGGGGTGTACTTCACCGCGTTGCTGATCAGGTTGGCGCAGACGCGGTCCAGCTCGTCGTGGTCACCCAGCGCGAGCACCGGCCCCCTGGGGGTGACCACCCGGACGGCGAGCTCCTTGTTGCGGGCGGAGACGGCGTTGACGTCGAGCACGTCCTCCAGGACCGCGTGCAGGTCGACGGGAACCGCCACGACCGGAGTGGTGGGGTCGTCGACCCGGGACAGCAGCAGCAGGTCGTTGATCACCCGGCTCAGGCGCCCGGAGGCTCGGTTCATCGCGGCGACCGAGCTGAGGGCGAGCGGGTCGAGGTCCGGGATCTGCTCGAGCATCTCGAGGTGGCCCGCGATGGAGGTGAGGGGGTTCTTCAGCTCGTGCGACACCGTCGCGATCAGCTGGCTCTTGTAGATGTCGAGAGCCCGCAGCTCCTGCACGAGCTCGTGCTCGCGCTCGAAGGTGCGGGCGTTGAGGATCGCCCGGCCGAGGTCGTGCCCGAGGTCGAGCGCCGCGGACATCTCCACCTCGGTCCAGTCGGGGCGGCCGGCGTCCCGTGTCAGCACCATGTTGCCGAGGCACTCGGTGCCGGCGCCCAGGGGCGCGAAGAGCGCGGACGAGACACCGATGCCGTGGAGGAAGTCGAGGACCATGTCGCGCTCGGGCGGATCCAGCTCGGAGGAGGTCGGTCGCCCGGCGGCCACGACCTCCGCCTTCTGGGTGGACCAGCAGCGGTGCGCGGCCCGCTCGGCGAGCTGCATCAGGTCGTGCGGCATGCTGAGCCGGGAGCCGTCGCCGGCGTAGAGGATCCCGTCGCCGCCCCGCTCGTCGAAGGTCTCGATCCACATGCCGGTGGCGCCGAAGCCCTGCACCAGCGCCGGCTGGACGGCGGCGAGCAGCTTGTCGAGCGACAGCTGCGCGCTGGCACCCCGGACGATCGTCCGGGCCGCCGTGGCGAGGCGCATCTGCTCGGCGAGGCGTTCCCGCTCGACGGCCGTGACGACCGCCCGCCCGGCCTGGGCGGCGTACTTCTCCAGCATCCGGCGCTGCTCGGGCCCGGGCCGACGCCCGTCGATCGGGAGGTCGATGGCCATCGTGCCGAGCATCTCGCCGTCGGAGCCGTAGAGCGGAGCGATGAGCAGGTCGAGCGGGTGCCAGGCGTCGGGGATGTCGAGGGGCTCGATGTCGGGGACCCACCCGGTGGCCAGGACCTCGTCGTTGAGCCGCTCGTGCGGGACGAACTGCATCAGGCCCCAGCTGTCGGCCTTGTCGAGCTCGGCCTGGAGGGTGTCGATCGGGGTGCGGGTGCCGTGGATCTGAGCCCGCACCTCCTCGTCGCCGGCGACCGCGACGACCTCGAGCTGGTCGTTGCGCACGATGCTGATCACGGCGACGCCGAAGCCCACCAGCTCGGTGACGCCCTCGGCGATCAGCTGGAGACCCTCGCGGAAGACCGTCTGGGACCAGTTGTCCGCGAATGGCTGATCGAGCGCGCCAGGCACGCCGTCGTCGGCCATCCGTTCAGTCATCGTGTGAGCACCTCCCCCGAGAATCATGGTAAAGGTCGGCACCCTCCCTCACCGGAGAATCCTACGAGAAGTCCCCGCCCGGAGACCGCTCCCCGGACCGGCGAGCACGCTCGATGCAGGGGTGTCGGCCCGCCGATACCGGGACCCCCGAGGCGGGCACCTACACTCGGACGCGTGCCCTCCCAGCCCACGTCGCGCCGCGGTGGCGACGGCCGGCTCACCGCCGCCCTCGACCCCCAGGACCGGGGACCGCAGGACGCGTGCGGGGTCTTCGGTGTCTGGGCTCCCGGCGAGGACGTCGCCAAGCTCACCTACTTCGGGCTCTACGCGCTGCAGCACCGCGGCCAGGAGTCGGCGGGCATCGCGGTGAGCAACGGTCGCCAGATCCTGGTCTACAAGGACATGGGCCTGGTGTCCCAGGTGTTCGACGAGACCACCCTGGCCTCCCTCAAGGGGCACCTGGCGATCGGCCACGCCCGCTACTCCACGACGGGCTCGAGCAACTGGGACAACGCCCAGCCGACCTTCCGCCCCACGGCAGGTGGGTCGATCGCCCTCGGCCACAACGGCAACCTGATCAACACCTCCGAGCTGGCCACGATGGTCGCCGAGCTCCCGCGAGCCAGCGACGAGCTCGACATCCACGCCCGCAACCTGGAGTCCTCGACCAACGACACCGGGCTGGTCACCGCCCTCCTCGCGCGCCATCCCGACACCACGCTCGAGCAGCGCGCGTTGGAGGTCCTGCCGCGGCTCCGGGGCGCCTTCTCGTTCGTCTGGATGGACGAGAACACCCTGTACGCCGCCCGCGACCCCGAGGGGATCCGGCCGCTGGTCCTGGGACGGCTCGAGCGTGGCTGGGTCGTGGCCAGCGAGGACGCGGCGCTGGCGACCGTCGGCGCCAGCGTGGTCCGCGAGATCGAGCCCGGCGAGCTGGTCGCGATCGACGAGAACGGCCTGCGCACCCACCGGTTCGCCGAGGCCAGCCCCAAGGGCTGTGTGTTCGAGTACGTCTACCTGGCCCGCCCCGACGCCACGATCGCCGGCAGGAGCGTCCATGAGGCACGCGTCGAGATGGGTCGGCGACTCGCTCGTGAGTACCCCGTCGAGGCCGACCTGGTGATGCCGGTCCCCGAGTCGGGCACGCCGGCGGCAGCGGGCTACGCCGAGGAGAGCGGCATCCCCTTCGGCCAGGGCTTCGTCAAGAACGCCTACGTCGGCCGCACCTTCATCCAGCCCAGCCAGACCCTGCGCCAGCTCGGCATCCGCCTCAAGCTGAACGCGCTGGAGCACATGATCCGGGGCAAGCGGATCGTGGTCGTCGACGACTCCATCGTGCGGGGCAACACCCAACGTGCCCAGGTACGGATGCTCCGCGAGGCGGGTGCGCTCGAGGTGCACGTCCGCATCTCCAGCCCGCCGGTCAAGTGGCCCTGCTTCTACGGCATCGACTTCGCCACCCGCGCCGAGCTGATCGCCAACGGCCTCGACGGTGACGAGATCGCCGCCAGCGTGGGCGCCGACAGCCTCGGATACATCTCCCTCGACGGCATGGTCGAGGCCACCGCACAGCCGTCCGACCGCCTCTGCCAGGCCTGCTTCACCGGCGAGTACCCGATCGACCTCCCCGACGAGAGCCTGCTCGGCAAGCACCTCCTCGAGACCTCGATCACCTCCGAGGCACTGCCGCTCCCCAACCCGTAGGAGAACCACCGTGCCGCAGTCCCCGCCCGAGCCAGCCTCGACCGCCACCAGCTACGCGGCCGCGGGGGTCTCGATCGAGGCCGCCGACAAGGCGGTCGAGCTGATGAAGGGGTGGGTGGAGAAGGCCCGGCGGCCCGAGGTGATCGGCGGCATCGGTGGGTTCGCCGGTCTCTTCGACGCCTCGGTGCTGACGCGCTACGAGCGCCCCCTGCTCGCCACCTCCACCGACGGCGTCGGCACCAAGGTGGCGATCGCGCAGGCCATGGACGTCCACGACACGATCGGGTTCGACCTGGTCGGCATGGTCGTCGACGACCTCGTCGTCTGCGGGGCCGAGCCACTCTTCATGACCGACTACATCGCCACGGGTCGCGTCGTGCCCGAGCGGATCGCGGCCATCGTCAAGGGGATCGCGGAGGCCTGCGTGGCGGCCGGCTGCGCGCTGATCGGTGGCGAGACGGCCGAGCACCCCGGACTGCTCGGTCCCGACGAGTACGACGTGGCCGGCGCGACGACGGGCGTGGTCGAGGCCGACCGGCTGCTTGGCCCGGGACGGGTCCGTCCGGGCGACGTGGTGGTGGCGATGGAGGCCAGTGGGCTGCACTCCAACGGCTACTCGCTGGTGCGCCACGTCCTGCTCGAGAACGCCAGGTGGCCGCTGGAGGGACACGTGGAGGAGTTCGGCCGCCCGCTCGGCGAGGAGCTGCTCGAACCCACCCGCATCTACGCCACCTCGTGCCTCGACCTGGCGCGGCAGACCGGTGTCCACGCCATGGCGCACGTCACCGGGGGCGGGCTGGCGGCCAATCTCGCGAGGGTGCTGCCGGTGGAGGTCTCGGCGGTCGTGGACCGGTCGACGTGGACGCCCAAGCCGGTCTTCGACGTCGTACGACGCGTGGGGGGGCTCGAGCAGGCCGAGCTCGAGGCGACCCTCAACTGTGGGGTGGGCATGGTCGCCCTGCTCCCGGCCGACGACGTGCAGGCCGCCGTGGACCTGCTCGAGGCCCACGGCATCCGTGCCTGGGCGGCCGGCGAGATCCGCGCCGACGGTGACGGAGAGGGGCGGGTGTCGCTGGTGGGCCAGCACCCCGGCTGGTGACCCACCCGACGAGCCGTTCCCCGCGCCCCGGCGTCGCCCGGGACCCCGAGGAGAGGGAATTTTTCCGAATGGGCCGGGAGGTGGTGTGCGGGAACACCCAGGCAACAGGTAGCGTTGCCTCCACGAGAAACCTTTAGGACAGACCGGGGCCCGGAGCCCCGGCCAAGCGTGCGAGGGGGTCGACCCTATGGGGCGCGGCCGAGCCAAGGCCAAGCAGACGAAGGTCGCCCGCGACCTGAAGTACCGCACTCACGAGACGGACTTCGGGGCGCTGGCGCGAGAGCTGCACGGCGACAAGGACCGGAACGAGACCGAAGAGTCCGAGCAGGACGACGGCTACACGGACTACGCAGAACCTTCTCGCGACTGAGCAGCGGCGCGCGAGGCACGAGCGCGCCGCGTGGGCTCAGGAGGGTTGAGCAAGCCCGCGCCTGAGCAGGCGAAGGCGCGCTGGGCGCGTCGAAACCCGGTGAGGGCTGCAGGGCGGCGACCACAGTCGAGGCCCTGCCTGGGCTCACGGGGTTTCGAGGCTCAGGCCGCAGGCGGCCTTCGCACCTCAACCACCGGACAACCAGATCCCCCGCAGCCGGCCCACGTCGCGCATCCGCCGCTCGGCCAGCCGGTCGGCCGCGACCGCAGGGGGTACGCCGTCGCGCGCAGCCAGTTCGAACACGTTCCGCGTGGTGTCGAAGATCCCACTGGCCCGCTGCTCGGCACGCTCGAAGGAGAAGCCCTCGAGCTCGTCGGCGACCTGGATCAGCCCGCCCGAGTTCACGCAGTAGTCGGGCGCGTAGAGGATCCCGCGCTCCTCCAGCATCTTCTCGACACCGGGGTGGGCCAGCTGGTTGTTGGCGGCTCCGCAGACGATCCGGGCGGAGAGCACCTCGACGACCTCGTCGGTCAGCGCGCCGCCGAGGGCGCACGGGGCGTAGATGTCGAGGGCGGAGGCGACCAGCGCCTCGGTGGAGTCCACGACGGTCACCTGGGGGTACTCGTCGAGGACGCGCTCCACCGACGGCCGGTGGACGTCGGTCACGACCACGGTGGCGCCGTCCTCGATCAGGTGGCGCACCAGGTGGCGACCCACCTTGCCGACCCCGGCGACCCCGACCACCCGGCCGGCGACGGTCGGAACGCCCCAGGCGACCTCGGCCGCCGCCCGCATGCCCTCGAACGTGCCGTACGCCGTCAGCACCGAGCTGTCTCCGGCGCCCCCGTGGGCCACGGTGCGCCCGGTGACGTAGGAGCACTCACGGGCGACGTGGTCCATGTCCGGGGAGAAGGTGCCGACGTCGCAGGCGGTGTAGTAGCGGCCGCCGAGCGACTGGACGAAGCGTCCGTAGGCGCGCAGCAGCGCCTCGGACTTCAGGCTGGCGGGGTCGCCGATGATGACGGCCTTGCCGCCACCGAGGTCGAGCCCGGCCAGGGATGCCTTGTAGGACATCCCGCGGGAGAGGTTCAGGACGTCCTGCACCGCGTCGGCGGTGGAGGCGTAGGGGTAGAAGCGGGTGCCGCCCAGAGCCGGCCCGAGCGCCGTGGAGTGGATGGCGACGATGGCCCTCAGGCCGGTCGCGGCGTCGTTGCAGAAGACGACCTGCTCGTGCTCGGACCCGAGCTCGAACACGTCCACGGTCATATCGGACATGGGTGGCCCACTTTCTGTTCTCCGCCACGGGGTGAGTGGCTGCTCTCCGGTCCGCAGGGGTGGCGCGGCTCCGGACTACAAGCGTAGAGCGCGGTGCGGGTTACCACGAAGTCAGCACGCGACAGGGGGCCGGCCCCGTTCGGGACCGACCCCCTGTCGGGTCACGCGGTGATCAGTAGGTGCTCACGTCGAGCAGTCGTTCCTTGGTGTTGTCACCGTCGTCACTGTTGTTCCAGTCCAGCGTGCCGGAGGCCAGCAGGGCCGACTTGACGGCCGCGGGGGACGCCGTCGGGTGGGTCGCCTTGTAGAGGGCGGCGCCACCGGCCACGTGCGGGCTGGCCATCGACGTACCGCTGATCGTGTTGTAGCCGCCCAGCATCCAGGTCGAGTTGATGCAGACGCCGGGGGCGATGATGTCCACGTCGGAGCCGAAGTTGGAGAAGCTCGCGAACGTGTCGTCGACGTCCGAGCGGCAGGTGGACGGGGCGCCGCCGCCGGGCAGGCCGTTGAAGTCGGCGAGCGCGCTGACCGTGATCACCTCGTCGTAGGCCGCCGGGGTGGAGCTGGCCGCGTTCTCGGAGTCGTTGCCCGCGGCCACCGCGTAGGTGATGCCGGCGGCGACGGACTCGCAGATCGCCGCGTGCATCGCGTCGTCGTTGGAGGCGCCGCAGTTGCCGTCGTCGGTTCCCGACCCGCCGAGGCTCATGTTCGCGACCTCGATCTCCGAGGCGTGCGCGGTGACGTAGTCGATTCCGCAGATGACGTCGGAGTTCAGGCCGCTGCCGGCGTCGGTGAGGACCTTCACCGGCCAGATCCGGGCGCCCGGTGCCATGCCGACCACGCCGCTACCGTTGTCGATCGCACCGATCGTGCCGGAGACGTGGGTGCCGTGTCCGTGCAGGTCGTTGGCATTGATCGCTCCGATGGAGCAGTTCTTCGCACCGGCACGGTAGATGTTCAGGTCCGGGTGGGAGAGGTCGGCGCCGGTGTCGATGACGGCAACGTCGACGTTGACGCGCTGGTCCGAGCCGTTGATCGCGGCGGTGGGACTGGCGTCGGCGTTGGCGCGGTTGATGCCGGTGGGCGTGGTCTGGGCGTCGATGCTCACCGGCTTGTCGGCCTGCACCCACTGGACGCCCGGCAG
>NZ_DASSXS010000014.1:0-3285 GCF_035703625.1 Nocardioides sp. | reverse complement strand
ATGGGCCCCGAGGTGGCTCGGGTGTTCGCCGACCTCCACCGCGAGCACGGCGTCGACCTGCGGCTGGGGGTGGGTGTCGACGGCATCGACGCCGGGGCGGGCGGCGCCAGTGTCGTCCGGCTCGCCGACGCCTCGACCATCGCCGCCGACCTCGTGGTGGTCGGGATCGGTGCGCAACCCGAGGTGGGCCTGGCCCGCGCCGCCGGCCTCGCGGTCGAGGACGGCGTCCTCGTCGACGGGTGGCTGCGGACGTCCAACCCCTACGTCTACGCCGCGGGCGACCTCGCCGGTCACGCCCATCCGGTCCTGCGCCGGCGGATCCGGGTGGAGCACTGGGACAACGCCATCCACCAGGCCCGGGCAGCGGCGCGGGTGATGCTGGGGGGCGACGACCCCTACGACCGGCTGCCCTACTTCTTCACCGACCAGTACGACCTCGGCATGGAGTACGTCGGCAGCGTCGGTCCCGACGGCTACGACGACGTGGTGCTGCGGGGCGATGTGGAGGCGCGGGTCTTCTCCGCGTTCTGGCTGCAGGATGGCCGGGTGCTGGCGGCGATGCACGTCAACGACTGGGACCTGATCGACCCGATCCGGGGGATCGTCGGCCGTGAGGTCGACCGGTCCCGGCTGGCCGACGCGGCGGTTCCCCTCGACGAGGTCAGCTGATCCGGCGCACGAGGTAGGCGGGAGTGCCGTCGTCGGCGGCCTGCTCGCCGACGTACTCCTGGCCCCGCATCCGGCACCAGGCGGGAATGTCGACCCGGGCGGCCGCGTCGTCCGCGACGACGGCGACGACCCCGCCGAGCGCCACCTCGCCGATCCGCCGGCCGAGCTCGATCACCGGCATCGGACACACCTGGCCACGGCAGTCGAGCTCGAGATCGGGGCCGGTCATCGGTCGATTCCTGCCCGGAGCCGGTCCACGACCCCCGGCAGCAGGTCGAGCAGCCGCTCCACCTGTGCCTCGGTCGTGTCGCGCGTCAGCGAGATCCTGACGTTGCCGTGGGTGAGCGCGCCCATCGCCGCCAGCACATGGCTGGGCTGCAGCGTCGACGCGGTGCAGGCGGACCCACTGGCGACGCCGTAGCCGTGCCGGTCCAGCTCGGTGACGAGCGCCTCCCCGTCGACGTACAGGCAGGAGAACGTCACCAGGTGGGGGAGCCGGTCGTCCGGGTCGCCGACGACCTCGACGTCGGGGATCGCGGCCACGCCGGCACGCAGACGGTCGACGAGCGCCGCCTGGCGGGCGTTGACCTCGGCCCGCTCCTCGACGACCGACCGCAGCGCGGCCGCGGCGGCGAGCGCGGCGGGGACGTTCTCGAACCCGCTGGTCCGGTCGTCGACCCGGTCGTCGGCGGGGAACGGGTTGCGCCACCGTGCGCCCTTGCGGACCAGGAGGACCCCGACCCCGGCCGGGCCACCCCACTTGTGGGCGGACCCGGCGGCGGCCGACCACCCCCCGGGAAGGGTCAGCCGGCCCATGGAGGCGCAGGCGTCGGTGAAGAGGGGGACGTCGTCGGGGAGCTCGAGCTCGCCGACCGGCTGGATGGTCCCGACCTCGTGGTTGGCCGTCTGCAGGGCGACCACACCCGTCCCGGGGGCCGTCGCCGCCCGGACCAGGTCGTCCTCGCGGACGCGGCCGAGCCCGTCCACACCGACGACCTGGCCGTGGGCGCCCCAGGCGACGGCGTGGAGTACGGCGGAGTGCTCGACCGCGGAGTGGACGACGGCCTCTCCGCGACGCGAGCCGCGCACCAGGCCGAGCAGGCCGCGGTGCACGGCGTCGGTCCCCGACGACGTGAAGGTGACCTCGTCGGGGCGGACGCCCAGGCACGACGCGGTGACCTCGCGGGCATTGTCGAGGAGCAGCCGCGCCGACCTGGCCGGACGGTGCAGCCGGCGGGGGTCGGCGTACCCCTGGTCCAGCGCGGCCAGCAGGGTCTCCCGTGCGGCGGGGTGGAGCGGCTCGGAGGACGCGGCGTCGAGGTACGCGGCACGCGGGTCGCCCTGGTCGGACGCGGCAGGTGGCACACGTCGAACCTAGTCGACACGCACCTGTGGTGGCGCGGTGCGCCACAGGGCCGACCCACCGGAAGATCCGGGCTCGGATTCGGCTAGGGTTTGAATCGCCATGGTCGTTGAAAAGAGAGGCTCGTTCGTGGGTCCGAAACTCCACCGGCGGGCGGCCGGGCTCGTGCGCCGCGGGGCGCTCGTCGCCGCGGTTGGCGCCCTCTTGTTCCTGACCGGCTGCTCAGCGGAGCAGAAGCACGAGTGGGCGAACTTCGCGATGCCGGACCCGGCGACCGAGCAGGCCGACCACGTCTTCAGCCTCTGGCGCTGGTCCTGGGTCGCGGCGCTCATCACCGGCGTCATCGTCTGGGGCCTGATCTTCTGGGCTGTCTGGCGCTACCGCCGTCGCCACGACGACGAGGTCCCGGTGCAGACGCGGTACAACCTCCCGCTCGAGATCTTCTACACGATCGCCCCGGTCGTGATGGTGATCGTCTTCTTCTACTGGACCGTCAACGTCCAGAACGCCGTCCTGGCCGACAGCCAGGAGGACATCGAGGTCAACGTCGTGGGCCAGCAGTGGTCCTGGACGTTCAACTACACCGACAACGAGGCGACCGGCGGCGAGGGGACGAACGTCTACACCTCCGGCACCGGCAGCGACATCCCGACCCTGGTCCTCCCCGTCGACCAGACCGTGCAGTTCAACCTCTACAGCCCCGACGTGATCCACTCCTTCGGAGTCCCGTCCTTCCTGATGAGGATGGACGTGGTCCCCGGCCGGTTCAACCACTTCGAGGTCACGCCCGACACGATCGGCGAGTTCCGCGGCAAGTGCTACGAGCTGTGTGGTGTCTACCACTCCCGGATGCTCTTCAACGTCAAGGTCGTGAGCGCCGAGGACTACGACGCCTATCTGCAGGACCTGCAGGACCAGGGCTTCGAGTCGGAGGAGCCGGTGCTCGGTAACGGCCAGGCCTACGACCAGGCCGGTCTCGACGAGGAAGGGAGCGCGGAATGACCGCGACAGCAGCCCGCGCGACGACGTACAGCGAGCGCAAGCCGCTGGGCCAGGAGCTCGTGCGGATCCTGACCACGACCGACCACAAGCTGATCGGCAAGCTCTACCTGGTCACCTCGTTCGTCTGGTTCCTCATCGGCGGCCTCATGGCGATGCTGATGCGCTCCGAGCTGGCCTACCCCGGACAGCAGGTCGTCGCCGAGGAGACCTACAACCAGCTGTTCACGATGCACGGCACGATCATGCTGCTG
>NZ_DASSXS010000060.1:0-16879 GCF_035703625.1 Nocardioides sp. | reverse complement strand
GGTGCCGCATGTCCGTCGAGTACGACGTCGGTGTCCACGGGGGTCGGCGTTCGTGCGGCTCGGCGCCGCGCGTCGACCAGACGGGCGCGGGCGATCGTGAACACCCACGCCTTCCACTTCGACTCGTCGCCACGGAACCGTCCGAGCCCCTTGACCACCGACAGCCAGGTCTCGGCGGCGACGTCGTCCGCGAGCGGCCCGCCCATCGCTCCCAGGTACCGGAGCAGGCTCGGCTGCACGGACCGGAACAGCTCGGTGAAGCTGGCCTCGTCGCCCGCCTGGGCCGCGGAAAGGCGCAGCTCGAAGTCGGATTCCGGCATCCCACGCTCCCTCTGTGCCCGGACTGGTCCTCCCCCGACGCGCGGGACAGCACACCACAGACCGGCCGTGGTCGCCAGTCGCTCGGGGCCGGTGCTGCCGCCTCCAGCACCGCTGGCCGGCCGGGCGACCGGTCCGCCTGGTCCGCGCCGCCACCCCCACCTAGGGGTTCGCCAGCCGCTCCCGCAGGCCGGCGAACAGCAGTCCGACGGTGAGCGCGTCCATGGCACCGCCGCCGATCCGCGCGAGGGGCGCCGTCCACGCCCGGGTGGTCCGGACCCGGAGCCTGAGGTGCAGCCGGACGCCGGCGGCGACGTCACTGGTGACCAGGGCCCAGGTCAGGTCGAGAGTGTCCGGCGGCGGCGGGTCCTCGACGGGCCAGCGGTGGCGACGGGAGCGCTGCCGCAGGGACCGGTAGACCAGCACGTGCGGCGGTTCGAGACGTGCCACCTCGAACTCCGGCTCGCCCGGGCCCCAGTCGGGCACCCGGTCGCCGACCGCGAGGGCGCCGTACGCCGGCTCGAGCCGCCACAGACCGCGACCCGACGGGACGACGAGTCGCTCCGCCCGGCGCGGGAAGTACCAGCCGGCCCGGCCCTTGCCGAGCTGCACCAGCCAGGGCCACAGGTCCTCGGCCGTCCCGGGCAGGGTGGTGGCGCGGTCCATGACCACGTTGGCGTCGACCAGGTCGTCACCGGGCAGCCGGGCCGCGACCTCGTCCCGTGTCGCCCCCATCCGGCCGGCCCCCTCAGAGCTCGGCGTAGACCAGCTGGCCGGCCACCCAGGTGGCGTGGACGTGCATGTCGCGCAGCCGGTCCGCCTTCTCCAGGGAGCTGCCGGCCGTGTCGACCGGGTCCGAGTCGAGCAGCACGAGGTCACCTCGCGACCCCGGCCGGACGGTCCCCTGGTCGTCGACGGAGGCGGCCAGCGTCTCCCGCGGCGTCAGGGCCTGCTCGGGGTGCCAGGGATCGCGCTGGTCGCCGCTGCGGTGGACCGCGGCCGCCATGGCCAGCCACGGGTCGAGCGGCGAGACGGGGGCGTCCGAGCCGAAGGCGAGGGTGACGCCCTCGTCGAGCATCCACCGCAGCGCGAAGGACCGGTCCGCCCGGTCGGCCCAGACCCGCTCGGTCGCGTCGCGGTCGTCGAGCAGGTGGGCCGGCTGGACGCTGGCCCGGATCCCGAGCTCGGCCAGCCGCCGCACGTCCTCCCGCCGGATCAGCTGGGCGTGCTCGATCGAGCCGGCCGCCCCGGTCGCCTCGTAGGCCAGCAGCGCGGAGTGCACCGCGGCATCGCCGATGGCGTGGGTGGCGACCTCCAGGCCGTTGCCGACCGCGACCTTGAGGAGGTCGTGGAGCTCCTCGTCGGTCTGGTTGGGCTCGCCCGAGCCCGACCCGTCGGCGTACGGCTCGCAGCACCAGGCAGTCCTGGTGTTGAGCGACCCGTCGGAGATGATCTTCAGCGGCCCCATCGTGATCCGCTCGTCGCAGTCGGGGAGCATGTCGCCGGTGCGCAGGCCCGCGCTGATGACGGCGTCCAGACCGTCGGCGTACGTCGCGGTCCTGACCCGCAGCAGGTTGGCGCCCTCGTGGAAGCGCTCGGCCCAGTCGTGGTGGTCCCCGCTGAACTCGAAGTCGACGATCCCGGTGACCCCCATGGCGGCGGCCGCCTCCATCGTGCGCTCGTACGCCGCCGGGGAGGTGCCGTCGTTGCCCACCAGGGTGACCAGCCGGCCGTAGGCCGCGAACCACTCGCGCTCGAAGACGACCTTGTCCCGGACCGGCAGCGCCAGGGCGATCAGCGCCGTGGTGTTGAGCCAGGCGTGGTGCCCGTCGCCGCTGATCAGGATGACCGGCGTGTCGGGCGCCACCTCGTCCAGCTCGGCGACGGTCGGGTCGCGGTGCCAGCGCGAGAGCCGGTGGCCCCACCCGATGATCGGCTCGCCCGGGACCTCGAGGAGGCGTTCGGCCACCAGCGCGGTGGCCTCCTCGGGGGACCAGGTGGGGGCCAGGTCCAGGCGCTGGGAGGACACGGTCCACTGGCCGAGGTGCACGTGCTGGTCCCACAGGCCGGGGATCAACCAGCGACCCGCGGCGTCGTACTCCTCGAGGCCGGCGGGACGATCGAGGTGCAGGCCGACCTCCGCGACGGTGCCGTCCTGGACGCGGACGTCCAGGGGCGTGTCGACGCTCGGGCCGGTGCCGAGCTCGACGATGCGTGCGTTGCGGAGGAGCAGGTCGCGCATGGCATCCACGCTATCGACTCGGTCGGCAGGCCAGATGACCCCTCGCTGAAGTCGGTCCTGTGCCCGAGGACACCTCCGCGGTCGTCCTCGGGCACACGCCTGGGTGGGTCAGGCCGGGGACTCGGCCATCGACTGCTCCTCGGGCACCTGCATCGGCTTCGGCCGCAGCAGCGCCCCACCGATGGCGGCGGCGGCCAGGGCCGCGACGGCGGCGGCCAGGAACGAGATCTGGAAGCCCTCGTTCAGCGCGACCAGGGGCGCCTCGCCGCCAGCGACCAGCGACGAGGTGCGCCAGCTGGACAGACTCACGAACACGGCCAGGCCGAGCGCTCCGCCCATCATGAAGCTGGTGTTGACGACCCCGGACGCGAGACCTGCCTCGTGCGGGTCGACGTCGCCCATGGCCGCCAGCAGGACGGGGTTGAAGGCGATGCCTGCCCCGACGCCCATCAGGATCAGGGCAGGCAGTACGTCGACCAGGAAGCTCCCGTCGACCGGGGCCCGCGAGAACAGCAGGAGGCTGAGCGACGCGCAGGCCAGGCCGACCACCAGCGGCGGGCGGATACCGAACCTCATCACCACGCGATCAGAGATCTTCAGCGAGCAGTAGGCCATCACCAGGCTGGTGGGCAGGAAGGCCAGACCGATGTCGAGGGCGTCGTACCCCAGCACCTGCTGGAGGTAGAGCGTCGCCAGGAAGAACCACGCGAACATCGCACCGGCCCAGAGCACGCCGACCACCTGGGAGATCGTGACGTTGCGCAGGGCGAACAGCCGCAGGGGGACCAGCGGTGAAGCGGTGCGCGACTCCCAGAGCACGAACACGGTCAGCAGCACCGCCGAGCCGCCGAGCAGGCCGAGCGTGCGGCCGGAGGTCCACCCCGCCTCGTTGCCGCCGACGACGCCGTACACCGCGAGCATCATGCTCAGGGTCACCAGCACGGCGCCCGGGATGTCGAGACGGGTGGAGCCGGGGACGACGTCGTCCTCGGGCAGGATCCGCCTGGCGAGCACCCAGACGGCGATCCCGATCGGGACGTTGACCAGGAAGATCCAGTGCCAGTTCAGCAGGCCGGTGAGCACGCCGCCGAGCAGGGCCCCGACCGCGCCGCCCCCGGACATCACGAAGCCGAAGACGCCCATCGCCTTGGCGCGCTCACCGTCGTCGGAGAACAGGCCCATGATCAGGGCCAGCGCCACGGCCGAGACGGCCGCGCCGCCGAGACCCTGGAGGGCGCGCCCGGCGACGAGCAGGCCCGCCGACGGCGCCAGCCCGCAGGCGATCGAGGCCACGGTGAACGACACCACTCCGGCCTGGAACACACGCTTGTTGCCGAGCAGGTCGCCGAGCCGGCCGGAGAGCAGCAGGAACCCGCCGAAGGTCAGGAGGTAGGCGTTGACGACCCAGGCCAGGGCGGTCTGCGAGAAGCCGAGGTCGGCCTGGATGGACGGCAGCGCCACGTTGACGATGCTCATGTCGAGGACGATCAGCAGGTCCCCCAGGCACAGCGTGTAGAGCGCCAGCCAGCGAGCCCTGTGGTCGAGGTCGTTCATGGGGGTCTCTCCGTCGGTAGTCGGGGTCTCGTTCACCTGGTCCACGCACGCCGTGCTCGAGGACGACTGCTGCAGACGAAGGTTTCCGATCTTCGTGGAGTACGACCGGTGGTGGCTACCGAATTCATCGCTGTGGCGGATTCCCCGGCCCGCCGGGGAAACCGACACATCTCGGCCGTTGCACTGCCCGGGAAGTGCAGGGATCGGCTGAGGAGTGTGACCGGTGAGACGCCTGGGCTCGGGCGGGTGAGGGGGTCCGTCAGAGGTGGCGGCGCGACTGGATCACCCGGAAGCGGGAGGCGACGTAGGCACCGTCGGTGTACGCCGCGGTGGCGGCCGGGTTGGCGCCGGTGCCGTGGAAGTCGGAGTAGGCCGCGGACTGGTTGACGAACACCGCGCCGAGGAGGTTCTCCGACAGGGCGACACCGGCGTCGAGCGCCGCCTCGCGCATGTCGTCGATCACCGTGCCCGAGGTCGAGTAGACCGAGGCCGTCATCGCGCCGTGGCGCGTGACCGTGTCGCGGAACCGGTCGATCGACTCGTCGGTGTCGGACGTCGAGATCAGATAGGCCACCGGACCGAAGCACTCCGACTCGTACACCTCGGCGTCGGCCGCGCCGAGCCCGATGAGAGTGGGCGTCCGGACCGTCGCGTCGGAGTACGTCGGGTGCGTGACCGTGCGCGACTCCACCAGCACCTCACCGCTCGAGCCGGCTGCCTCGAGCCGCTCCAGCACACCGGGGTTCACCACGCCGCCGAGGAGCTCGACCGCGCGAGCGTCGTCGCCCAGCAGCTTGTCGAGCGCGGCGCCGATGCCCGCGCCCACCTCGGCCGGCGACTTCTCCCCCTCGTCGGTGTCGATCCCCCCGGCCGGCAGGTAGACGTTCTGCGGTGCGGTGCACATCTGGCCGGTGTAGAGCGAGAAGGAGAACGCGAGGTTCTGGCACATCGCCTTGAAGTTGTCGGTGGAGTCGATGACGACGGTGTTGACGCCCGCCTTCTCGGTGAACACCAGCGCCTGCCGGGCGTTCTCCTCGAGCCACTCGCCGAAGGCGTTGCTGCCGGTGAAGTCGATCAGCCTCACCTCGGGCCGCACCGCCAGCACCGCGGCCAGCCGGTCGGCCGGGTCCTCCGCGGCCAGGGTGACCAGGTCGGGGTCGAACCCCACCTCGTCGAGCACCTCCCGGCAGACCTGCACCGTGATGGCGAGCGGGAGCACGGCCCCGGGGTGAGGCTTCACCACGACGGAGTTGCCGGTGACCAGCGAGGCGAACAGCCCGGGCCAGGAGTTCCAGGTCGGGAAGGTGTTGCAGCCGATCACCAGGGCCACCCCGCGGGGTACGACGGTGAACGTCTTCTCCATCCGCAGCGGCTCGCCCCGCCCCGGCTTCTCCCAGACGGCGGTCGCGGGCGTGCGCGTCATCTCGGTCCACGCGTAGGCGATCGCCTCGAGCGCCCGGTCCAGGGCGTGCGCCCCACCCGCCTGGAACGCCATCACGAACGCCTGCCCGCTCGTGTGCTGCACCGCGTTGGCCAGCTCGAAGATCCGCCGGTGCAGCCGGTCCAGGATCTCCAGGCACACACCGGTACGGCCCTCGGGACCGGCGTCGCGCCAGGCCCGCATCCCGGCCCGGGAGGCCGCGAGCAGGGCCTCGACCGCCTCGTCGGTCGCCGGCACGCGCGGGTAGCTCACCCCCAGCTCGAAGCCGTACGGCGAACGCTCGGTGGCCACGGTCCCGTCGCTGCCCGGGGTCGTGAGCGGGAACTCCTTGCCCAGCCAGGCGTCGTACGCCTTCTTGCCCTCGGCCGCCGCCGTCTCGCCGTAGACCCGGGGAGAGGGGGACTCGTCGAAGGCAGAGAAGTGCCCACGGGAGGCACAGGCCTCCAGGGCGCGGTCGAGGCGTTCGCGGTGCCCCGAGAAGAACTGGGAGAGGAGGTCGGCGGTCATGGCGCCAGCCAACCGCGCGCCTCACCGGCGCGCAACTCTGCCCGCGTTCCCGCGTGCCGACTAGCGTGGGCCCATGAGAACGCGGGGTGCGGCCGCCTGGGTGGCGGTCGTGGCACTGGTGATGACGGGGTGCTCGGCGGGCGAGGACGAGCCCGAGGCCGCCCCCTCACCCACGGCCGGCTCCTCCACGCCGTCCGCGAGCCCGGCGGCCCGGGAGCCCGCCGGGACGGCTCTCGATCCGGACGACCCCGCCCTCGACGCCGCCCTGAGCCGACCGGTCGAGGACCGGGTCTACCCGAGTGTCGGCGACCCCGGCGTGGACGCGCTGCACTACCAGCTGGACCTGACCTGGTCCCCGAAGCCGCGGACCCTCGACGCGGTGGAGACGCTGACGTTCCGGGCCACGGAGGATGCCGAGCAGTTCCAGCTCGACTTCGGCAAGGCGCTCAGCGTCACCTCGCTCGCGCTCGACGGGGAGCAGGTGACGTTCCGGGAGCGAGGAAAGGACCTCGTCGTCACGGCACCTGTCCGGGCGGACGAGCGCTACACCCTCGAGGTTCGCTACCGCGGCACGCCCAGGCCCGCTCCGGCGCCGACCACCCGCGATGACTTCAACACCATCGGCTGGCAGATCACCGACCAGGGGGAGACCTGGACGATGCAGGAGCCGTTCGGGGCCTACTCCTGGTACGCCGTCAACGACCACCCCTCCGACAAGGCGCTGTACGACTTCACCCTCACCACCACCTCACCCTGGGTCGGCGTGGCCAACGGCAGGCTGCAGTCACGCACGCGGTCCGCTGGCAGCACGACGACCGACTGGCACCTCGACGAGCCCGCCGCGTCGTACCTCGTGACCGTGGCGTTCGGGAACTTCACGATGACCAGGGACAGGTCGCAGAGCGGGGTGCCGATGACCTACTGGACTCCCCGCGGCGACGAGCGCAGCCTGCGGTCGGTGCAGGTGGCCGCCGACGAGCTCGCCTGGCTCGAGCGCAGGCTCGGCCCCTACCCGTTCTCCTCGCTCGGCCTGGTGGTGGTCGACTCCACGAGCGGGATGGAGACCCAGACGATGATCACCCTCGGCCGCACCGAGTACACCCTCTCCCCCTCGGTGGTGGTGCACGAGATGATCCACCAGTGGTACGGCGACCAGGTCACGCCACGCGACTGGCGTGACGTGTGGATGAACGAGGGCATGGCGATGTACCTGCAGGTGCTCTGGGAGGACCAGGAGTACGGCATCGACATCGACGAGAAGCTGGCCGAGTTCGCCGCGGCGGACGGTGCGGAGAGATCCGCGGCTGGCCCCCCGGCCGACTACGACCCCGCCACGTTCGGCGAGGGGAACATCTACTACCTGCCCGCACTGATGTGGGACGAGGTGCGGACCCGGGTCGGTGACGACAGATTCTGGCAGGCGGTGAGGGCCTGGCCCCGGTCCCACGACAACGCCAACGCGGGATACGACGACATCGCCGCGTGGTGGTCGCGGAAGGCCGGGGACGACCTGCGCCCGCTGTTCGACGCCTGGTTGCTGGGCCGCCGGTCACCGCCGTACCCGACATGAGGCTGCTGGTCCTGGGCGGCACCCTCTTCCTCTCCCGCGCGGTCGCGGTGGAGGCGCTACGGCGCGGGCACGACGTCACCTGCGCCTGTCGCGGCGAGTCGGGGCCGGTGCCCGAGGGCGCGGCGCACGTCGTGTGGGACCGCAGCGACCCGGCACCGGCGACCCTGCTCGACGGGGACCCGTTCGACGCCGTGGTCGACGTCGCCCGGCACCCTTCGTGGGTCCGGTCGGCGGTCGCGGCGCTGCCGGAGCCGCACTGGATCTTCGTCTCGACGATCAGCGTCTACACCGACGACTCGACCCCCCACGGCACGGTCGACAGCCTGCCGACCCACGAGCCGATCCACACCGACGAGGACCTCGACGCCGGGCCCCACGTCTACGGCGCGATGAAGGTCGCCTGCGAGCAGGCCGTCACCACGGGCGCGCAATCGTCGGCGGTGGTCCGGCCCGGCCTCATCGTGGGGCCCGGCGACCGGTCCGGCCGGTTCAGCTACTGGCCCCGCCGGATCGCCGACGGCGGCGAGGTCCTCGCTCCCGGGTCGTCCGAGGAACGGGTCCAGGTCATCGACGTACGCGACCTCGCCGCCTGGCTGGTCGACTGCGCCGAGAGCCGGACCACCGGGGTCTTCCACGGGACCGGTCGCGCCATCACCAGGGCCGGGTTCCTCTCGGCGATCGCCGACGGCGTCGGCGT
Source organism: Nocardioides sp. (assembly GCF_035703625.1). GTDB lineage: Bacteria > Actinomycetota > Actinomycetes > Propionibacteriales > Nocardioidaceae > Nocardioides. Next base: position 8,550 of record NZ_DASSXS010000060.1, on the reverse strand, counting down.
GGCCGGGCCCGACCGTCGCTGGACCTGGGTCGACCAGGAGTTCCTCGCCGCGCACGACGTGGAGCCGTGGGCCGGCCCGCGGTCACTCCCGGTGTGGCTGCCGCAGCCCGAGTACGCCTGGCTGATGTCGGTCGACGTCGAGGCGTCCTACGACGCCGGGCTCCGGACCCGGCCGCTCGCCGAGACTGCGCGCGACACGCTCGCCTGGCTCAGGGCGGAGCCCGATGCGCCGGTCACGGGGCTGGACCGGTCGGCCGAGGCCGAGGTGCTCGACGCCTGGCGAGCCCGCTAGGACGCCCGTGGACGACGTCGCGATCGCCCGGTGGCGCCTGCGCAACCAGCGGCTCGTCGGGCCCCGGGCCGGATCGGCCGCCGAGGTGATGGACGGCCTTCTGGCGGTGCAGGCAGAGAACCCCGGCCAGTCAGCCTGGGCGGTGGCCGCCCGGACCACCGCCCCGGACCCCGCCGACCTGGCCGGGAGGCTCGCGAGCGGGGAGGTGGTCCGAACCCACGTGCTGCGCCCGACCTGGCACTACGTCGCACGCGCGGACATCGACTGGCTGCTGGCGCTGACCGGACCGAGCCTGCGCAGGATCATCCAGCGGCAGCTGCTCGGCGACCTCGGGCTGACGGTCGAGGACCTCGACCGACTCCGCACGGCCGTCCTCGATCTCCTGTCCGCCACCCCGGACCGCACCCGCGAGGAGGTGGCCGCCGGGCTGCACGCCCGGCTGCCCGCCCTGTCGGAGCGGATCACCGGCCGCCTGGTGATGCTGCTGATGGCTGACCTGGAGCTGGACCGCCAGGTCAGCAGCGGGGAGCCACGCGAGGACAGCCACACCTACGCGACGTACGCCGCCCGGGTCGGCACCCGGCTCCCGCTGGAGCGGTTCGACCGCGACCAGGCCCTGCCCAGGCTCGCGCTGCGCTACTTCACCGGCCACGGCCCGGCCACCGTCAAGGACCTCGCCTACTGGGCGACGCTCACCCTCGGCGACGCCCGCCGCGGCCTGGCCGAGGTCCAGGACCGGCTGGACTCGTTCGAGCACGACGGGCGGACGTACTGGCACCTGCCGGGTGAGCCGCCACCGGGCCCCGGGCAGCCCCTCGGCCACCTCCTGCAGCTCCTCGACGAGACCTATCGCGGCTACCAGGACTCCCGGTGGGTCCTGGACGCGCGAGGGGTGGTCCCGCGGCAACGGGAGCGTGCGATCGGGATCGCGCTGGTCGACGGCCAGCTCGTGGCCGGCATGAAGCGCACGGTGACGCCCGCGCTGGTGCGCTTCGAGCTGGCGCCGCACCGGGCGCTCGCGGAGGACGAGCTGCGGTGCCTCGACGAGGCCTCGAGGCGGTACGGCGAGTTCCTGCGCCGTCCTGCTGAGATCGTGGTCGCCGGCTGACGTCCCGGAACGCCCGCCGAGGCGGCGCACCGCGGCCCGGCTGCACGGGAGCCCGGCTCCCCTGTTACCGGGCTCGCACCGCGCAGCCTGAGCCGCGGTGGTCGACCGCTCGTGGTGTGGCTAGAACAGCTCGACGGCGACGACCACGGTCTTGTAGACGCCGTAGAGCAGCGGGACGCCGACGATCACCCAGGCGATGGGAAGCCACACGGCTCCCGGACCCGGGAGGTCCCGGCCGTCCCCCGTGTCCGCCGACGCGCCGGCGGCAGCCTCCTGACTCCTGCCGGCCTCGTGGAACCGCTCGGCCACCGGGCGGATGAGCAGGTTGGCGACGAACCCGACCGCCAGCACGCAGACCATGGTGATCAGGGCCGGCGTGTAGTTGTCGGCGGTCAGCGTCCCCGGCTCGCCCTGCGTGTCGAGGATGCCGTTGATGATCAACGGTCCGGCGACGCCCGCGGCCGACCAGGCGGTGAGCAGCCGGCCGTGGATCGCGCCGACCTGGAACGTCCCGAACAGGTCACGCAGGTAGGCGGGCACGGTGGCGAAGCCACCGCCGTAGAAGCTGATGATGAGGCCGGCGATGAGCACGAAGACCAGGGTGGTGGAACCGCCGACGAAGGCCAGCAGGAGGTAGAGGCCCATCCCCGCGCCCAGGTAGAGCATGTAGATGTTCTTGCGCCCGACGATGTCGGAGGTGGAGGACCAGGCGAACCGTCCGGCCATGTTGAACAACGACAGCACTCCCACGAATCCGGCCGCTGCTGCCGCGGCGACCGTCGTCGAGTCACCGGTGCGGAAGAAGTCCTGGATCATCGGCGCCGCCTGCTCGAGCAGCCCGATGCCGGCGGTGACGTTGCAGAAGAGCACCGTCCACAGCAGCCAGAACTGGGGGGTCTTGATCGCGTTGTTGGCGGAGACGTTGCCGGTGGTGACGAGGTCCTTGACCTCGACATCGTGGGGGTCGTAGCCCTCCGGCTTCCAGCCCTCGGGTGGCACCCGTACCAGCCAGGCGCCGAAGAGCATCACCACCAGGTAGAGGAGCCCGAGGGTCACGAAGAGCTTGGCCACGGCGTCGCCGCTGGCGATGGCGGTGGACGAGTCGAAGTTGGGGTCGTAGATCCCGAGCAGCTTCGCCGAGAGGGGGCTGGCGATCATCGCGCCGCCCCCGAATCCCATGATCGCCAGCCCGGTGGCGAGGCCCGGCCGGTCCGGGAACCACTTGATGAGGGTCGAGACCGGCGAGATGTATCCCAGGCCCAGACCGATGCCGCCGATGACGCCGTACCCCAGGTAGACCAGCCAGAGCTGGGTGGTCGCGATGCCCAGCGCACCCACCAGGAAGCCGGCCGACCAGCAGGCCGCGGCGGCCGCCATGGCACGGCGTGGGCCACCGGTGTCGACCCAGGTGCCGAAGACCGCGGCGCTGAGGCCGAGCATCACGATCGCGATCGAGAAGATGATCCCGATCGCGGTCAGCGAGGTGTCGAAGTGCTCGACCAGCGAGGACTTGTAGACGCTGGTCGCGTAGGCCTGCCCGATGCACAGGTGCACGGCGAGCGCGGCGGGCGGGATCAGCCAGCGGTTGAACTTGTGGGTCGCGACGGTGCGTTCGCGATCGAGCACGTCGGTGATGGCCATGGGACGCCTCCGGGGGTCGGCCTGTTGTCTGGACCAATAGGCCACTACCCGAAAGAACAGGTTTCAATCACCCTTCGGCGCGGGAGAGGCACGCGATCGGGCCGGAGGCGACCACACGGGCGCGTCGTACGCTGTCGCCCGTGACCCGCCTGACCGCACGGGAGCTCGTCGAGCTCGTCTTCGACTCCGGCTCGTGGCGGTCCTGGGACAGTCCGCCGTCTCGCGGCGCGGTGAGCGAGGACTACGCCGCCCAGCTGGCCGAGGCGACCCGGCGCAGCGGCGTGGACGAGTCGGTCATCAGCGGCGAGGCCCTCATGCGGGGGCGCCGGGTGGCCGTCGTCATCGGGGAGTTCGGCTTCCTCGCCGGGTCGATCGGCCGGGCTGCGGCCGACCGGCTGGTGTCGGCGATCGAACGGGCCACCGCGGAAGGACTGCCGCTGGTCGCCGGGCCGGTCAGCGGCGGCACCCGGATGCAGGAGGGCACCCCCGCGTTCGTCCAGATGGTGCGGATCAGCCAGGCGGTCGCCACGCACAAGGCGGCCGGGTTGCCGTACCTCGTCTACCTCCGCCACCCGACCACCGGCGGGGTGATGGCCTCGTGGGGTTCGCTGGGCCACGTCACCGCCGCGGAGCCCGGGGCGCTGGTGGGCTTCCTCGGACCGCGGGTCTACGAGGCCCTCTACGGCAAGGCGTTCCCCGAGGGCGTGCAGACCGCGGAGAACCTCTACACGCGCGGCATCCTGGACGCCGTCGTCGCCCCGGAGGAGGCCGCGGACATCCTCAGCCGGGTGCTCGACGTGCTGATGGCTCCCCGGGAGGGCATCCCGGCCGTCCCGGAGCCACCCGGCGACGAGATCCCGGACATCGACACGTGGGACGCGGTCACCAGGTCGCGCCGGCCGGACCGGCCCGGCGTACGCCGCCTCCTGCGCTACTCCGCCTCCGACGTGGTGCCGCTCAACGGGACGGGGCAGGGCGAGGCGGACCCCGGGCTGCTGATCGCGCTGGTGCGGTTCGGCCGGGTGCCGTGCGTGTTCCTCGGGCAGGACCGCCGTGGCCAGACGCCCGACCACCCGATGGGGCCCGAGGCCCTCCGCGAGGCACGGCGTGGGATGCACCTGGCCTCCGAGCTGGGACTCCCGCTGGTCACCGTCATCGACACCCAGGGCGCCGCGCTCTCGCCGGATGCCGAGAACGGCGGACTGGCCGGCGAGATCGCGCGCTGCCTCTCCGACCTGGTCACGCTCGACGCACCGACGCTGTGCCTGATGCTCGGTGAGGGCAACGGCGGCGGGGCCCTCGCCCTCCTGCCGGCGGACCGGGTGGTCGCGGCGCAGCACGCCTGGCTGTCGCCGCTGCCCCCCGAGGGCGCGAGCGCGATCGTGCATCGCGACGTCGAGCACGCGCCCGAGATGGCGCGCGCCCAGAAGGTCCGGGCGATCGACCTGCACCACCTCGGCGTGGTCGACCGGGTCGTGGCCGAGAAGCCGGACGCCGCCGAGGAGCCAGAGGCCTTCTGCCAGCGCGTCGGCGCCGTGCTCGAGTACGAGCTCGCCGCGCTGCTCGCCTCCGGCCCGGGCTCACCCGCGGACCGGACCCGGCGTTACGTCTGAGGCGCCCGTCCCGGTGCGGGATCCGAGCGAGGGAGGACCCGGGTTCACTCGCGGTCACTCACCGCCGGTGCTGAACTGGCAGTCGTCGTAGCCGGCGTCGTACTCGTCCTGGGTGACGGGCAGCACCAGGTCGAAGGTGTGGCTCGAGGAGTCGTCGTCGAACACGAGGACGGTGGAGACGTAGCCCGGCAGGAGGTCGTCGAGGCTGTCGCGCTGGACGTAGAACGAGAGCTCGAGCACGCCGGTCGAGCTCGACTCGATCCTCAGGTCCTCGTAGACCAGGCCACCGCGATCGGGGTCGAACACACAGCGGTCGCCTTCCCCGCGGATCGAGAAGTCGGTGACGGCCGGCAGGTCGGCGACCTCGACGGCCGCCGGGCTGAGGGGCTCGTCGCTGCTCGCCGAGACGACCAGGACCGTGCCGAGGAGTCCGAGCGCTCCTGCCGCGGTGGCGACGACCTTCGCTGTCCAATGCGACATGCTCCGAACAGTAGGGCGTCGGCAGCCGCCTGGCCGCGGCTTTCGACCACGCCGACCCACCATCGATTCCGCCCTGCGGCGCCGTCACCGGGCGAGGCCGAAGTGGAACTGGAACACGTTTCAGTTTAGGGTGGCGCGATGCCGCGTCGTACGCCGATCCGCGCCCTGGCGGCCGCCCTGGCGGTCACGGCCCTGGGTGCGGGCGCAGAGGTCCGCGCCGACCCGCTCCCCGACATCCCCGCCAACCCGGGTGGGCCCATCCCCTCGCTGCCGACCGACGCCCTGGTGCCCGCGTTCGAGGCGGCACCGGCCGCCAGCAGACCGCTGGACCATCCGCTGGTTCCGCAGCACCCGTTCCTGTCGCCCAACGGCACGAGCAGCATGCACAACGACGCCTACAGCACCGATGCCTACGACGTCAGCGGACCACTCGGGCGCGACCTGACGGTGACCTCGCGCAGCTACGGCGTCCGCGAGTGCGCCACCATGACGTTCGACTCGAAGGGCCGGATCGTCGCGCTGTGCGGGGGTGTCGAGGGCTTCACCATGATGCTCATCCATCCCGAGACGCTGGAGCCGATCTCCGAGCTCGCGATGCCCGGCCGCGACGCGACCTCCGGCCGGAACCCGCTCACCGACATCTGCGGCGGCACCTACTTCTTCCTCGACGGTCAGGACCAGGCGTTCGCCACGACCACCACCAGCGAGATCTGGAAGGTCCGGCAGGCCGCCGACGGCGACCTGGCGAAGGTCCGCTCCTGGCCCCTTGCCGGACACCTCGACGACGACGACTGCCTGGTTGCCGTGGCACCCGACTGGCAGGGGCGGGTGTGGTTCTTCAGCCAGCACGGGACGGTGGGGACCCTCGACCGGCGCACCGGCCGCGTGGCCACGATCGAGCTGCGCAAGGGCGAGGACATCGTCAACTCCGTGTCGACGGACGAGACCGGGGGCGTCTACGCGGTGAGCACCCACGCGAACTACCGGCTGGACGCAGACCGGCGCGGCCGGCCACGGGTCACCTGGCGACGGACCTACGACCGGGGTACGACCCAGAAGCCCGGCATGCTGTCGCGCGGTTCGGGCACGTCCCCCACCCTCCTCGGGCGGCGATGGGTGGCGATCGCCGACAACGCCGAGCCCCGCAGCGCGGTCGTCGTCTACGACCGGCGCACGGGCGCCCGCCACTGCCGGGTGCCGGTGCTGGCCCGAGGGGCGAGCGCCACCGAGAACAGCCTGGTCGCCGCCGGGCGGTCGTTCATCATCGAGAACAACTACGGCTACGCCGGTCCGCAGTCCACGATGTTCGGTCGCTCCACCACACCCGGGGTGTCGCGGGTGCTGCTGCGCCGGGACGGCTGCCGCGTCGCGTGGACCAGTCGGGAGACCGCACCGACCTCGGTGCCGAAGGCCAGCCACGGCAACGGGTTGCTCTACGTCTACACCAAGCCACCGCGCGAGGACGGCGTCGACGCGTGGTACCTCACCGCGATCGACATCCGCAGCGGGAAGACCGCGTGGAGCCGGCTCACCGGCACCGGCACCCAGTGGAACAACCACTACGCCTCGATCTACCTCGGACCCGACGGGACGGCGTACGTCGCCACGATGGCCGGCCTGGTGCGCGTGGCAGACGGCCGGTCGTGAAGACCTACGTGGTGTCCGGTGCCGCGTCCGGCATCGGCGCCGCCACGACTCGTCTGCTGCGCGACGAGGGGCACCGGGTCGTCACCGTCGACCGGCACGAGGCCGACGTGGTCGCCGACCTGTCGACCGCCGCCGGCCGGCAGCAGGCCGTCGAGCGTGTGCGGCACGTCGCCGACGTGGTCCACGGCGTCGTCCCGTGCGCCGGGGTGCCGGGGCTGACCGGGGTCGACCCCGGTCTGGTCGTGTCGGTCAACTACTTCGGGGCCATCGCGCTGGCACGCGGGCTTCGACCGCAGCTGGCACCCGGCGCGTCGGTGGTGCTCCTCGCCTCCAACTCGATCACCTGCCAGCCCGGCTGGACCGCCGCCGTCGCGGCCGCCTGCCTCCGCGACGACGAGGACGACGCCCGGGCCGCCGCGAACGAGGTGGACGCCGTGCACGTCTATCCCGCCACCAAGGCAGCGCTGGCCTGGTGGGCTCGTCGGGAGGGCGTGAAGGACGAGTGGGCGGGCCAGGGCATCCGGCTGAACGCGGTCGCTCCCGGCCTGATCGCGACCCCCATGACCGACCGGCTTCGCGAGGATCCACAGCTCGGTGTCTTCGCCGACGCCTACCCCTCGGCGCTCGGCCGCCCCGGGCGGCCGGAGGAGGTGGCGGCCACGATCGCGTTCCTGCTGTCGGACGCCGCGAGCCTGATGGTGGGAAGCGTGCTGTTCGTGGACGGCGGCACCGACGCGCTCATGCACCCTCTGCGACCAGAGGGCATGGACGTCCACCCGGTCGTCGTCGGGGTGCTGGACAAGGTCTCGAGCCTCGCCACCCGGGCCCGGGCGATGCGCCGGCGACGCTAGCGCTCCGTCGCGCAGGCCCGGGCGGCCGCGGTCGCTGCACGCTCGATCCGCGGCGTCGCGGCACTGCCGGCCCGGTCGACGAAGTCGAGGTCGGCGTCGAAGAAGCCTGCCGACACCATCGTGCGGAGCCCCGCGCCGGCGATCCACCGCCGCGCCGTGCAGTCGGCATCGTCCCGGCTCATCAGGCCGCGGTCGGCCAGGGCGGCGGACAGGCTGGCCACCGCGCGGGCACGCTCGCCGGGGGCCGGGCCGGGTGAACGTTCCGGCGCATCGTGGACGCCGGACAGCGCCGCGGCACCGGCCGTGGCGAGCAGCGCCACCGCGGTCGCGAGCCGGCGGAGAGCCGGCGCCGAGGACGCCCGGCCCCGCACCACGTCGGAGAGCGTCGAGGCATGGCGCAGGTCGGCACGGAGCTCGGCTGCGGTGCGGTAGCGGGCGGCGGGTTCCTTGGCCATCGACCGGAGCAGGATCCGGTTGACCGCCAGCACCATCGGGCTGTCGCCGACCAGCTGCGGCACCGGCTGCTCGCGGTGCGCGGCGGCAAGCCGCTCCTCCGTCGCTCCGGCGTACGGCGGTCGGCCGGTCAGCGTCGCCCAGAGCAGGCACCCCAGCGAGTAGATGTCGCCGGCCACCCCGGCTGGCCTGCCCGACCACACCTCCGGCGCCATCCACAGGGGAGTCCCGGTCGCGCCGGGCTCACCCGACGGCGGCTCGGCGCCGACACGGCAGGCGACGCCGAAGTCGGCGAGGTAGGCGGTCAGCTCGCCGTCCCGCCGACGGAGCAGGACGTTGGCCGGCTTGATGTCCCGGTGGACGAGGCCCGCCGCGTGGGCGTCGGCCACCCCCGCGGCGACCTGGCCGACCAGGTCGAGAGCGACCCGGAACGGCGGAGCCCCCACCTCCTCGACCAGTCGCGCG
>NZ_DASSXS010000149.1:0-16366 GCF_035703625.1 Nocardioides sp. | reverse complement strand
GCCATTCCCGCCACCGGCGTACGACGCAAGGCAACGTGCCCGCACTGCGGTGCCCGTGTCCCGCTCGTGCGCGATCGCTGGCTGCACGTGCACAACGAGGGCAGTCCGGACTTCGTCGTTCCCCGTGCAGACCGGCCGCGTTGTCCGGGAAGCTTCCTGCCGATCCCGGGGGAGCCCGCACCGCGTCCTGGGAGGAGGTCGTGACAGCGCCCCGCACACTGCCCGGGCAGCGGACCGGCTCCCTCCAGACGGGCATCGGCACGGACCGGGGTCCGTGATCCGTGGGAGCGCCCGCTCCATCGCGCATGGAGCGGGCGTGCACCACTGTGGTGGGGACGACGAGACGGGGGCCTCGCTCGTCCACACCACAGTGGTTCCCCCTCGTGCCTCGCCGGGCGCGTCGACCCCGCCCCACGAAATAGTCATGTTCGTGGCTGCCGCGGCCAGGGCTTCCTACCCTCGTCGGTGAGCCGGGTCGTGCGACGCCCCCAGCGTTCGGGCTGATGCCGCAGCCTCCCCCTCGGCCCGGCTCACCCCACACCGGAGACAGAAGGTGCGGCGACACCCGACCAGCGCGGGGTCGCCGCGCCACTCCCCCACGGGGCACTGCTCAGGGCGACGCTCCCCCGGGCGGGTCGACACGAGAGCGGTCACGCGGGGGCGCTGGCGCCGACGCGGCCGTCGTCGGCAACGTGTGCAGGTGCGCCGCGGCCGAGGCCGCCGCGTCCTGCACCGTGCCCTGAGCGGCACGGAACCGCCGGATGGCGACGAGGGCGAGCAGGATGCCGAGCGCGCTGAACACCACCATCACCCAGGATGCAGCCGCCAGTCCGGAAGCCAGCGCCTCGGAGTCCGAGGCGCCGTCCGCGCGCTGGTTGGCGGTCACGCTGCCGTAGACGGTCGCCGCCAGGGCGGTGGCGACCGCGGCGCCGACGTACCTCGCCATGTTGGAGACACCTGAGGCCTCACCGACCTGCTCGGCCGGGACCGCAGCGGTTGCGGCGGAGGACGAGGGGCCGTTGGACAGGCCCATGCCCATCGCGATCGCCACCAGCGGGAGCAGGAAGGTGGCGTACACCCACGACGCGTCCGCCAGGCCGATCGCGACGAAGCCGGCAGTCGTCATCACGAAGCCGACACCGATGACCTGCCGGCCTCCGAACTTCTTCGCCAGCCTGGGCACCATCGGCGCCACCAGCACCAGCCCCGCGGTCGCCGGAAGCGTCGCCAGACCGGCCTCGAGCGGGGAGAAGCCCAGGCTGGCCGGGTCCTGGAAGTACAGGCTCAGGAGGTACATCAGGGCGTTGATGGTGCCGGCGCCGATCAGGATGGCGATCGTGGCACCCACCAGGATCCGGTTGCGGAGCAGGCCCAGGTCGAGCAGCGGCGCCGCGACGCGGCGCTCGACGGCCACGAACCCGAACCCGGCGACGATGGCGATGCCGAAGCACACGATCGTCTCCGTCGAGAACCAGCCCCAGTCGCCGCTCTTGCTGACACCCAGGATCAGCGGCATCAGCGTCATCGCGATCAGGACGGTGCCGGCGTAGTCGATCGAGCGCGGTGCGTGGGGATCGCGGGACTCCGAGACGGTCACGTAGGTCAACAGCACGCACAGCGCGGCGACACCCGCGTCGATCCAGAAGAGGCCCTGCCACCCGGTCACATCCACCAGGACGCCGCCGAGCAGCGGTCCGGCCGCCGCGCCGACGGCGGCCGCGGCGCCCCAGAGCGACACCGCGCGCAGGTTCGCGTCACCCGTCGTCGCCACCGACAGCAGGCTCAGACCACAGGCCAGGATCGTCGCCCCGGAGGCGCCCTGGACGAGCCGCCCCGCGATGACCATCTCGCCGGAGCCGGCGAGCGCGATCATCACGCACGAGGCCACGAACAGGAGCAGTCCCAGCTGGAAGATGCGCTTGCGGCCGAAGACGTCGCCCAGCGAGCCGGAGGTGATGATCACCGCCGCGCCCACGAGCGAGTAGCCCGTCACCGCCCACTGGAGGGTGTCCAGCGACATCCCGGTGTCCTCGCTGATCGCCGGGAGCAGGATGCTCACCGCCGACGTGTTGGCATTGACGACCAGGGTCGAGATGCACGTCGCCGCCAGCACCCCTCCGGTCCCCCGGGACGACCGCACCACGACATCACTCACGCGCAGACGGTAGGTCCGGCTCGGCGACCCTTCCCTCCCCCGTTCCGGGCCAGCGGGCCCGCGCCGCTAGCCCCGGGGCCGGTACCGCTGGCGTACGACGCCCGAGTCGTAACCGGTCACGTCGACGAGGGCCAGGCTCAGCGTCGTCCCCTCGAAGGGGCGGGTCCCGGCACCACCGAGCGCCGGGTGGACCCACAGGTTCAGCTCGTCGACCAGGCCACCGTCGAGCAGGTCGCACGCGAGCTCACCGCAGCCGGAGAGGAACAGGTCGCCGGACACCTCGTCCTTCAGCCGCCGGATCCCCTCGACCGCGTCACCCTCGATGACCTGCGCGTTCCAGTCGAGGTCACCGCGCAACGTGCGCGACGCGACGTACTTCGGCATGGGGTTGAGGACCTCGGCCCACGGACCGGTCGCCGAGGGCCAGTAGCCCAGGAAGCCTTCGTAGCACTTGCGGCCGGTCACGAAGCCGGCCGAGTCGGCGAGCTGCCGGACTCCCGCCCGGTCGTGGTCTCCCTCGGCGACGAACCAGTCGCCGACGTCGCACAATCCGTCGACGGTGATGCTGGTGTGGCTGACGAGCCTACCCATCGTGCTCTCCTCTCGACGCCAATGTGACGACTCGCGTTACCGCCCGGACTCATCGGTCCCCAGGCGCTCAGAGACCTGCCACGCCGTCGTCGTACACGGACCGGAGGGTGTGTCCGCGCCACGCCTTCGCGGCCAGGTAGCGCCGGTTGCCCGAGGAGAGGTGCAACCGCGTGGGCACCTCCTCGTTGACGCGGATCCCGGCGGATCGCAGCTGGGTCGCCTTGTCGGGGTTGTTGGTCAGGAGGTCGAGGTCGGTGATCCCCAGAGCCAGCAGCATCTGCGCGGCGACGGTGTAGTCGCGCTCGTCCTTCTCGAAGCCGAGGGCCAGGTTCGCCTCGTAGGTGTCGAGCCCGGTGTCCTGCAGGGCGTAGGCGTCGAGCTTGTTGTAGAGCCCGATCCCCCGGCCCTCCTGCCGCAGGTAGAGCAGATATCCCCCGGCGTCGGAGATTCGTTCGACCGCCTCGCGCAGCTGCGGTCCGCAGTCGCAGCGCTGGCTCCCGAGGACGTCGCCGGTGAGGCACTCGCTGTGGACCCGCACCAGCGGGAGGTCACGCGCCGCCGTCACGTCGTCGTCGGCGCGGTCGCCCAGGGCGATCGCCACGTGCTCGCGCCCGTCGAGGAGGCCGTCGAAGCTGAGCACCCGGGCCTGCGCCAGGGTGCCGTCCTCCAGCCGCAACGGGAGCGGGACCTCACCTCGGACGGTGGCGGGCGGGAAGGGTGCATGCATGGTGGGCGTCTCTCTAGGTGATCGCGGCGAACCGCTGGGACAGGGCATAGCGCAGCAGGACGACGTCGCCGATCTGCCGGGTCTCCGCGAGGTTGGCCCGGCGTCCGGGATGCCACGGGAAGGTGCCGTCGCCGACGAAGCGATGAGCCCGTGAGTTCCCGACGAAGAACGGCGCGATCACCAGGTGCAGCTCATCAGCGAGGTCAGCGGTGAGGAACTGCGTGTGGACGCGACCGCCGCCCTCGACCATCAGCCGCCGGACGCCGCGGGCGAACAGGTCCTGCCCCAGCTGCGCGAGGTCCACCGGCTGGCCACCGTCGATCACGGTCGCCACGGCGCCGAGACGTCGGCGTCCGGCGACGACGGCAGAGCTGGCGCAGTAGACCAGCTTCTCGCTGTCACCGGTGGTGAAGAAGCTGTTGCACGGGTCGAGCTCGGCCCGCCTGGTGACGGTCACCTTCATCGGTGTCTCCGCGAGCCCCCGCTCCCTTCGTTGCCGACGCAGTGTCTGGCTGCGGACGAGCAGCCGAGGGTTGTCGTTGCGCACGGTCGCGGCGCCGACCAGGATCGCGTCGCACGCCGCCCGCACCTCGTCCACCCGCTGCAGGTCGGCGTCGTTCGACAGGACCAGCCGGCCCTGGTCGGCGGCGTCGAGATACCCGTCGAGCGACATGCCGCAGCTCAGGATCGTGTAGGGACGCTCAGCCATGGGTCCCGCCCTGCACGACGGGCAGCGGTGGCCCGCCCGGGGCCTGCGGGACCGGGCGAACCCGTCGGCGACGAGCCGAGGCCACCACCAGGACGACCGCACCGGGAAGGCTGGCGACGAGCACGATGGCCGCGAACGCCACCGCGGTCGCCAGGCCCTGCTCGGCACCGAGCCCGGCGGCTGCGAAGGCCCAGGCAGCCATCCCCTCCCGCGGCCCCCAGCCGGCGAGGTTCAGGGGCAGCCCCGCGGCGAGGAGGACGAGCATCACGACCGGGAGCAGCGTGAACGCAGATGCCGTCACGCCGACGGCGTGAGCGGCGAGGAGGTACGTCGCGAAGTAGAAGCCCAGCGCGACGGTCGACGCGAGCACGACGCCCGGCCAGGCGTGGCGAACCATGACGAGCCTCCACACGTCGTCGCGGATGGCCATCAGCATCCGCCCCGCGAGCGACGGCGGTTCGGGAGAGGGGACGTGCCAGATCAGCAGGGCGGCGGCGAGGGTGGCCACGAGCAGCACCCCGAGCACCGCCGGCATGGTCGATCGCACCGGCGACGGGACCAGCAGCAGGACCAGGACCGCGACGACCGCCTGCACGACCTGGCCCGCGAGACGTTCCCAGGCCACGGCACGCATCCCCCGTGCGGTGTCACCGGCGTCCCGTCCGTGGCGCACCCCTCGGTGCACGTCTCCGAGGACGCCGCCGGGCAGGGTGCTGTTGAGGAACTGCGCGCGGTAGCAGGAGGCGACGGCTGTCCCGAGGTCCACCCTGACTCCGAGCTCCCGCGACACGATGTGCCAGCGCCACGCGCACGCCACGGTCGTGGGGACGCCGAGCGCCACGCCCAGGGCGAGGGTCACGGGGTCGAGCGAGCGCAGACCGGTGAGGACCGGATCGATCCCGGTCTGCCACAGCACCGCGCCCAGGATCGCGGCGCCGGTGACGGCGCCCAGTGCCTTCCACGTCGGCCGGCTCATCGGGCCACCTTCGCCAGGACGTCGGCCACGCGGTCCGCAGTCTCCGGCCAGCTGCCCAACGCCGCCCGACGACGGGCGGCGGCCTCGCGGAGCGCCTGCCGCAGGTCAGGGTCGGACAGCCACCGCCGCAGCGAGTCGGCCAGCGCATCGGGATCGCCCGGCGGCAGGAGCAGTCCGGGCGGCTGTCCGCCGGGGGTCTCGCCCAGTGCCTCGGGGACCCCGCCGACTCCCGGCGCCACCACGGGCACCCCCCGCGCCAGCGCCTCGGTCACGACCATCCCGTAGGTCTCGGCCCGGCTCGCGAGCACGAGCAGGTCAGCGACGGCGTACGTCGCCTCGAGCTCGGCTCCCGTGCGGGGACCGGTCAGGACGATCCGGTCGTCGAGCCCGGCGGAGCGGATGTCGCGCGAGAGCTCCTGGACGAAGCCATCCGCCCTGGTCAGGCTGCCGACGCACAGGCACCGCCACTCCAGGTCGGCGATCCTGGTCAGGGCGGCGAGCAGCAGGTCGTGCCCCTTGACCGGGGTCACGGCTCCCACGCACAGCAGGCGCCGCCCGGCGGCGCTGCCCTGCGCGCGTGCGGCAGGCTCGACGCCGGGCCGGGCCACGTGGACCCGCGCCGGGTCGAGGCCGTAGGACTCGAGCAGCCAGTCCCGTGACCAGGCGCTGGTGGTGACCACGGCGGCGGCCGCACCCACCACGGCACCCTCGCGCCCCCACGAGTCGTCGTCGGCGCCACGTCTGCCGATGGGCATGTGCATGAGCACCACGACCCGCAGCCGCCGCGAGGCGGGCACCATCACCTCCGGCACGGCGGAGGCCAGCAGGCCGTCGACCAGCACCAGGGAACCGTCCGGGATCCCGCCGAGGGTGTGCTCGAGCGCCCGGCACGACTCCTTCCCTGCCCAGGGCCAGTCGCCGGCCACGCCCCGCACGGCCACCGACCAGCCGTCGGCCGCCAGGTGGTCGCAGAGCAGCCGGTCGTAGGTGTTGCCGCCACTGGGCCGGCCCGGGTCCTCGATCCCGTCCGGGACCACCACGTGCAGCGAGCCTCCGGCGTTCATGTCGCGCGCTCGTAGCTCGCCCAGGCGACGTGGGACTCGTGCAGCGTCACGACGATGCCGCTCACGCCTGCCGCAGGCCCCATCGCGCCGGAAGTCAGCTGCTCCACCAGCCGGTCGGCGACGTGCTTCGCGAGCACCTCGGTCGTGGAGTTGGTGCCCTTGAAGGCCGTCTCGTCGTCGAGGTTGCGGTAGCTGAGGTCGGACAGGACGCGGCGCAGCTCCTCGGTGGCGCGCCCGATGTCGACGAGGATGCCGTCGTCGTCCAGGTCGGCGCCGCGGAAGGTCGCGTCCACGACGTAGGTGGCGCCGTGCAGCCGCTGGGCCGGCCCGAAGACCTCGCCCCTCAGGCTGTGCGCGACCAGCATGTGGTCGCGGACCGTCACGCTGAACACGACGCCTCCGACGAGTAGGTCACCGCGTGGCAGAGGGCCGGCAGCTCTCCGTGGGCGAGACGCGGCATCACCTCGGGCAGCGTCTCGAAGGGTGACTCACCGGTCAGCAGCGCGTCGAAGGCCGGGTCGCGCAGCAGGTCGAGCGAGAGCGCCAGGCGGTCCGCGGTGGTCCGCCGCCCCCGGCGGGCCGGCGACAGGGTGCCGACCTGGCTGCCGCGGACGGTGAGGCGGCCCGAGTGGAAGGCGCCCCCCAGCGACACGCTGGTCACGTCGTCGCCGTACCAGCTCAGCTCGGTGACCGTGCCCTCCGGCGCGAGCAGCTCCAGCGACAGCTGGAGGCCCTCCGAGGTTGCGCTGGTGTGCACCACCAGGTCCTGCCCGCCTGGGGCACGGTCGGTGAGGGCGAAGTCCACGTCCAATGATGACGCGACCCGGGCACGCAGCGGGTCGATATCGACCAACGTGACCGAGACGCCGGGAAAGCGCGCCAACAGCCGCGCCACGGTGCAGCCGAGCGTCCCAGCGCCGACGACCGCCACCCGGTCGCCGATCAGAGGCGCGGAGTCCCACAGGGCGTTGACGGCCGTCTCCACGATGCCGGCGAGCACTGCCCGCGCGACCGGCACCTCCTCGGGTACGACGGTGACCGCGGAGACGGGCACGACGTAGGCCGTCTGGTGGGGGTGCAGACAGAAGACGGTGCGACCCCGCAGGTCGGTGGGGCCGTCCTCGACCACGCCCACGTTGAGGTAGCCGTACTTGACCGGGCCCGGGAAGGCACCGTCCTGGAAGGGCGCGCGCATCAGGTCGTACTGGCTGGGCGGAACCCGCCCGTCGAACACCAGGGACTCGGTGCCCCGGCTCACCGCCGAGCGCAGGGTCCGAACCGCGACCTCGTCCGGGCCGGGGGCCGCGAGCGCCACCGACCGGATCTCGCCGGCACCGGGCTCGCGCAACCAGAATGCCTGGGCCTCCCTCTGCTGCATGCCCACCTCACCCGGCGCCGGAGATGAACCGGAGCCGCGACCAACTCGTTCGTAGACGTGTAGCCCCCTATTGGACTATGAACGGAGGACGCGTGCGGGCGGTTCAACGCGTTCCCCGACCGGAATCGCCCAGACCGACCTGGCGCATGGTCGCTGCGGGGGTCCTCACCGTGCTCGCCGCGCTGCTGGTGCTGCTCGCGCTGAACCTCCCGGTGCAGGTGGTTCCCGAGGAGTCCGACCGCGACACGTTCGTACCACTCCCCCTCAGCTCGTTCCTGCGGCTGCCGCTCGAGGCGCTGGTGTTCTTCGCCGTCGTCCTGGCGTTGCCCGCCCGGCTCGGTCGAGTGCGCACCGCGCTGGCCGTGGTGGCGGGTCTCGTGCTCGCCGCGTCGTCGATCTCCAGGATCCTCGACATCGGGTTCGGGCAGGCGCTGAACCGGCCCTTCGACCCGCTGATCGACTGGACCTACGCGCAGGAGCTGGTCGAGCTCCTCCGCGACTCGTTCGGCGCCGGGCCCGGCACGGTGATCCTCGTGCTGGGGACCTTGCTCGCCCTGGCGCTCCTGATGCTCCTGCCGCTGGCGCTGCTGCGTCTCACCCGCCTGGCCGTGCGGCACCGGCGACGGGCGTGGCAGACCCTCGGCGTGCTCACGTCCCTCTGGCTCGTGCTGGCGCTGCTCGACGTGCGCAGTGACACCCGCGAGCTGGCCTCGAGCGACACGGCCCGTTACGTCTACGGCCAGGTCAGCAGGATCCCGTCCGAGCTCCGCGACCAGCGACGCTTCGCGGAGGCGGCCGAGGACGACCCCCTCCGGGACGTCCCACCCCACCAGCTGCTGACCGAGCTCCGGGGCAAGGACGTCCTGTTCGTGTTCGTCGAGAGCTACGGCCGGGTCGCTGTCGAGGGCTCGTCGTTCTCACCGGGAGTCAACGAGGTCCTCGCCGCCGGGGACCGTCGGCTGGGGGCGGCGGGCTTCTCCAGCCGGAGCGCGTACCTGACCTCCTCGACGTTCGGCGCGCTCAGCTGGCTGGCCCACGCCACCTTCCAGTCAGGGCTCTGGGTCGACAGCCAGCAGCGGTACGACCTGCTCGTGACGGGTTCGAGGCTGACGCTGAGCCAGGTCTTCGGCCGGGCCGGGTGGCGCACGGTGGGCGTGGTGCCGGCCAACAACCGGGACTGGCCGCAGGGCGAGTTCTACCAGTTCGACCACATCTACGACTCGCGCAACATCGGCTACGAGGGGCCCCGGTTCGGCTACCCGACGATGCCCGACCAGTTCACGCTCGACGCGGTCCAGCGCCTGGAGCTCGCGGAGGACCAGCGGCGACCGCTGATGGCCGAGATCGACCTGATCACCAGCCACGCGCCCTGGTCGCGGATCCCGCGCATGATCGACCAGTCCGAGGTCGGCGACGGGTCGGTGTACGACGGAATGCCCGAGCAGCTTCCCTCGGCGGGCGACATCTGGCCCGACCCCACGCGGATCAGGGCGGCGTACGGCCAGTCGATCGAGTACTCCCTCCGGTCGGTGCTCCGCTTCCTGACGACGTACGGCGACGACGACCTCGTCGTCGTCATGCTCGGCGACCACCAGCCCGCCACCGTCGTGTCGGGAGCCGGGGCCGGGCGCGAGGTCCCGATCTCGGTCATCTCGCGCGACGACGACGTCATCGACGCGATCTCCGGCTGGGAATGGGACGCAGGCCTGCGCCCCGGCCCGGACGCGCCCGTGTGGCGGATGGACGCCTTTCGCGATCGTTTCCTCGCGGCGTACGGCCCGAGCGAGGACACTGGATCCAAGACGGCCCCTGGCCGTTGAACCCGCGCGACTCTCGGCTCGTATCCGTGAGAGGAGGGTGAGATGCCGGACGACGAGGTCGCGCTCATGAATCAGCTCCACGAGGAGCATGCGCTCGCCCTGTGGCGCTTCAGCCTCCGACTGGTCGGCCACGACGCGGGCCGGGCCGAGGATGTCGTCCAGGAGACGATGCTGCGTGCCTGGCGGCACCGTTCCATCCTCGAGAGCTCGCCCCCCGCACTGCGGGCGTGGCTGTACACGGTCGCCCGCAACATCGTGACCGACGAGTGGCGCCGCCAGCGCACGCACCGCGAGTTGTCCGTGGCCGAGCCTCCGGAGCGCGGCACCAACGACGACGCGGTCGACCACATGCTGCTGTCCTGGGTGGTCGCCGAGGCGATCTCCCGCCTCTCGCCCGAGCATCGTGCGGTGCTCCTCGAGTGCTACTACCGGGGGCGACCGGTCGCGGAGGCCGCCCGGCGCCTCGGGGTCCCGGAGGGCACGGTCAAGTCACGCACCCACTACGCGCTCCGGGCGTTGCGGCTGGCACTGGAGGAGATGGGGGTGACCGCATGAGCACCCCCCGGGGTCCCTCGTCTCTCCCCTTGCGCTCCTCCACCGGGAAACGCCGCGGGGACCCCGCATGAGCACTCCCGACGGCTGCCCCATGCACCAGGACGCTGCTGCCTACGTCATCGGCGCCCTCTCGCCGGCGGAGCGGCTCGAGTTCGAGAAGCACCTCGACGGGTGCGAGGTCTGCAGCCGCGCGATGCGCGACCTGGCCGGGATCCCCGGGCTGCTGGGCCGGGTCGAGCCGAGCGTGCTGGAGCACCCCGTGGACGACGGTGGGGTGCCGGAGACGCTCCTGCCGGCACTGTCGCGCCGGGTGCGTGGCGCCCGACGTCGGCGGGCCCTGATCGCCGCGGGGGTGGCCGCTGCCGCGGTGGCGGTGCTGGTACCGGTCGCCGTGTCGCAGGTCGGATCCGGTGACGGGTCCGGACCGGGCACGGCCGGGACCAGCACCGAGCCCTCCCCCGTCGCCGCCGAGCGCATGCATCCCGTGGGCGACGTACCCCTGGAGGCCAGCGTGACCCTGGAGTCGGTCACCTGGGGCACCCGGCTCGGCCTCACGAGCACCTACGACCGGGAGGCCCTGGGGCACCGGTTGCCCCCGTCGATGGACTACACCCTGTGCGTGCAGACCTGGGACGGACACCTGGAGAAGGTCGGCAGCTGGAAGTCCGTGACGGGCATGACGATGGAGATCTCCGGCGCCACCTCCGCGAGGCGCGAGGAGATCTCGTGGGTGCAGGTACGCGGCCCGGACGGTCAGGTGGTGCTCAGGCTGCCCGGCTGACCCATCTACTGGGCCACCTGCTGAGCCACCTCTTGGGCCGCCTTCTGGGCGACCTTCTGGGCGACGACCGCGAACTTGCGTACCCGCCCCCGTCCGAGCCAGTCACTCCACAGCCGATGGGCAGCCAGCAGCTCGTCGAGCGCCCGGTCCCCGACCTCGGTCGCGATCGCGCCTGCGTCGGCGGCGTACGCCCCGGTCAGGGACTCGGCCGTCTCCCGGTGGGCCGCGCTGCACTCCTCCAGCCAGTCGACACGGAACCCCGCCTGCTCCAGCAGCGGGACCAGGTCGGACAGGGGCAGCAACCACACCGTGTCGGCATCGGGCATCAGCTGCCGCTCGGCCTCTGTCAGGGGTGCCCCCTCCTCGATGGTGAAGGCGAAGCGTCCGCCCACCGGCAGGGCCGAGCAGATCTCGCGCAGCAACGTCTCCTTGTCCGCGAACGCGAGCATCGTCTCCAGCAGCAGCACGACGTCGAACGGCCCATCGGGCACGGGCGGCACCTGGCGGACCTCGAAACGGCAGCCCAGGCCGGTGGCGCGCTCGCGCGCGATGGCGATCGCGGCGTCGCTCTGGTCCACGCCGAGGTAGCGGCAGCCGAGCTCCGCGGTCACGAAGCGCCCCGGACCGGCCACGCCGCAGCACAGGTCGAGCACCGAGACGCCCGGCCCGATCCCGGCCCTGACCGCCAGCGCGCGGATCTCCCGGGCCCGCATGAAGCTCTCCTGCCCGACGAACTCGCCGGGCGGGTAGCCCCTGCGGCGCGCACGGTCCAGCGCGCGGTCGAAGGGTGCGCGCTCGTCCTGCTTCACGGCCTCAGCTCCCCGGAGCGCCCGGAACGACGAGCTGGTGGCGCGCCGGCGACCGGCGGCGCCAGAGCCAGACCACGTCCCGGCCGAACGACTCGGCCAGCAACGCCAGGGCCACCACCAGGGCAGCAGACATCAGCGGGGACCAGATGACGTCGGCGACCGCCGCGGTCAGCACGATGCCCTGGACCGCCGTGACGACCTTCCGCCAGTAGCGGGGTGGCAGCTGGGCCCGCATCCACGGCAGCACCGACCCCGCAGCACCGAACGCGTAGCGGGCCAGGCCGATGGCGAGCACCCAGCCGTGGACGGCCTCCGCGACATAGACGCTCAGGACCAGGATCAGGAAGGCGTCGACCTCACCGTCGAACCGGGTACCGAAGCGGGACACGGTCCGGGTGCGCCTCGCGACCCAGCCGTCGACGAGGTCCGAGAGCAGCGCCAGCACCGCGAGCGTCACCATCGCGGTGACCGCCGCGTCGTGGAGGAAGGCCTCCGCGACGAGCGCGGCGAGCGCACACGTCAGCACCGCACGCGAGAGCGTCACCAGGTCGGCCGGCCCCAGGGTGCCGTCGGCAGCCCGGGTCACCCATGCGACGACGACCAGCGCGAGGAACAGTCCGACCGCCCAGCCCGGTGCGCCGAGACCGACGGCCACCGTGAGCACGGCGAGCAGCAGGACGAGCGCGGCCGCACCGGCCAGCAGACCTCGCCGAACCGTGACCATGGCGCCTCCGACTGTTCCGCGTACCCGCTGCTACGAGTGTTGCCCGATTTCGGTTCACCGGTGCGGGAAACCCGTGAACCGCCTCCGCCGGTGGCACTTCTGGCAGCATCGGCCGACATGACGACGGAACCGGTGCGTGCCGGCGCCGACTGGCTGGGGCTGCGGGAGCCGGCCGATGCGGCGGCGCGCGCGACCGACCTCGTCGAGGTGCTCCGGTCCCGGCTCGGACGCGACGGCGTGCTGCAGGTGCACGACCTCGGCTGCGGCACCGGTTCCATGGCGCGCTGGCTGGCCGCGCGGCTCCCCGGTCCCCAGCACTGGGTGCTGTCCGACAGGGACGCCGCCCTGCTGCCGCTGGCCGCGGCAGGAGCTCCCCGTACGGCGGCCGACGGTGCTCCCGTCAGCGTGGAGACCGTGCAGCGCGACATCACCCGCCTGGACCCTGACGAGCTGTCAGGTGCCTCGCTGGTCACCGCCTCCGCCCTGCTCGACATGATGACCGGCCAGGAGCTCGACCGGTTCGTCGCCACCTGCGTCGGCAGCAGGTGCCCCACCCTGATCACCCTCAGCGTCACCGGCCACGTGGAGCTCAGCCCGGGGGATCCCTCGGACGGGCTGTTCGGGGCGGCCTTCAACGACCACCAGCGGCGGGACTCGCTGGCGGGAAGGCGCCTGGGCCCGGATGCGTTCGCGACAGCAGTGGCCGGCTTCACCACGGCCGGTCTCGAGGTCCTGGTGCGACCGAGCCCCTGGGTCCTCGGGTCCGGAGCAGGCGCGCTGAGCGCCGCGTGGCTGGACGGGTGGGTCGGCGCGGCGTGCGAGCAGCGTCCGGAGCTGGAGGAGCTGCGGACCGACTACCTCGGGCGTCGGCTGGCCGAGCTGGCCGACGGTCACCTGGAGGTCACGGTGCACCACGAGGACCTGCTGGCGCTGCCGGCGTGAGGCTCAGGCGAGCTCGAACTCCACGGAGCGCGCCGCGACGTCGGCCCGGGCCAGCCTCGCCCGGATCGCCTGGCCCAGAGGCAGCTCCGAGGAGCCGAGGACCCGCGCCTCGACGGCCGGGTCGGGGACGGTGAGCTCGCCGCGCCGCGCGTCGTTCTCGTCGACCTCCACCACCACGGCGTCGAAGCTGTCGCCGACCCGCTGGGCGAGCACCCCCGCCTCGACCAGGTCCAGGATCGAGTGCTCGTAGCGGCTGGCCCGCTGCGCCGAGGCACGAAGGGTCTCCGGCAGCTCGTGCAGCTTGGCGGTCACCCAGTCGGGCACCTCGTCACCGGAGCACAGGGCCACGCAGATCTCGCCCGCGTAGCGGTCGCCGAGCCGGCGCAGCGGCGCGGTCACGTGGGCGTACTCGGAGGCGAGTGCGGCGTGCTGCGGCTCGGCCGGCACCTCGCCGTCGAAGCCGACGTACCCGCTGCCGCGGAGCAGGCGGGTGCAGGCGGCGACCATGGCGGCGTGCGTGGGCCGCATCGGGTCGAGCGACCGCACGAAGTCCGGGTAGATCAGCTCGGCGGGCCAGTCGATGCCGAGCGCCTTGGCCGTGCGGTGCAGCCGCTGCACGTCGCGCGGGTCCGGATCGGGCAGGGTGCGCAGCAGCCCGACCCTGGCGTAGACCATCAGCGACGCGGCGGCGAACCCGGTGAGCAGGGAGATCTGGGCGTTCCACTGCTCGACCGGGAGGAGCTCCCGGAACGCCAGGCTCCAGCTGTCGCCGTCGACCACGACCTCCTGCTCGGGCAGGGGAAGCGAGACCCCGCCCCGGGCGGCCTCGCGCTCGAGGCGCAGGCGGCCGACCTCCTCGAGCAGCGCCAGGGACTCGGTGGCGGTGCCGTCGTCGATCGAGCGCTGCGCAGCGGCGTAGTCGAGCCGGGCCGTCGAGCGGACCCGGGCCCGCTGGACGGTGACGTCGGTCCCCTCGCCGGTGGCATCGACCTTGATGGTCCACAGCAGCGCGGGCCGCACCTGCTCGGGCAGCAGCGACCCCGCGTCCTCCGAGATCACCTTCGGGTGCAGCGGCACCTTGGAGTCGGCCCCGTAGAGGGTCTCGCCACGCCGGTTGGCCTCGGCGTCGACCGGGTCGCCGGGGGTGATGAAGGCGGCCAGGTCGGCGATGGCGTAGTGGACGACGTACCCCCCGTGGTGATCCGGGTCGCGCTCGATGTGCAGGGCCTGGTCGAGGTCCATCGAGGAGGCCGGGTCGATGGTGACGAACGGGAGGTCCGTCCGGTCGAGGTCCGGCAACCGGGGCGCCGCCGCTGCGCGCGCCGCCGCCTCCTCCACCTCCGGCGGGAAGTCGGCCGAGACCTCCATCTCCGCCTGGATCGCCGCGACGCCGTCGCGCAACGCCGCTGCGGCCACGCCCTCGCCAGCCTTCCGCACCCTGACCACGCGCTCGGTCGACATGCGCCTCACCCTAGCCTTGACCCGTGCTCATCCTCCTGCCCCCGAGCGAGGCCAAGGCGGTTCCGCGGCTCGGCAAGCCGCTGGACCTGGACTCGCTCGCCTTCCCGGGCCTGGGGCCGACCCGCGAGAAGGTCCTCGGAGCGCTGGTGGACCTGTGCTCCCCCGAGGCCGACCCGGAGCTGCCGATGCACAGCGTCGTCCTCGCCGAGCACGCTGCCCGCACCCTGGGCATCGGCCCGACCCAGCGCGACCTGCTCCACCTGAACAGCCTGGTGCGCAGCGCGGCGACGGCTCGTGCCGACCACGTCTACACCGGGGTGCTCTACGACGCCCTCGACCCCGACTCGCTCTCGACCGCGGCTCGCCGACGCGCGGCCAGCAGGCTCGCGGTCACCTCCGCCCTGTTCGGGCTGGTCCGGCCGGGCGACCGGATCCCGGCGTACCGGCTCTCGGGCGACACCTCCCTCCCCGGGCTGGGGCCGGTCGCTGCCGCCTGGCGGCCGGTCCTCGGCGCTGCCGTCGAGGACGCCCTCGGCTACGGGCTGCTGGTGGACCTCCGCTCCACCACGTACGCCGCCTTCTGGCGGCCGCCGGCCTACCTGGCGCACCGGGTGGCGACCGTCCGGGTGCTGCACGAGTCCAACGGCCGACGGCAGGTGGTCAGCCACTTCAACAAGGCCACCAAGGGGCGGATCGTCCGGGCGGCCCTGGAGCACGGCGCCAACCCCCGCAACCCCGCCGCACTCGCCGACCTGCTGCGCGACCTGGGCTGGAAGGTCGAGGAGGCTCCACCTGGCCGGGCCGGCACGCAGCTCGACGTGGTGGTCGACGAGCTCTGAGGTTCGCAGCAGGGGAATCTGCTGCCACCCGCCTCCCGCCTACGTCCTGGCCGTGATCGCCGCCTCCTGCTGGTCGGTGTCGCAGAAGCCACCAGGGTGGAGCAAGTCCCGTTGCCAGCCCAGCGGAGAGCGTGCGCCGGGCCGCGCGCGGTCAGCGGATGCTCGCTGGTCCGGCCCCGGACGCTCGTCGTCAGGGCGCCGAGCCGCGAGAATCGCAAGGAGCGGCCGAACGCTCACGAGCGGAACCATGACAAAGCAGGCGAGAACGGCCAGCAGTGTGGGCCAGAGGAGCCACTCGTCGTCCCACATGTACGACGCGACGATGCCCACAAGGCACAGTCCGCATGCGGGGAAGGCGAACCACGCGTACCGCTCCCACATGCCACCAGTCGTAGGTCGCACCGGAACAGGGCGAGCGCCGACCGCGGCAGGATCGAGCGGATCGCGGACGGCCGCGAGCGCCGTTCGACATAGGACCATCGCTCGATGCGAGTACCTTCGAAGTGTGAAGTCCGGCGACGAGCGCACTTCGAAGCCAGCCCGTCTCCTCCTGTTGGCCCTCATGGACATGGCTGTGGCTGCGGCGTTGGCGGTCCTCGTCTTCAAGACGTTCGGTTCCGTGAGTGGCGTGGATACCAATCCTCCGGAGTGCTACAACTCGTGGGGCGGTGTGGTCTCGTGCTCGCTGACCCCGCCCGTGGTGATGCTCCCGACGGCCCTTGTGGTGCTGCTCGCGCTCGCGGGGTGGCAAGCCTTCCGTTGGCGTAAGGGGGACGTCCTGGGGTCTCGATCGTGAACCTCCAGACCCACGGGAAGATCCGGCGCACTGACGAAG
>NZ_DASSXS010000046.1:0-2052 GCF_035703625.1 Nocardioides sp. | reverse complement strand
GACCAACCGGCAGATCGGCGAGCGGCTGTTCCTCGCCGAGAAGACGGTGAAGAACTACGTGTCGAGCATCCTGGCCAAGCTCGGCCTCGAGCGGCGCACCCAGGCCGCCGTACTCGCCTCCAAGCTGCTCCGCGGCTAGCGGAGACGCGCCGGCGGATCCGCTGGCGGTGGTCGGGCGACTCGATCGGCGTGTGGAGCCGACGGGACCAAGGACCCTCCAGGTCCGGTCGCACGGCCCTGCTCCCCAGGGCCACCACCCGACAGGCTGAAACTGTCAGATCAAGCCGGGCCACGCGCCCCGAACGGAGGCAACGCCATGAGCACTGTTCATCACCCGTCCGATGTCAACGTCATGCTCGAGCAGGACGTGGTCACTCACAGCATCGCCCGGCGCGCTCTCGCAGCGCTGAGGATCGGCTTCGGCGTGACCTTCCTGTGGGCATTCTTCGACAAGCTGCTGGCCCTGGGCTACGCCACCGGGGTGAACCCCGAGACCGGTGCGGTCGACCGGTTCGGTCCCGACGCCTGGATCAACGGCGGCAGCCCCACCTTCGGGTTCCTCACCTTCGGGGTCCCGGCCGACAACCCCTTCCAGTCGTTCTTCAACGACATCGCGGGAGACACCTGGGTCAACTGGCTCTTCATGCTGGCGCTTCTTGGCATCGGCCTCGCCCTCACCCTCGGGACCGGCATCCGGATCGCGGCAGCCTCCGGGGCGCTGCTCTACCTGATGATGTGGGTCGCCTCGATGCCCCTGGAGAACAACCCGGTCGTCGACGACCACCTGCTGGGAGCGCTGTCCATGGTCGTGCTTGCCACGACGCTGTCCGGTGACACCTGGGGCCTCGGCAAGCAGTGGGCACGGATCGGCCCGGTCCGCCGCCACGAGGTGCTCCGATGAGGACCACCGAACACTGGTTCCCCGGCCGGCTGACCGAGATGCCGGCTGGGGAGTGCCGCGACTTGATGGGGAGTACATCGGTGGGACGCGTCGCCTTCGTCGACGAGGACGGGCCGGTCGTGCTCCCCGTCAACTACGTGCTGGACGGCGACACGGTGCTCTTCCGCACCTCACCCGCCAACACCATCGCCCGCCACCTCGACTCCGCCACGGTGGCGTTCGAGGTGGACGAGTTCGACGACTACACCCAGTCCGGCTGGAGTGTCGTGGTCCGTGGCACCGCGTCGTTCGTCCCGGCCGACGAGCTGGCCAGTGACGAGCGGTCCCTCCCCTTCCCGTGGGCGGACGGAGTGCGGACCCTCGTTGTCAGGGTCACCCCGTTCTCTGTCTCGGGACGACGCCTGCTTCCCGGCTGAGGCGGGGAGGACGCGCCTCAGGCGGCAGCGGGACCGCTGAACAAGTGCCCGCTCATGCCTGCGGGCTCAGGCCGTCAACGCAACACCTCGGCCAGTGCTTGTGATGGTGTCTTGAACCCGAGGGTCTGTCGAGGGCGTCCGTTGAGCTGGTCGGCGATGGCGTCGAAGTCGGCCTGGGTCAGCGTCCGGAAGTCTAAGGAGCGGGGCAGGTACTGACGCAACAAGCCGTTGGTGTTCTCGTTGCTGCCGCGCTGCCAGGGGGACTTGGGGTCGCAGAAGTAGACCTCGACTCCGGTGGCTTCGGTGAACCGGGTGTGGGCGGCCATCTCGTGGCCCTGGTCCCAAGTCAGAGTCCTGGTCAACGCCGCGGGCAGGGTGGTGATCTTCGCCGCCAGGGCCTCGGCCACGACGTCGGCCTTATGGCCGTCCGGCAGGGCCCCAACATCACGAACCGGGTCGAGCGTTCGACCAGGGTGGCCACCGGGCTCATGTACTTGCCGAACACCAGGTCGCCCTCCCAGTGACCGGGGACCGCCCGGTCGGCGGCCTCGGCCGGCCGCTGAGCGATGTTCAGGATGCCCGGGCGACCGCCGCGTCCGTCGGGCTGCCGAGTCCCGGCCGGGCGCCGGGTGGCCCGTTTGGTGCGCAGGTGCGCGGTCAGCTCCTTGCGCAGGCTGCCGCGGGTCTGCACGAACAAGGACCGGTAGATCGACTCGTGCGAGACCTGCATGCGCC
>NZ_DASSXS010000271.1:0-5534 GCF_035703625.1 Nocardioides sp. | reverse complement strand
GTGCCTGCCGAGCTGACGGGCGGCCTCCGCGCACTCGAGCACGGCCGAGAACTGCGGGCGGCCGACCCCGGTCATCATGCGGGTCGTGCACATGGCACCGGGTCCGACGCCGACCTTGACGATGTCCGCGCCCGCCTCGATCAGCGCCCGGGTGCCGTCAGCGGAGACGACGTTGCCGGCGGCGACCGGCACCCCGGGTGACAGCGCGCGGACCGCGCCCAGGGCCTCGGTCATGCGGTCCTGGTGCCCGTGGGCGGTGTCGACGACCAGGCAGTCGATCCCGGCCTCCAGCAGCTCGGCGGCCCGGGACTTCACGTCCCCGTTGACCCCGATCGCGGCCGCGACGCGCAGCCCACCGGCGTCGTCGACGGCCGGCTGGTAGACCGTGGTGCGCAGCGCTCCGGTCGGTGTCAGCACCCCGATCAGGTGTCCCGCCGCGTCGACGGCGACGGCCAGCGGCGCGCGAGCACCGTCGAGAGCGTCGAAGGCGGCTCGGGGGTCGGTGTCCGCGGGGATCTGCACGAAGGACGGGTTCATCACCTGCCCCACCTGGGCGAACCGGTCCACCTCGACGCAGTCGGCCTCCGAGACCACGCCGACCGGCTTCCCCCCCAACACGACCACCGCGGCACGGTGCGCGCGCTTCGGGATCAGCGCCAGCGCCTCGGCCACCGTCTGGTCGGTCCGCAGCTCGATCGGCGTGTCGTAGACGTGGTGGCGCGACTTCACGAACGTCACCACATCGGCGACCACCGGCAGCGGGATGTCCTGCGGGATCACCGCGATCCCGCCTCGGCGCGCCACGGTCTCGGCCATCCGCTTGCCGGCGATGGCGGTCATGTTGGCGACCACGAGCGGGAGGGTGGCTCCGGTGCCGTCGGCCGTCGCCAGGTCGACGTCGTACCGGCTGCCCACCGAGGACTGCCGGGGAACCATGAAGACGTCGTCGTAGGTGAGGTCGTGGGGCGGGGCCGCGTCGTCGAGGAAGCGCACGTGACCAGTATCCACTCCCCCGCCTTCCTAGGCTGTGCACGTGGACTTCAACCCAGCAGCCATCGGCCGGGCACCCGGCCGGGTCAACCTGATCGGTGAGCACACCGACTACAACGCCGGGCTGTGCCTGCCCCTGGCGCTGCCGCGGGCGGCTTCGGCCGCCGTGGCGCCCCGACCGGACGGCTCGCTCGACCTGCGGAGCGAGTCGTTCGAGGACCCGTGGCGCGGCAACGTCGAGGACCTGGCACCGGGGACGGTCAGCGGATGGGCGGGTTACGTCACGGGGGTGCTCTGGGCCCTGCGCCAGAGCGGCCTCGACGTGCCCGGCCTCGACGTGCGCGTCGACAGCGACGTCCCCATCGGGGCGGGTCTTTCCAGCTCGGCCGCGCTGGAGTGCGCCGTGGCCGTGGCCGTGGCCGGACTGCTCGACCTGCCGCTCTCCGAGAAGGTGCGCACGCGGCTGGCCCACGTGTGCGTGCGCGCCGAGACCGAGTACGTCGGCGCCCCGACCGGGGGCATGGACCAGACCGTGGCGATGCTCGCGACCGAGGGCTCGGCCCTGCTCATCGACTTCGACGACGACACCACGCGCGACGTCCCGCTCCCCCTGGCCGAGGAGGGCCTCACGCTCGTGGTGACCGACACCGGGGTCACCCACGACCACGCCACGGGTGGCTACGCCGAACGGCGCCAGGAGTGCGAGGCCGCGGCCCGTGCCCTCGGCGTCGCCTCGCTCCGGAGGGCATCGCCGGCCGACCTCGACGGCCTCGACGACGAGGTCCTCAGGCGCCGCGCCCGTCACGTCGTCACCGAGAACGCGCGCGTCACCGACGCCGTGGACGCGATCGGTCGCCGGGACTGGCCCGCACTGGGTCTCCTGCTCGACGCGTCCCACCTCTCGTTGCGAGACGAGTTCGAGGTGTCCTGCCCCGAGCTCGACCTGGCCGTGGTGACCGCCCGCGAGGCCGGCGCCCTCGGCGCCCGGATGACCGGGGGCGGGTTCGGCGGCTCGGTCGTCTCGCTGGTCCCCGAGGAGCGGGCGTCGGCGGTCACCACCGCCCTCGACGTGGCGTTCGCTGCCGCCGGGCTGGCCGCGCCAGCCCACCTCACGGCGACGGCATCGGGCGGTGCCTCGGCCGGGTGAGCGCCGGCCGGGCCTAGGTGGCGGAGACGCCGATCCGTCCCTCGCGGAAGGCCTCCACGAACAGGCCGTGGTCCTGCTGCACCCGCACGGCGTACTCCACCCCGAAGTCGGTCACCCAGCCGGTGAACTCCCGCCGGCGGCCTTCGAGGCTCTCGGCGATCGCGTCCTCCACCTGGAAGTCGACGAGGTCCTGCTCGCTGTCCTCGTCGGAGGCGCAGTGGATCTTGGCCGTCGCGCGGCCCAGCAGGTCGACCACCGCGGCGATGTCGTCGGGCTCGGTGATCCCCGACCAGTCCAGGTCGACCTCGTACGGCGACACCTCCGCCACGACGAACCCGACGCCGTCGAGCGAGGTGTGGCCCAGCAGCGGATCGGTGTGCACCTGCAGCGCGCGCTGGCTGACGACGGTGCGATGCCCCTCGTTCTCGAAGTAGTCGTCCACGTCGCCGGTGTCGACGAACCGGCTCACCGCCGGCACGTTCGCCTGCTTCATCGACAGCACGACGTCGTTGTCGAGCGCCTGGCTGAAGCCCTCCACCAGCAGGTTGTAGGCAGGCAGCCCGGCACTGCCGATGCCGAAGCCGGTCTTGCCCACGACGTCGCGCAGGTCGTAGAAGAGCTCCCGGTCGAACCGCTTGTCCTCCGGGATGGTGTCCAGGTACCGCTCGAAGGCGCGGACGACCTTCTTGCGCTCGGTCTTGCTCAGCTCCCGGACCGAGGAGTCGTGGCGGAACATGCGGGTGCCGTCCTCGAGCACGGTGGTCCCGTCGAGCAGGTCGGCCCGCCGCCTCTTGCGAGCGTCGACCAGCGCCCCCTTGATCGGTCCGCCGGTGTTGTCGAGGTGCAGCGCGAAGTCGTCGTCCTCGCGGTGGCGGTAGGCGTCGACCTGGGAGAGGTAGGACCGCACGTACCTCCCGATCAGACGGCGTACGTCCTCCTCCGGTAGTGCCTTCTGCCAGCCGGTGAGGGCCAGTGACGCGGCGAATCGCTGGAGGTCCCACGTGTACCGGCCCAGGTAGGCCTCGTCGAAGTCGTTGATGTCGAAGACCAGCCTGCCGTTGGAGTTCAGGTAGGTGCCGAAGTTCTCGACGTGCAGGTCACCGTGGACCCAGATCCGGCCGCTGTGCTCGTCGACGTAGGGGTCGTCGGCGTCGACCACGTCCGCGTAGAAGAGGCAGGCGCTCCCCCGGTAGAACGCGTGGGGGTCGGCGGCCATCTTGCGGTACTTGGCGCGGAACGCCACCGGGTCTGCCTTCATCAGCGGCGCGAACGCGTCGTCGAGGACGGAGATGATCAGCTGGCTGCGCTTCTGGTCCGACATGCGGTGCAGTCTGCCAACCCTGTCCAGTCGGGCCTCCGTCCGATCAGGCCTCCGTCCGATCAGGCACTGCGCACCGGAGGTGGCTTCAGGCCCACCGACCGCATCTCCAGCCTGGCCAGGGCGTGGACGACCTCCCGGTCGCCCCGTTGCCACGCGCCGACCGGGTCGTCGGAGATCCGGGCGAGCTGGTGCATGGGCTGGTTGGACATGGCGCGGAGGGCGAACAGCTGCAGGTCGGCCTCCGCGTCGACGAACCTCTGGCCGGCGGTCGCCTCGCGGACGAAGCGCCACCGGACCGGGACGAAGAAGGCCGCCACCACCAGGACCGGGACCAGCGTCACCGACAACCGCAGCCAGAAGGCCAGCCCCTCGACGGCCTCCACCTCGGCGCGCCCGGCATCGGCCAGCGCGTCGGACGCGTCGGCTGCCTGGTCGAACGGCGCGCGGGCGCTGTCGCCCACGAGAGGGACGTCATCGAGGGCGTCTCCCGCCGCCTGCATCGACTCCGACAGGCTCGTGGCCGACTCCTCGGTCTGCCGGCCGGGTCCGGCCAGCTCCAGGGTGGCGTCGTGGACGGCGTTCCCGGCCATCACCCACAGGGCGAGCCAGAGCAGGAACAGGACGTCGGCCAGGGCCTGACGGGTGGCGCGGGCCGGGGTGTCGGCGTACAGCTTCATGCGCTGAGGCTACGTACTCAACCGAGGTCGGGTACGACGACCGGTGGCAGGACCCGCCGTCGCCGCGAGGCTTGGACCATGAGCACCCAGACGCAGCCCAAGAACACCAACGCCTTCTTCATGCAGGCCGGCATCTCCTTCGGCATCGCCCTGCTGACCCTGATCTTCGCGGTGATCTACCTGCCCGTGGATCCCTGGATCAGGGCCTTCCTCGGACTCGGGGTGATGTACCTGACGACCTCGTCGTTCACCCTCGCCAAGTGCGTCCGGGACGCGCAGGAGAGCCAGGCCGTGCACGCCCGGCTCGACCAGGCGCGGGTCGAGCGGATCCTCTCCGAGCACGACCCGTTCCGCGAGATCGCCTGAGCGCCCGTCGATCCACCCGCCTCAGCAGCCCCGCCCCGGCCGACCCGGGGCGGGGCTTCGTTTGCGCCGACGTGCTTGACTGCGCACCAGGCCCGACCGAGCACAGGAGGGATGCCCCGTGAGCAAGCTGCACCCGAGGATCACGAGCACGCTGAAGACCGGAGGGACCATCGCCGGACGAGTCCTGCGCGGCGCAGCCGCGGTGGGCGGCCAGACCGCCGGGGCCGTGGTGGCGCGCATTCCGCGTCGAACGCCGCCCTCGGCCCCCGCTCCCGCTCCTGCTCCCCCGAGGCCCGCCGCTCCCCGACCCGCGACCGACCGCGACGCAGCGTCCGCAGCACCGGTGGAGCCACCCCCGCCGGCCACCCAGCCCGAGGCTCCGGTCACCCCGGCCGACGTGGCCAAGAACGTCGCCCCCAAGCCGCAGGCGCGCAAGAAGCCGGCGAAGAAGTCGTCGCCGAGCGGCAAGCTCCCCCCGCCGCGCAAGTCGACCGAGGACGCCCCGGCGAGGAAGACGGCAGCGAGGAAGACCGCCGCGAACGAGGCTCCCACTGACAACGCCGTGGCCCCCGGCGTTGTCAGCAGCGGCCGCTAGCTACTTCAGCTCGGCGCTCGAGAGGCCCAGGATCCGTCTGGCCACGATCAGCTGCTGGATCTGCTGGGTGCCCTCGAAGATGTCGAGGATCTTGGAGTCGCGCGCCCACTTCTCCAGCAGCTCGGTCTCGCTGTAGCCGACCGAGCCGGCGAGCTCCACGCAGCTGAGGGTGATGTCGGAGCCGACCCTGCCCGCCTTCGCCTTGGCCATCGACGCCTCCAGCGAGTTGGGCTTGCGGTTGTCGGCCATCCAGGCGGCCTGCAGCATGAGCAGGTGCGCGGCTTCCCAGTCGGCCTCCATCTGCAGGAACTTGGCGGCGGCCGCCGACTGGACGACTGCCGGCCGGTCGTAGTCGACCTCGACCCCGGCCTGCTCCAGCAGCTCACGGGTCAGGTCGAGCGACGCCCGCGCACAGCCCACCGCCATCGCGGCGACCAG
>NZ_DASSXS010000088.1:0-7504 GCF_035703625.1 Nocardioides sp. | reverse complement strand
CCGGCCTCGTCGATCAGGTCGATGGCCTTGTCGGGCAGGAACCGGTCGGAGATGTAGCGGTCGGCCAGCGTCGCGGCCGAGACGAGGGCCTCGTCGGTGATCGTCACGCGGTGGTGGGCCTCATAGCGGTCGCGCAGCCCCTTGAGCATCTCGATCGTGTGGGCGATCGAGGGCTCGGCGACCTGGATCGGCTGGAAGCGACGCTCGAGCGCGGCGTCCTTCTCGAGGTACTTGCGGTACTCGTCGAGGGTGGTGGCACCGATCGTCTGCAGCTCGCCGCGAGCCAGCATCGGCTTGAGGATCGAGGCCGCGTCGATGGCTCCCTCGGCCGCGCCGGCCCCGACGAGGGTGTGGATCTCGTCGATGAACAGCACGATGTCGCCGCGGGTGCGAATCTCCTTGAGGACCTTCTTGAGCCGCTCCTCGAAGTCGCCGCGGTAGCGCGACCCGGCGACCAGCG
The DNA here is from genome assembly GCF_035703625.1 of Nocardioides sp. Lineage (GTDB taxonomy): Bacteria > Actinomycetota > Actinomycetes > Propionibacteriales > Nocardioidaceae > Nocardioides. The sequence continues at coordinate 7,044 of NZ_DASSXS010000088.1, read as the reverse complement.
CGCCGAGGTCGAGGGTGTAGATCTGCTTGTCCTTGAGGGTCTCGGGGACGTTGCCCTTGACGATGTCCTGCGCCAGACCCTCGACGATGGTGGTCTTGCCGACGCCGGGCTCGCCGATCAGGACCGGGTTGTTCTTGGTCCGCCGGGACAGGATCTGCATGACCCGCTCGATCTCCTGCTCCCGGCCGATGACCGGGTCGAGCTTGCCCTCGCGGGCGTCCTGGGTGAGGTTGCGTCCGAACTGGTCGAGCACCAGCGAGGAGCTGGGCGCGTCGCCGCCTGAGGCACCGGTGGTGGCGCCGGCGCCCGCGGACTCCTTGCCCTGGAAGCCCGACAGCAGCTGGATCACCTGCTGGCGGACGCGGTTGAGATCGGCGCCGAGCTTCTGCAGGACCTGCGCTGCGACTCCCTCGCCCTCCCGGATCAGGCCGAGGAGGATGTGCTCGGTCCCGATGTAGGAGTGGCCGAGCTGCAGCGCCTCGCGCAGGGAGAGCTCGAGGACCTTCTTGGCGCGCGGGGTGAAGGGAATGTGGCCGCTCGGCGCCTGCTGGCCCTGCCCGATGATCTCCTCGACCTGGGCGCGCACCGCCTCGAGCGAGATGTCCAGGCTCTCGAGTGCCTTGGCGGCGACTCCTTCGCCCTCGTGGATCAGGCCGAGCAGGATGTGCTCGGTCCCGATGTAGTTGTGGGAGAGCATGCGGGCCTCTTCCTGGGCCAGCACGACCACCCGGCGGGCTCGGTCGGTGAACCGCTCGAACATTGCATCTCTCCTGCCAACTCCGGGGCCGCCCCCCTTGGTTTCAGCGGGACATGGTGTTCAACCCTGTCACAAGCCTACGCGTTCCCGAGATGGGTCTGCTCTGAGCGAACATCACCGAGCAGGTGCCCGCGAGGAACGAGCGGGCACCGTGGGCTCGGGGAGGTTGAGCAAGCGACGCGCCCGAGCCTGCGAGGGCGTGCGAGCGTGTCGAAACCCAGTGAGCCGACAGGCAACCTGCCCGGGGTCAGTGAGCGGCCTCGTAGGCCTGGCGGACCTCGGCCGACACCCGGCCACGGTCGGAGACCTTCATCCCGTTGGCCTTGGCCCAGTCACGGATCTCGGAGGCGCCGGGGCCCGAGGTGGCGGTGGACTTGCGCCTGCGGGACGACGAGCTCACCTTGCGGGCGTGGCCGATGTAGCCGCTCAGCACGTCGCGCAGCGCGGCGGCGTTCTTGTCGTTGAGGTCGATCTCGTACGACGTCCCGTCGAGGCCGAACGACACCGTCTGGGTGGCGTCGGATCCGTCGAGATCATCGACCAGCACGATGTGAACCTTTTGCGCCATTTCTTTTCACCCGTCTTTTCCAGGGAATTGTCGAGCGCAGCATGTCATGAAGTTATCCGGGGTGCGAATTGCGGATTGAACCAGCGGGAAAACATTCGCGCACAAAGGACCTCAGACGTTTCGGGAAAAGACCAGCTCCAGACCACGCAGGGTGAGCCACGGCGCGTGGTCGGTGAAGCAGCGGCACTCGCCCATCACGAGCGGAGCCAGATGACCGGTGGCGATGACCGTGACGTCCTCGGGCGCTGCGCCGAGCTCCGCCGTGAGCCGAGCGACCAGCCCCTCGACCTGGCTGGCGACGCCGAAGACCATTCCGGACTGCAATGCCTCGACCGTGTTCTTCGCAATCACCGAACGCGGTCGCTGCAATTCCACTTTCCGCAGCTGGGCGCCGCGGCGGCCGAGCGCTTCGAGGGAGATCTCGATTCCCGGGGCAATCGCCCCACCGACGTACTGACCCTTTTCGCTCACCACGTCGAAGGTCGTGGCGGTCCCGCCGAAATCGACCACGATGGCCGGCCCGCCGTAGTCGGTGGCGGCGGAAAGAGCGTTGACGATGCGGTCAGATCCCACCTCGCGCGGGTTGTCGACGAGGACCGGGATGCCGGTGCGGACCCCGGGCTCGACCACCACGTGGGGCACCCCGCCGAAGTGCTCGGGCAGCATCGCCCGCCACTCGTGGAGCACGGCGGGGACGGTCGAGCACACCGCGATCCCCGAGATCCCGGCATGCTCGGCGAGCAGCCCCCGCAGGAGCACCGCCCACTCGTCCGAGGTGCGGTGCTCCAGGGTCGACACCCGCCAGTGAGCGGAGACCGCTCCGTCCGTGATCAGGCCGAGTGCGGTGTCGGTGTTGCCGATGTCGGCCGCCAGCAGCGACATGTCAGGCCTCCCGCACCTTCGGGGTCCCCGAGGCGGCGGGAGCCGAGCCGGCGACGTGGTGGGGCGAGAGGTCCATGCCGATGTCGAACACGCGGACCGAGTGGGTGAGTGCGCCCACCGAGATGAAGTCCACCCCGGTGCGGGCGACCGCCTGCGCACGCTCGAGCGTGAGCCCGCCCGACGCCTCCAGGGTCGCGCGGCCATCGGTCACCCGGACCGCCTCGGCCATCGTGGCGTCGTCCATGTTGTCCAGGAGGATGCGCTCGCAGCCGGCGTCGAGCAGCTCCTCGAGCTGGCCGAGGTCGGTCACCTCGACCTCGACCGGAACGTCGGGGTAGGCGGCACGGACCGCCTCGAGCGCCGGGACCACGCCGCCGGCAGCGATCACGTGGTTGTCCTTGACCATCGCCATGTCGGACAGGCTGAACCGGTGGTTGACCCCACCCCCGCAGCGCACGGCGTACTTCTGGAGCGACCGGAGCCCGGGCAGCGTCTTGCGGGTGTCGAGCACGCGCGCCCGGGTCCCGGACAGGGCGTCGACCCACGCGGCGGTGGCAGTGGCGATGCCGGAGAGGTGGCAGGCGAAGTTGAGGGCGGTCCGCTCGGCGGTCAGCAGCCCGCGGACCGGCCCGGACACCCTCATCACCACGTCTCCTGCGGCGACCGGGGTTCCGTCGGCTGCCCGGTCGGCGATCTCGACGTCCTCGCCCATGACGTAGGCGAAGACGACGGCGGCCACCGCCAGGCCGGCGACCGTGCCGGGTTCGCGGGCGGCGAAGTCGGCCGTTCCCCGGACGTCGCCGGGGATGGTCGAGGAGCTGGTGACGTCCTCGCCGCCGCCCGGCAGGTCCTCCTCCACCGCGGCCGCGACCGCGGCGTGCACGGCCCGGGGGTCGAGGCCGGCCTCCTGCAGCTCCGTGATGAGGTCCCCCGGCAGGTCGGAGTGGGGGGTCCTGGCGATCACGAGTCCTCCCGGTCCGTCGGGGTCGCCGGCGCGAACGTCACCCGGGTCGTCCCGTCGACCAGCACGCAGTCGAAGTGGCCCGACCAGCGGTCGTCGTCCCGGTCGGGAAAGTCCTCGCGCCAGTGCGATCCGCGGGTCTCCTCCCGCAGCGCAGCCGCGGCAGCCAGGGCGGCGCTCACGGTCAGCAGGTTGGTGGTCTCCCAGGACTCCTGGTCGACGAGCTCGGTGGTGTCACCCGCCAGCTTGTCGATCAGGATCTCCGCCTCGGCGAGCCCGGACGCGGAGCGCAGCACCCCGACCCAGGCGGTCATCGCCTCCTGCAGCTCGCGCCGGGCGCTGCCGCTCACCAGGCCCGGGGTTCGGGGATCGGGCACCGGCCGGTCACGCTCGCGCAGCTCGTCGGGAAGGACCTGGGCGATCCGCCGGGAGAAGACCAGCCCCTCCAGGAGCGAGTTCGAGGCCAGCCGGTTGGCACCGTGGACCCCCGAGCAGGCGACCTCGCCGGTGGCGTAGAGGCCGGGGACGCTGGTGCGCCCCCACAGGTCGGTGGCGACTCCGCCCGAGGCGTAGTGGCAGGCCGGTGCGACCGGGATCAGCTCGGTCACCGGATCGACGCCGTACCGGCGAGCGGTCGCGAGGATGGTGGGGAACCGGCGCTCCCAGAAGCCCGCGCCGAGGTGCCGGGCATCCAGCCACATGTGGGGTTGGCCGGTCTCGAACATCTCGCGGGTGATCGCCTTGGCGACCACGTCGCGCGGCGCGAGGTCGGCCAGCTCGTGCTGACCCTGCATGAACCTGCGCCCGGCGAAGTCGACGAGGAACGCCCCCTCGCCGCGCACCGCCTCGGAGATCAGTGGCTGCTGTCCGCGCGACTCCGGGCCGAGGTACATCACGGTCGGGTGGAACTGCACGAACTCGAGGTCGCGCAGCACCGCGCCCGCACGCGCCGCGATCGCGACGCCGTCGCCGGTGGCCACCGCGGGGTTCGTGGTCTGCGAGAAGACCTGGCCGAGCCCCCCGGACGCCAGTACGACGGCGCGGCAGTGCACCGCGCCGACCCCGTCCCGCTGGCCCTCACCCATCACGTGGACCGTCACGCCGGCGACGCCGCCCTCGTCGTCGAGGAGCAGGTCGACCGCCAGGGCGTGCGGGATGACCTCGATCTCGGGCGCCCGCTCGATGGCGGCGATCAGGGCCCGCTGGATCTCTGCCCCGGTGGCGTCACCGCCCGCGTGCGCGATCCGGTCGCGCAGGTGTCCGCCCTCGCGGGTGAGGGACAGCTCCCCGTCGGGGTCGTGGTCGAAGATCGTGCCGAGCGCGATGAGCTCGCGGACCGCCTCCGGGCCCTCGGTGACCAGCACCCTGACGGCGTCGCGGTCGCACGCGCCAGCTCCGGCGACCAGGGTGTCGTGCTCGTGCTGCTCGGGGGTGTCACCCGGCCCGAGGGCCGCGGCGATGCCACCCTGCGCCCACTGGGTCGAGCCGGCGTCGAGGACGTCCTTGGTGACCACGAGGACCTTGTCGACCCGGTCACGCAGCCGCAGCGCGGCGGTCAGGCCGGCGATGCCGGACCCGATGACCACCACGTCGCACTCCGTGGTCCAGCCCGGATCGGGCGCCAGGAGTCGGGCTGGGGCCCGTCCCCCGGGGTTCGCGCTCATGGGCGCAGGTTAGCGCCCGGCGGTGGCGTCACCACGCACCAAGCCGGACCCGTCGAACGTCTCGGCCGGGTCGAAGCCCGTGTCCAGGATCTTGTTGTCGGCATCCACGAAGACCACGTGCGGCTGGTGCCGCCTGGCCTCCTCGGTGTCCATCTGGCCGTAGCCGATCAGGATCACCAGGTCGCCGGGGTGCACGAGCCGGGCCGCGGCACCGTTGATGCCGATGACACCGCTGCCACGCTCACCGGCGATGGTGTAGGTCTCGAGCCGGGCGCCGTTGGTGATGTCGACGATGTGCACCAGCTCGCCCGGCAGCAGGTCCGCGGCGTCCAGCAGGTCCTCGTCGACCGTCACCGAGCCCACGTAGTGGAGGTCGGCCTGGGTCACGGTGGCCCGGTGGATCTTGCTCTTCATCATGGTGCGCAGCATCTGGGTGCCTTCCGGACTGTTGTCAGTGGCTCTCGGCCAGGGGGCCGGGGCCGAAGGTGAGGGGCAGGTTGTCGATGAGCCGCGTCGACCCGACCCGGCCCGCGACGAGGATCCGGCCCGCGGTGCCCGCGGGCGGGTCCGGCGGCAGCTCCCCGAGCTCGGGGTCGGTGACGACCAGGTAGTCGAGCTCGACGCCCGAGGTCCTGCCGAGCTCGGTCCGGGCCGCCTCCAGCGCCGCCTCGGGCCCCCGGCCGGCCGCATCGCGGGCAGCCAGGAGGCCGCGGCTCAGCACCGTGGCCTGACGGCGCTGCGCGGCGTCGAGGTAGCTGTTGCGGCTGGAGAGGGCCAGCCCGTCCGGCTCCCGCTGGGTCTCGGCCCCGACGACCTCGACGTCCAGGCACAGGTCGCGCACCATCCGCCGGACCAGGACGAGCTGCTGGTAGTCCTTCTGCCCGAACACGGCGATGCCCGGCCGGACGAGGCCGAACAGCTTCGCCACGACGGTCAGCACCCCCCGGAAGTGCCCGGGACGGACGGCGCCCTCCAGGACCGTGCCGAGCGGGCCCGGCTCGACGGTGACCTGCGGGTCCCCGCCGGGGTAGACCTCGTCGACGCCCGGGAGGAACACGATGTCGACCCCCTCGCGCTCGCAGACCTTCAGGTCCTCCTCGAGCGGGCGGGGGTAGCGGTCGAGGTCCTCGCCCACGCCGAACTGCAGGGGGTTGACGAAGATCGAGACGACGACCGGCCCGGTGGACCGTTCACGTGCGACCTGCATGAGACGCGCGTGCCCGTCGTGGAGCGCCCCCATGGTGGGGACGAAGGCGACGGCCTCCCCGTCGCGTCGAGCCGGGTCGAGGTGCCCGGCGAGCTCCTCGCGCGTCGTCGCGAGGAGGGGGCTGGCGGTCATCGCGTCTGCTGCCGGCGTCCGGACGGAGTGCGGGGCGCGCCGGGGCGGTTCTCGTCCGCAGCGTCCAGGACACCCCGGAGCTTGGCGGCCCGGATGGGCAGGAGGCGCCCGTCGGTCACGACGCGATCGAGGGTGGCGCGGGCGAGTGCGACGTACGACGGCAGGCTGTGGGGCGCCGTGGCCCGCAGCTCCGCGAGATGCCCTCGCACCGTCTCGACGTCCCCTCGCACGATCGGCCCGGTGAGGGCGGCATCGCCCTGGTCGAGCGCGTTGTCGAGAGCCGCGGTCAGCAGCGGGCGCAGCGTGCCCGCCGGGTCGTCGGCACCCGCGGCGTCGAGGAGCTCCATCGCCTGGGCCACGAGGGTGACGAGATGGTTGGCACCGTGGGCGAGCGCCGCGTGGTAGAGGCTGCGCCGCTCCTCCGACACCCACATCGTGGTGCCGCCGAGGTCTGCGGCGAGCCCCTCGACGAAGGCCCGCTCCCCGACGCCGGCGGTGACGCCGAGGACGCAGCCCGGCAGCCGGGTCAGGTCGACCGCGGTGCCGGTGAACGTCATGGCCGGGTGCATCGCCACCGGGAGAGCACCCACACCGATCGCCGGCGCGAGCACTGCCAGTCCGTGCCGCCCCGACGTGTGCACGACGTGCTGACCGGGGTGGATGGCGCCGCTGGCGGACAACATCGAGACCACGTTGGCCAGCATGTCGTCGGGAACCGTCAGCAGCAGGACGTCGCAGGCGCGGGCCACCGCGGTCGGCTTCTCGTTCGGTACGCCGGGCAGCAGGTCGGCGATCCGGTGACGGGAGGCGTCGGACTCACCTGCGGCCGCCACGATCTCGTGTCCGGCCTCGCGGAGGGCCGCGGCCAGGACC
>NZ_DASSXS010000260.1:0-3069 GCF_035703625.1 Nocardioides sp. | reverse complement strand
CTGCGGAGCCGCTGGACGGCGGAGACCCAGGTCGTCACGACCGCACCTCCGCCGGGACCGAGCGGGCGACCTGCTCCGACCGTGGGTGCAGCGCGTGGGCGTCGGCTCCGGGCTGGTCGGGGACCCGGCCGGGGAGTCCCTCGAGGACCCGGCCGTCGGTGCGACCGGCCCGGGCGTCCTCGACCGCCCAGTAGACCGCCTCGGGCGTGGCCGGTGAGGCGAGGTCGACGCTGGTGCCGGCCGGTCCGAAGGCGGCCGCGGCCTGCCGGAGCGCCTCGCGGACCGAGAACGCCAGCATCAGGGGCGGCTCCCCCACCGCCTTGGAGCCGTAGACCGCGCCGTCCTCGTGGGCCCGCTCCAGCAGGGACACGTTGAACTCCTCGGGCATCTCGGAGAAGGCCGGGAGCTTGTAGGTGCTGGCCGCCTGGGTGGCCAGCCGTCCACGCGACGGCCCGTCGGACTCGTCCCAGCGCAGGTCCTCCAGCGTCAGCCAGCCGGCCCCCTGCACGAAGCCGCCCTCGATCTGGCCGAGGTCCACGAGCGGCGACAGCGAGTCGCCGACGTCGTGCACGATGTCGACGCGACGGGTGCGGTAGGCCCCGGTGAAGCCGTCGACCTCGACCTCGGTCGCCGCGACGCCGTAGGCGAAGTACTTGAACGGGTGGCCGCGCATCACCGAGGAGTCCCACTCGATGCCCTCGGTGCGGTAGAAGCCCGCGGCCCACAGCTGGACCCGGCTGAAGTAGGCCTCGCGGACCAGGTCCTCCCAGGCGAGCTCCCGCCCGGCGGCCACCTCGGCGAGGCGCGCCTTGATCTGCTCGCTGGCGTGCTTGACCGCGCCACCGTTGAGGTCGGCACCGGAGCTGGCGGCGGTGGCGGAGGTGTTGGGCACCTTGTCGGTGCGGGTGGGGGCGAGGCGGACGCGCTCGAGGGGTACGCCGAGCGTGGTCGCGGCCACCTGCAGCATCTTGGTGTGCAGGCCCTGGCCCATCTCGGTGCCGCCGTGGTTGATCAGCACCGAGCCGTCCTTGTAGACGTGCACCAGCGCACCCGCCTGGTTGAAGGCGGTGAAGTTGAAGGAGATGCCGAACTTCACCGGGGTCAGCGCCAGCCCGCGCTTGGTGTGAGGGTGTCGCCGGTTGAAGTCGGCGATCTCGGCCCGGCGACGGGCGACGTCGCCGGACTCGAGCACCCGCTGCCACGCCGTTGCGACCCGCTCCGGGTGCCGCACCGGCTGTCCGTACGGCGTGCTCTGGCCGTCGACGTAGAAGTTGCGTCGGCGCAGCTCGTCGGCGTCGATGCCGAGCAGCGGGGCGCACCGGCCGAGGATGTCCTCGATCACCAGCATCCCCTGCGGACCCCCGAACCCCCGGAACGCGGTCTGCGAGGTCTTGTGGGTCCGCGCGATCCGGCCGTTCACGCGGACGTGGGGGATCCAGTAGGCGTTGTCGACGTGGCACAGGGCCCGGGCGAGGACCGGCTCGGACAGGTCGAGGCTCCAGCCGCCGTCGGAGGTCAGCGTCGCGTCGAGCGCCTGCAGCCGGCCGTCGGCGTCGAAGCCGACCCGCCACTGGGCGTGGAAGCCGTGCCGCTTGCCGGTCATGGTGAGGTCCTGGGTGCGGTTGAGCCGCAGCCGCACCGGGCGACCGGTGAGGGTGGCCCCCAGTGCGGCGATGGCGGCGTACCCGTGCGGCTGCATCTCCTTGCCGCCGAATCCCCCGCCCATCCGCAGGCACTGGACGGTGACCTGGTGGTTGGAGAGGCCGAGGACGTGGGCCACGATCTCCTGCGTCTCCGACGGGTGCTGGGTGCTGCTCTGCAGGAACACCTGCCCGGCCTCGTCGACCTGGGCGAGCGAGGCCATGGTCTCCAGGTAGAAGTGCTCCTGCCCGGACATCTCGACCTCGCCGCTGAACACCCGCGCGGACCCGGCCAGCCCGTCCTCGACGTTGCCCCGCTCGACGGTCGGCTGGCCTCCCTGGAAGCTGCCCGCCGCGATCGCCTCGCGCAGCCCGATCACGGCCGGCAGCGGGTCGTAGTCGACCTCGACCGCAGCCGCGCCGAGCCGCGCGGCCTCGAGGGTCTCGGCGAGCACCCAGCACACGGCGTGGCCGTGGTACATCACCTCGCTGGGGAACAGCGGCTCGTCGCCCTTCACCCCGGCGTCGTTGACCCCGGGTACGTCGTCGGCGGTCAGGACGCGCACAACCCCCGGGACGTCGTGGGCCGCGTCGACGCGCAGGCCGGTGACCCTGGCGTGGGCATGCGGGGCCTGCACCGGATGGGCGTGCAGGACGTCGCGGGTGCGGCCGACCAGGTCGTCGGTGTAGAGCGCCGCGCCGGTGACGTGGAGCGACGCGCTCTCGTGGGGGATGGTCAGGCCGACGGCGGCGTCGTCGGGCCGGCTGGAGAGGTCGCTCATGCCTGCACCACCTCGCCGGTCTCGGCCCACAGCCGCAGCAGCGCGTTGCCGAGCATCGCCGAACGGTAGGCCGCACTCGCGCGGTGGTCGTCCATGGGAGTGCCCTCGGACCGCAGTGCCTCGGCGGCCGCCCGGACCGTGTCCTCGGCCCACGGCTGTCCTTCGAGCACCGCCTCGGTCGCGAGCGCGCGGATCGGGGTGGCCGCGACGCCGCCGAGGCCGATCCGCGCGGTCTTGACGAGCCCGTCGGCCACGTCGATCGCGAACCCGACGGCGACGCTGGAGATGTCGTCGAACCGACGCTTGGCGATCTTGTGGAAGGCGGCCACACCGGCGAGGGGAAGCGGGATCCGCACCGCCCGGATCAGCTCGTCCGGGCGGCGTACGGTCTCGCGGTAGCCGGTGAAGTAGTCGGCCAGCGGGACCTCCCGGTCGCCCTCGCGGGAGGCCAGCACGACGACCGCGTCGAGCGCCAGCAGCGCCGGCGGGAAGTCGCCGATCGGGGAGGCGGTCGCGAGGTTGCCGCCGATGGTGGCGGTGTTGCGGATCAGTCGCGACGCGAACTGCGGGAACACCTCGGCCAGGATCGGCACCCGCCCCGCGAGCAGCGTCTCGACCTCGGAGAGCGTGAGGCCCGCCCCGATCTC
>NZ_DASSXS010000201.1:0-5211 GCF_035703625.1 Nocardioides sp. | reverse complement strand
ACGTGGGAGACCGGGCAGTGCTGCTGGCACAGCTGGTCTCCACTGTGGCCGTTGGATGCGGGGATGTCGCGCACCGAGGCGGCGTACCCCTCGTCGGTGAAGATCTGGGCCAGCGCCTCGGTCGGGCTCAGGTGCGGGTTGGCGGCGAGCGCCGCGTCGAACCGCTCCTCGATGAAGGCGACCCTCCGGTTGGCGAACTCGCGGACGGCCGCGTCGCCGCCGGTCTCGGCCAGGAACCGGAGCGCCTGGACGGCGAGGTCGTCGTACTGCTGGTCGAAGTGGTCGCGTCCGGCCTCGGTGAGCACGAAGACCTTGGCCGGGCGGCCACGCCCGCGGGTGGTCCCGCTGCGCGGCTCGCGGGCCTCGATCATGCCCTCCTCGAGCAGCGCGTCGAGGTGCCGGCGCACGGCGGCGGGGGTGAGGTCGAGCCGCTCGGCCAGCGCCGCGGCGGTCGAGGCCCCGTCGACGAGGATCGACCGCACGACGCGCTCGCGCGTCGGCTGGTCGTGGGTCGCGGGCGCGGTCTCGCGCACCTCGACCTCGACGTCGTCCAATTTCACAACACCAGTGTGACGTTATTGCTCGGGGCACTTCAAGTAAGGGTGGCCTAACCGTCCACCTGCCGACCTGCGCGGGCCGTCCGCCTAGAGTTCCCCGCATGGCTGGATCGATCCTGGGCACCGCCGTACGTCGAGTGGAGGACCCCGAGCTGCTGGTCGGCCGGGGAACGTTCGTGGACAACCTCCGTTCCGACGGGGCCACCCACGCCGTGTTCGTCCGGAGCCCCTTCGCCCACGCCCGCATCACCTCGGTCGACACCGCCGAGGCCGAGGGCTCCCCCGGTGTGCTGGCGGTGCTCACCGGCCGGGACATGGCCGACCGCCCCGTGCCGGCGTTCGCCAGCGCCAACGACGACCTCGAGCGCACAGCGCTCGCGACGGACAAGGTCCGCTTCGTCGGCGAAGCCGTGGCCCTGGTCGTGGCGGAGACCCGCGCCCAGGCCGTCGACGCGGCCGAGCTGGTGGACGTGGACTACGACGACCTGGGCGCGGTCTCGGACATGGAGGCCGCGCTGGCCCCTGACGCACCGCTCCAGTTCGAGCAGCTGGGCAGCAACCTCGCCACCTCCCGGATGGACAAGAACCGGGAGGACCCCTTGGCCGGGGCCGATCGCGTGGTGCGGCTCAGGATGGAGAACCACCGGATCGCGGTCGCCCCGATCGAGGGCCACGCGATCCTGGTCGAGCCGCACCTCGAGCACGGCAGCGTGACGGGACTGACCTGCTGGGTCGGCACCCAGCAGCCCCACATGGCCCGCGACCTCATCTGCAAGTACATCGGCCTGGCACCCGACGCGGTCCGCGTCATCGCGCCGCACGTCGGCGGCGCGTTCGGCGGCAAGGCCGGCATCGTGCCGGAGCACGCCGCCGTGCTGGACGCCGCCCGCCGCCTCGGCCGGCCGGTGACCTGGAGCGAGACGCGCAGCGAGGCGATGCTGTCGATGCACGGCCGCGGGCAGGTGCAATACGCCGAGCTCGGCCTCAGCGCAGAAGGCCGGTTCGTCGGGCTGCGGCTGAGGATGGTGGGTGACTGCGGTGCCTACGCCGGCTTCGGCGGCGGCTTCACGGTGGGGCCGACCCGGCTCATGGCGCAGGGGACCTACGCCATCCCCCGCCTCCGGTACGACGCGGTCTCCGTCCTCACCAACACCACCCCCGTGGGCGCGTTCCGCGGTGCCGGCCGGCCCGAGGCGGCCGCCATGATCGAGCGCCTCGTCGACGCCGCCGCGGCCGAGCTGGGCCTGCCACCGGAGGAGCTGCGGCGACGGAACTTCATCCAGCCCGGCGACTTCCCGTTCACCACCCACTCGAAGATGACCTATGACAACGGCGACTACGACCTGCCGCTGCGCGAGGCGCTGCGGATCGCCGACGTCGAGGGGGCACGGGCCGAGCAGCAGCGGCGGCGCGAGGCCGGAGACCCCCGCCAGCTCGGAATCGGGATCTCCACCTACGTCGAGATCACCGGCTTCGGCGGGTCGGAGTTCGGCTCGGTCCAGATCCAGCAGGACGGTTCGGCCGTCGTCATGGCCGGCACCTCGGCGCACGGCCAGGGCCACGCGACGTCGTTCTCGATGATCGTCGCGGACCGGCTCGGGATCCCGCTCACCGACATCACCTACACCCAGTCGGACACCCGGCTGGTGCGCTCCGGCGGGGGCACCGGCGGGTCCCGCTCCCTGCAGCTCGGCGGCAGCGCGGTCGCCGCCGCGTCCGACGAGGTCCGCGAGCGTGCCCTGGCCGTGGCCGCCCGGATGCTGGAGGCGGCGCCGGCCGACGTCACGCTCGAGGACGGCGCGTTCTCGGTGCAGGGGGTCCCCGGCGCGAGCGTCCGCTGGGCGGAGGTCGCGGCGTACGCGCACGAGCACGACGGCGGCCTGGGCTCCGACACCGACGTCACCGTCGACGGGGCGACCTTCCCCTTCGGCGCGCACGTCTCGATCGTCGAGGTCGACACCGAGACCGGACACGTCACGCCTCTCCGGCACGTCGCCGTCGACGACTGCGGGCGGGTGCTCAACCCGATGCTCGTGGCGGGCCAGCAGCACGGTGGCGCGGTCCAGGGCATCTCGCAGGCGCTCTGGGAGGAGTTCGTGTACGACGCCGAGGGGACGCCGTTGACCGGCACCTTCGTCGACTACGCCATCCCCACGGCGGCCGACGCGCCCTCTCTCGAGACCTCCAACACCGAGACCCCCACGCCGCTGAACCCGCTCGGGGCGAAGGGGATCGGCGAGTCCGCCACGATCGGCTCGACCCCCGCGGTCCAGAACGCCGTCATCGACGCGGTCCGGCATCTCGGGGTGAAGCACATCGACCTGCCGTGCACGCCGCAACGCGTCTGGACCGCGATCCGACAGGCGACCGCCGGCACGCTCCCCGATCCGTGGCGGGACCCGCCGGCGGTGTTCGACGAGCTCGCCCGAGGCTGACCGCCGACCAGCGGCTACTGCTCCAGGAGGGGCAGGAACGAGCCACTCATCCAGCCCCCACCGGAGCCGGCGGGCACCGGAGGGAGGTTCTCGCCGCCGTACACGTGGTCGGTCGCGGTGCCGTACTGGAGCCAGGTCTCGGCCGCACCCTGGCCGCGGCCCGGGGCGCTCCAGTCGCAGACTCCGTCGGCGAAGACCGACTCGAGCTGCGCCCACTGCTCGGCCGTGAACGCTGACCCGAGGACGCCGTAGTCGGAACGGTCCAGCGGCTTGAGCCGGCAGGCCACGTTGTCGTTGGCGACCGGACCACCGGCCTCCTGCCGGGGTGTCGAGAGCCGGGTCTGCAGCGTCTGCAGCTCCTCGACCGAGCAGGCCGGCGCGGCGTCGGCGGTGACGCAGCGGTCGGTGACGTCCTGCGGCCGGTCCTCGGCGATCTTCTGCGACAGCGCCACGTCGCGCGAGTCGGACTCGACCCCGGACAGCCAGCGGTCCATGGCGAGCAGCGCCTCGTTGGCCCAGTCCGGGTCACCGATCAGCGGGGCCGGGCCGAACCACATGACCCGGTTGTCGGTGTGACCCTGGTCGGCCAGCAGCCGCTCCTCGGTCCAGAAGGCGTGGCTGTAGTCGTGGGCGAGGCCGGGGTCGGGCCCGCCGTGGTTGATCATGGCCACCTCGTCGAGGTGGGTCGTCTCGTTGATCAGGCCCGAGCGGTAGGCACGCTCGATCGCGGCCTGGTCTCCGTCGACGCGCTCCTCGGTGAAGCCGGTGTCGACGTCCAGGCCACCGATCTTCACGTTGAGGTCGACGAACTGGGCGGGCGTGATCTGCCCCTTCTTCAGCTCCTCGAGACCGAACTGGACGCCGGTGTTGGCGAACGGGACGCCCGCGAAACCGTGGCCGGCCGCCTGCTCCTGCGGGCTCCACACGCTCTCGGGACGCGGGCCGAACACGTTGACCATGATGTCGAGCACCGAGCAGCGCACCCCACCGGGATTGGTCTCGGAGTCGTAGCGCGTGCTCTCGTCGCCGGGAACGGTGTCCCTGGTCCCGGAGCAGTCGTTCTCCGGGTTGAGCGCCGACTTGTAGAGGTTCTCGTCGGCGACGACGGCATTGACGTGGGAGGCGTGACCCTCCACCTGCGCCATCTGGGTCGGCGTCCAGGCGACGCCGCTCCCCCACCGAGACGGGTCCTCGAAGTAGAGCCGCATCAGGTGGTAGTCGGTGAACTGCGCCCCGGCCGTGAGCGTGTCGGGGTACGAGCAGGTGGTGACCAGGCCCTGGTAGATGCCGGGGTAGGCGTTGGCGATGGTGTGCTGGGCGATCGACCCGCCGGAGCATCCGGTCCCGATGGTGTAGCGGATCTCGCCGTACTGCTCGACCAGGCGCTCCTTGGCCATCATCAGCGACTCGGCCTCGATCGACACGTTGCAGTTGTGCCCGGTGTTGGCGAGCGCCGTGGACGCCACGGCGAAGCCCTTGCCCAGTGCGGTCACGTAGCTCGGGGTGACGCCCGGAACGGACTCGAGCGTCCCGGAGTAGTCCTGGAGCGGCGGGGACCCGGGCGCGTACGACGCCCCGCAGTTGCCTCCGTGGGTGATCAGCAGCTTGTGATTCCACTGCTCCTGGGGAGCCCAGGGCTCCCACTCCTGCCCCTGCTGCCAGAGGGTGAGGATGGTGTAGCGGTCGCGGTCCTGGAACCCGTCCTCGCGCCGCACGATGAACGGCAGCGTCTTGCCTTCGTCGGTGGTCGTCGTAGCGACGTCGTCCGGCGGGTCCTGGGGGTCGTAGGGCTGGAGGTCGGGCTGGGTCGGGTCGGTGGACTTGTAGAGCAGGGTGTACTCCACCGGCTGGTTGCACTTGTCGTCGACCGCGCCCGCCTGGCACTGGTAGGGCTCGTGGTGGGGCCCGGAGAAGATCGGGCCGCCGTTGGGGTGGTTGGTGACGGTGGCCGCGGCGACCTGGCCGGCCGCTTCGGCGCGGAGCTCGTTGGCGCCCACGGCGAGGCCGTCGACCAGTCCCTCGAAGCGGCCGTTGGGCCGCAGGGCGAACTCGTCGGTGACGTCGCGCTCCCCCACGCTCACCCGCACGTCGGCCGGGGGGACCCCCTCGGGGAGGTCGATGGCGACGAGCGCGTCACCGCCGGAGACCAGGTCGGCCCGGTTGGACAGGACCCGGATCGTCAGCGACTCCGCGGCCGACGCCTCCCCCATCGGGAGGGT
>NZ_DASSXS010000173.1:0-7990 GCF_035703625.1 Nocardioides sp. | reverse complement strand
GCCGACCGCCACCACAGCAGGCCGGCCACGACGAGCGCCAGGACCAGGAGTACGGCGCCCACGATCAGCAACCGTGCCCGCACCTGATCTCCTCGCCCGTCGTCCGTCGTCCGTCGTCCGGCGCCCGACCTCGATCCCACGAGGCGTACACCGGGATGTGATGTGACACTAGCGCCATGGCCCCGAGCGTCATCTCGAACCGACCGGACGTGCTCGCCGCCGGAGCGGTCGTCTGGCGTCGGCGCCAGGACGTGCTGCTGGTGCACCGGCCGGCGTACGACGACTGGTCGTTCCCCAAGGGCAAGGTCGACCCGGGGGAGTGGCTGCCGGCCACGGCGGTGCGCGAGGTGGGTGAGGAGACCGGCGTCGCGATCCGCCTCGGCCCACCGCTGGGCACCCAGCGCTACCAGAACGGCGACCGGATGAAGTCGGTGCACTACTGGGTCGGCTGGGCGATCGGACCCGACGACGTGAGCGGCTACCTCGTCAACGCCGAGATCGACGACGTCCGGTGGGTGCCGTGGCGGAAGGCTCTGGATCGGCTGACCTACCCCTACGACCAGGAGACGCTCGAGGAGTCGCGCCGGCTGCGCCGCAAGACCCGTCCGCTGGTCGTCCTCAGGCACGGCTCGGCGGAGTCCCGGAAGGCATGGTCGGGAGACGACCGTCGGCGGCCGCTGGAGGACACCGGGCGCCGGCAGGCCGAGCGGCTGGTGCCGCTGCTCGCGGCCTACGACGTGTCCCGGGTGGTCAGCTCCAGCAGCACCCGGTGTCGGGAGACGGTCGTTCCCTACGCCGACGCCGGCGGGCTGAAGGTCGAGGAGCACGACGGCCTCAGCGAGGAGGACGCGTCGGCCGACTCGGTGGCCGAGATCGTCGACGACCTCCTCGGGACCAAGGAGGGGTCGGTCCTGTGCACCCATCGTCCGGTACTGCCGAGCGTGTTCGACGCGCTGGGCATGGACACCCTCCGCCTCGACGCGGCGGGGCTGCGGGTGGTGCACCACCGAGGGGGGAGAGTCGTGGCCGCGGAGACGTACGACGCCTGAGGGCCCCGTGTTCATGTGACGGTCGTCTCGGCGCCGGCCAGACTTGCCGATCTGGGCAACCCGAGTTCACCCGGCGTTCACCCACGCCAACGGATCCGGTCACCTGCGCTCCCTAACTTCCCTGATGTCAGCCACGACAAACATGACTTCAGGAGACTCACGTGAAGGTCCCTTCACTGCGCCGGGCAGTCCTCCCCGGCATCGCTGTTCTCGCGATTGCTCTGACGGGCTGCGGCGCGGCCAACGAGTCCGATGCGGCCGCGAGCAACAGTGACCTGTCCGGCACCCTGAGCGGGGGCGGCGCGAGCTCGCAGGAGGCGGCACAGAACGCCTGGCGTGCCGGCTTCCAGGAGCAGAACCCCGACGTGACGATCAACTACGACCCGATCGGGTCGGGCGGTGGCCGCGAGCAGTTCATCTCCGGTGGCTTCCCCTTCGCCGGCTCCGACTCCTACCTCACCGACGACGAGGGCGAGCTGTCCGAGGCGACCAAGCGCTGCGGCGGCGAGCCGATCCAGGTACCCAACTACATCAGCCCGATCGCGGTGATCTTCAACGTCGAGGGCGTCGACAGTCTCCAGCTCTCGCCGGACACGCTGGCCGCGATCTTCAACAACGAGATCACCGAGTGGGACGACCCGGCCATCGCCGAGGAGAACCCCGACGCCGATCTCCCCAGCGAGTCCATCACCGCGGTCCACCGCTCCGACGAATCGGGCACGACCGAGAACTTCACCAACTACCTGAGCACCGTCGCTCCCGACTCCTGGCCGCACGACGAGGTCGAGACGTGGCCCATCAACGCCGGTGAGGGCGGCAGCGGCACGTCGGGCGTCGTCGCCGCGGTCGAGAACGGAAGCAACACCATCGGGTACGCCGACGCGAGCCAGGCCGGCGACCTGGGGACGGTCGCGGTGAAGGTCGGCGAGGACTACGTCGAGCCGTCGCCGGAGGCCGCGGCGAAGATCTTCGAGGTCTCTCCCGAGGCCGAGACGGCCTCCGACGTCGCCAGGGTCTACGACCTCGACTACAAGACCGAGGAGTCGGGCGTCTACCCGATCGTGCTGACGTCGTACCTCATCGCCTGCCAGACCTACGACGATCAGGCGGAGGCCGACCTGGTGAAGGGCTACCTGGAGTACATCGTCAGCGACGAGGGCCAGCAGACCGCGGCCGAGAACGCCGGCTCGGCGCCGCTCCCGTCCAGCCTCTCGGAAGAGGCCACGACGATCCTGGAGGGCATCAGCGCCGGGTGAGACGCTCGTACCACGTCCACGGGGACCCGTCCTGCCGGAGCGCCGGCCGGCCGGGTCCCCGTAGGCGTGCCCAGGCAGTGCACGACCTGACGAGCGCCGAGCAGAGAATGATCAGGAAGGACCCTGAGCAGTGTCGAACGTGAGCGCACCCCCGGCCGGAGGAGCAGTGGCCCGTCGCCGGGGAGACGTCGTCTTCCGGGGGATCGCGCGAGCCGCCGCGACGCTGATCGTGCTGACCCTGGCCGGGGTCGCCATCTTCCTGACGCTCGAGGGCATGCCGGCACTCACCGCCAGCGCCGCCCAGCTCGGCCAGGACAACATCGTCCTGTACGTGTGGCCGCTGCTCTTCGGCACGATCCTCGCGGCGGTGATCGCGCTGATCGTGGCGGCGCCGCTGTCGATCGGGCTGGCCCTGGTGATCTCCCACTACGCCCCTCGCCGCGCCGCCAGGCCGATCGGCTACGCCATCGACCTGCTGGCCGCGGTGCCGAGCGTGGTCTACGGCTTGTGGGGGATCCAGTTCTTCGGGCCCCGGCTGGTCCCGGCCTACGAGTGGCTGGAGGAGCACCTCGGCTTCCTGCCGTTCTTCGAGGGTCCCGCCTCGAGCACCGGTCGCACGATCCTCACCGCCAGCCTGGTGCTGGCGATCATGGCGCTCCCGATCATCACCGCCATCTGTCGCGAGATCTTCGCCCAGACCCCCAGGCTCGAGCAGGAAGCGGCGCTGGCGCTCGGCGCCACCCGCTGGGAGATGATCCGGATGACCGTCTTCCCCTACTCACGCTCCGGCATCGTCTCGGCCACCATGCTCGGCCTGGGTCGCGCCCTGGGCGAGACCATGGCCGTCGCGATGGTGCTGTCGGCCACCGGCGTCGTCTCGTTCAACCTGATCTCGTCGGTCAACCCGTCCACGATCGCCGCCAACGTGGCGCTGAAGTTCCCCGAGGCCTCCGGAGTGCAGGTCAACATCCTGATCTTCAGCGGTCTCGTGCTGTTCCTGGTCACCTTCCTCGTGAACTTCGTCGGTCGCTGGATCGGGGCTCGCGGCCACGTGAAGGGAGCCCGATGATGTCGACCCTGGGTGAGACGACCCGCAAGCCCCAGGGCAGCGGCTCGCTGCCGCTGGTGCGGCCGCAGCTGCCTGGCTGGGCACCCCTGCTGGTGGCGGCGGAGTCGCTGGCCGTGGCGCTGCTGCTCATCGTGTTCCTCGGCTGGGGGCCCGGGCTGAGCGGCGCCGTCGGCCTGCTCTTCTACCTGGCGGTGATGCCGGTGTGGTCGTCGGCCGTCGAAGGCGGTCGCAAGGCCAAGGACAGGCTCGCCACCAGCCTGATGTGGTCGGCATTCGGCCTCGCGATGCTGCCGTTGCTGAGCTTGGTGTGGCAGGTTCTCAGCGAGGGTCTCCCGGTCATCTCCGCAGAGTTCCTCACCTACAACATGCGCAACGTCGTCGGCGAGGGCGGCGGCATCTACCACGCGATCATCGGGACGTTCATCATCACCGGGTGGGCGACCGTGATCTCGGTCCCGGTCGGCATCCTCGCGGGCATCTATCTCGTCGAGTACGGCGACGGGAACCGGCTGGCTCGCGTCGTCACCTTCCTCGTCGACGTGATGACCGGCATCCCCTCCATCGTGGCCGGCCTCTTTGCCTACGCGCTGTTCGTGATCTTCTTCGGCCCGGGGGTCCGGATGGGCTTCGGTGGCTCGGTGGCCCTGTCGGTGCTGATGATCCCGATCGTGGTGCGGGCGACCGAGGAGATGCTGAAGCTGGTGCCCAACGAGCTGCGCGAGGCGTCGTACGCACTGGGCGTGCCGAAGTGGCGCACGATCACGAAAGTGGTCCTGCCGACCTCGATGGCCGGCATCATCACCGGCGTCATGCTCGCGGTCGCCCGGGTCGCCGGTGAGACGGCGCCGCTGCTGATCATCGCGGGCGACACCGACTCCGACAACTTCAACGCGTTCGCCGAACGGATGTCGACGCTGCCCGTCTTCATCTACTACTCGTACACCCAGCCCGGCGTGCCGCCGGAGTTCGGCCAGGCGCGGGCTTGGGGCGCGGCCCTGGTGCTGATCAGCATCGTCATGCTGTTCAACCTGGTCGCCCGAGCCCTCAGCAAGTACTTCAGTCCCAAGCTGGGTCGCTGACCCCGAGGAGAGACGACACACCCATGGCCAAGAGCATCGACATCTCCGACCTGAACATCTACTACGGCGACTTCCTCGCCGTCGAGGGCGTCGGCCTGACGATCCGTTCGCGCTCGGTGACCGCCTTCATCGGGCCGTCCGGCTGCGGGAAGTCCACCTTCCTCCGGTCCCTGAACCGGATGCACGAGGTGATCCCGGGCGCCCGCGTCGAGGGCAAGGTGGTCATCGACGGACAGGAGCTCTACGCCGCGAACGTCGACCCGGTCGAGGTGCGCCGGCAGATCGGCATGGTCTTCCAGCGGCCCAACCCGTTCCCGACCATGTCCATCTACGACAACGTGCTGGCGGGCAACCGGCTGAACTCGCGGAAGCTCAAGAAGGCCGAGGCGGACGACATCGTCGAGCGGTCGCTGCGCTCTGCCAACCTCTGGACCGAGGTCAAGGACCGGCTGGGCAAGCCGGGCATGGGACTCTCCGGCGGCCAGCAGCAGCGGCTGTGCATCGCGCGAGCCATCGCCGTCGAGCCGCAGGTGCTGCTGATGGACGAGCCCTGCTCGGCGCTCGACCCGATCTCCACCGCCGCGATCGAGGACCTCATCCACGACCTCAAGCAGGAGTACACGATCGTCATCGTGACCCACAACATGCAGCAGGCGGCGCGGGTCTCCGACGAGACCGGCTTCTTCAACCTCAAGGCGGCCGGCGAGCCCGGCCACCTGGTGGAGTTCAACTCCACGGAGAAGATGTTCGCCAACCCGGACAACCCGTCCACCGAGGCCTACATCTCCGGTCGCTTCGGGTAGTGGCGCACTCTGTCGATAGTCCCTAACGAAACGGTTGGCGACACGCCGGCTGTGCCATCCATTCCGTTAGGGACTACCCAGGATGAGCCCTGACACGCGGACCTGTGGATAGGGAACGCGGGCGGGTCCCGTCAGGGGAACGCTCCCGGCATGACTGGCGATTGTCACCTCCGGCCGTTTCACCCGGATCGACCGCATCTCTACGCCCCCGTCCGGGTGGATCCATCGGGCGAGCATGGACCGACGCCCGGCCAGGCGCGAGGACCGCACTGGCGTCGTACCAGCCACGGCTACTACCTGCCGAGCTTCGTGGACGGCAATCAGGTGGCCCAACGGATCGTTGAGGCTGCTGCCGTGCTGAGGCCGGGAGGGGGAGCAGTTACCGGCTGGGCTGCCCTGGCCTGGCTGGGCGCCAGGTGGTTCGACGGGTCAACGCCGGCAGGTGGATGCCGCCCGGTCGATCTCGCCGTGTGGAACCGGATCCGCCCTCACGCGGGAGTGGCGATCTGTGAGGAGGGCATCAACCCCGCCGACGTGATCGTGGTCCACGGACTGCCGATCACCATCCCGGTGCGCTCGGTGTGCTTCGCGATGAGGTACGCCGCAAACGTCCGGGACGCGGTCCGTACGCTCGACATGGCGGCCTACGACGACCTCGTGTCGATCGACGAGATGCGCATCTACGCCGGCACCCGCCCGCGGACGGGGTTGTCGAGCTGGACCGGCATTCCCCTCTGTCGTGAGGCGACCGAGCTCAGCGACGAGAACCGCTGGTCGCCCCAGGAGGTGACGATGGGGATGATCTGGGTCCTTGACGCACGTCTGCCCCGAGCGAGGTTCAATGTGCCGATCTTCGACCGCTCCGGACGACACATCTGCACGCCTGACCTCCTCGACGAGGAGGCGGGAGTCGTCGGTGAGTACAACGGTAGCCTCCATCTCCAGGGCTCGCAGCCTGCGCTCGACGTACGCCGGGAGGAGGTCTATCGCGAGCTCGGGCTCGAGTCCTTCACCATGATGGCGGGCGACGCATCGGATCCGGAGACCATGGCCCGCCGGATGCTCGCAGCCCGGTCGCGCGCGCGGTGGCTGGCGCCCGAGCGGCGAGCGTGGACATCGCAGCCGCCGGCATGGTGGACGTCCACCGAGACCGTTGCCCAGCGGCGTGCGTTGTCAGCGTCGCAGCGGGAGCGCTTCCTCCGGTACCGAGCTGCCTGACGGCGTTCCTCTGGAGATAGTCCCGAACAAGGCGGTATCCGACACGCCGTCGAGGAGGACCGTTTCGTTAGGGACTATCCCGACGGCCCGTCAGAACACGACCTCGATGAAGAAGTGGCTGATCCAGTAGCAGATGGCCGCGGCGAGGCCCGCCATCGGGAAGGTGAGGACCCAGGCAGTCAGGATCGAGCGGGCCACACCCCAGCGCACCGCCGACACCCGCTTGGTCGCGCCGACGCCCATCACCGCCGACGTGATGGTGTGGGTGGTCGAGATCGGCGCCTCGAACACGTACGCCGTCGTGTAGAGCACCGACGAGGCGACCGACTCGGCCGCGAAGCCCCGCGCCGGGTCGAGGTGGATGATCCGGCGGCCCAGGGTCCGCATGATCCGCCAGCCACCGGAGTAGGTGCCGAGCGAGATGGCGCCGGCAGCGCAGAAGATGACCCACACCGGCAGCGGGTCGTCCTTCGCGACGTACCCACCGGTGAGCAGCGCCAGGAAGATCACGCCCATCGTCTTCTGGGCGTCCTGGAGCCCGTGGCCCAGCGCCATCGCCGCGGCCGAGACGGTCTGGGCGAGACGGAAGCCGCGATTGGCCCGGGACGGGCTGGCCCGTCGGAAGGCCCACATGATCGCCAGCATCACCGCGAAGCCGAGGCTGAACGCGACGACCGGCGAGAGGAGCATCGGGATGACGACCTTCTCCACGACCACGTCCCAGTTCGCCGCGGCCCCCGCCGCGATCGCCGAGCCGACCAGCCCGCCGATGAGGGCGTGCGAGGACGAGGAGGGGAGTCCGAGCCACCAGGTGATGAGGTTCCAGGTGATCGCGCCGAGCAGGCCGGCCATCACGATGACCAGCCCGTGCGTCCCGGAGCCGGGGTCGATGGTGTCCGACACCGTCGTCGCCACCTCCTGGCCGAGGAAGGCGCCGACGAAGTTCATGACGGCGGCCATGGCCAGCGCGACCCGCGGGGTCAGCGCCCGGGTGGAGACGGAGGTGGCAATGGCATTGGCCGCGTCGTGGAATCCGTTGGTGTAGTCGAAGATCAGGGCAACGACGACGACCGCGACGATGATCGCGAGCTCCATGCTGGGGTCAGCTCTCCTTGACCGCGATCTGCTCCACGATGTTGGCGACCTTCTCGAAGGCGTCGATCGCCCCCTCGAGGGACTCGACGATGTCCTTCAGCTTGAGGACCTCGAGTGCCTTGAAGTCGCCCGAGAACAGGGTGGCGAGGGTCCGGCGGTAGTTCTTGTCGCCGACGTTCTCGAGCCGGTTGATCTCGATCCAGTACTCGTCGAGGGACTTCATCGCCTGGAGCTGGGGCATCGCCGCCGCCGTGATCTCGGCGCACCGCTGGATGACCTCGACCTGCGTCGACAGCTCGGCCGGGAGGTCCTTCACCTCGTAGAGCAGGACCAGGTCGACGACCTCGTCCATCATGTCCATCACGTCATCGAGCCCCGAGGCGAGGTCGTAGATGTCCTCTCGGTCGAACGGCGTCACGAA
>NZ_DASSXS010000285.1:0-15904 GCF_035703625.1 Nocardioides sp. | reverse complement strand
GCCGAGGTTCTGGCGCGGCACCCGCCACGAGCGCAGCAGCGCGCCGCTGGCCGACCACTCCCGCACGACCGAGCGCTGGTGGTCGCCCTGCGGGTTGGTGTAGGTGCCGGCGTAGACGCGCCCGTTGCGGTGGTGGAAGACGTACGCCGGGTAGCCGGGCTCCTGGACGGAGGCGAAGACACGGGTGTCCCACCGCTCGCGGTCCGCCGCGGAGGCAGGCAGCAGTGGGAGGACGAGCGCCAGCAGGACGCCGATGGCCCCGTGCCGGATGATCGGCCGCGTCACGACAGCTTCTCCAGGACCTCGCCCGCGGCCCGCTGGCCCGCGCGCACCGCACCGTCCATGTAGCCGGTCCAGTACGTCGACGTCTCGGTGCCCGCCCAGTGCACCCGGCCGTGGGGCTGCCGGATCTCGCGGCCGAACCGCATCATCGTGCCCGGCGCGTAGTTGGCCACGGGCCCGCCTCCGGTCCACTGCTCGCGGGTCCAGTCGTGCTCGACGTACTCGACCGGGTGCAGGGCCTTCTCGCCGAACATCGCAGCGAACCCCTCGAGCACCGCCTTGCGACGTTCGGCGCGCGTCTGCACGCCGTAGCGCCGCCAGGTCGAGCCGCCGACGAAGGCCAGCAGCACCCCGGGGTCGCCGTCGCGCGGGCAGTTGTCGAACGCGGCCCGGACCGCGCCCGAGTCGCTGATGCCGAAGCCGTTGAGACCCGCCTCGCGCCAGAACGGGCGGCGATAGACCGCGTCACACTTCATCAGCTGGCCCATGTCGAGGTGCCGGAGCAGCTCGGCGCGACGCCTCGGCAGTCGCGGGAACCAGTCGATGTCGAGCACGAGTGGTGGGGGAGCCGCCACGATGACGCGCCGGGCGTGCACCCGCCCCCTCCCGGTGTGGACCACGGCGCCGCGGTCGTCCTGCGTGATCCGGCGCACCGGCGCCGCGAGGGCCACGATGTCGCCCAGGCGGCGGGCCAGGCGTTGGGGGATCTGCTGCGATCCGCCGACGAACCGGCGCTCCTGGGCGCCGTCGACGGTGTCGGAGTTGCGGGAGAACGTGCCGGTGTGGCGCTCGTCCCCCGAGCAGGCGACGTACCAGAGGACGTAGAGGAAGGAGAGCTCGTTGGGGTCGGCACCGAAGCCGGGCTGGGTCCAGCAGCGGATCAGGTTCTCGACCCCCTCGGAGTTGACGGCGTTGCGGCGGATCCACTCGCCGAGCGTCATGGCGTCCCACTCCCCGGCGTTCGGGTGGGTCCAGGGGGCGTCGACCGGGATCTCGGAGGCGTACTGGTCGATGCGCGTGAGCAGGTGTGCGGCGTCGGGCAGGATCAACGGGTCGGGCGGCACCGTGCCCTGGTACTCCTGGCGGCCGGTCGTGGAGGAGATGTAGACGCTGTTGCCGTCGACGTACTCCTTGAACTCCGCGACGCCCAGCTCCCTGGCCAGTCGGCGGATGTGGCCCTGGGTCGGGCCCACGAACGCCCCGCCGGACTCGATCACCCCGCCGGAGCGCAGGTGGTGGTTGAGCACCCGGCCCCCGACGCGGTCGCGGGCCTCGACGAGGAGGACGGAGCGGCCGCGGGCGGCCACCTTGCGCGCCGCCACCAGGCCGGAGATGCCGCCCCCGACCACGACCACGTCGACCTGGCTCGGAAGCGAGCCCTGCAGGCCCGCCGCGGTCGCAGGTGCGGTGAGGGCTCCGGTGCCGAGGCCGGCCAGGGACAGCCCGGCGCCGCTGAGGAGGGTCCGGCGGGTCAGGTTCGGATCCGTCATGCAGGTACAACGCCCGTGCGCCTCATCGGTTAGGTGAGACACAGGCCATCCGGCGCATCTAGGGTCGGGGCATGCCTCGCGCGACGGTCGACGACGTGCACGAGCTCGCCCGGTCGCTGCCCGGCGTCGAGCGTGCGGAGGGCTCGACGGTCGTCTACCAGGTGCGCCGCAAGAGCTTCGTGTTCTTCCGGACTCCGCGGCCCGACGCGGTGGATCCGGAGACCGGTGAGCGCTACGACGACGTCATCGTGTTCTGGGTCGGCTCGGACGCCGACAAGCAGGCGCTCGTCGCCGACGAGTCCACGCCGTTCTTCACCACGCCCCACTTCGACGGCCACTCCTCGGTGCTGCTGCGTGGCTGTCGCATCGGTGAGCTCGAGCGGGAGGAGCTCGCCGAGATCGTGTACGACGCGTGGCTGGCCCGGGCGCCGAAGCGGCTGGCCCGTGAGTGGCTCGACCAGCACGGTCTGCGCTGACCCGCCGGCAGCCGACGGCCGGTCCGCGCCGGCTCAGCTGGAGAGGGAGCGCGAGCCCGCCGAGCCGTAGCGGCGGGCGGGGTTGGTGCCGAGCGCCTCCCGGCTGGCGGCCGTACGCTGCGGCTTCTTGGCGGCTGCCTTCTTGGTGACCGTCTTCTTGGCGGTCTTGTTGGCTGCCTTCTTGGCCGGAGCCTTCTTCGCGGGTGTCTTCCCGGCCGTCTTCCGGGCCGGGGCCTTCCTCGCGGCGGCGTTCTTCTTCCGGGCCGTGGGGGTCGGGATCTCCTCGGCGTCCGAGGACCACCTGCTGATCCACTCGTCCATGATCTGCCAGGTCGTACCGCGGGCCCGCCGCCCGGTCAGCATGCCCAGGTGGCCACCGGGGACCACCTCGAAGCGCACCTCCTTCGACCCGGTGAGCAGCGGGACCACCGTGCGTACGGCAGGGATGGGCGCGATCCCGTCGGTGTCGCCCGCGAAGACCAGGACGGGTGCGGTGATGTCGGCGACCGAGATGCTGCGGTCGCCGAAGTCGATGGTGCCGGTGACGAGGGCGTTGCCGCGCACGAACCGGTGGTAGAGCTGACCGAACGTCCGGCCGGGGTAGGCGATCATGTTGTCCATGAAGCGGTCGACCGCCTCGAGCTGGGCGAGGAAGTCCTGGTCGTCGAGACGCGTGGCGATCGCCAGCGGCTTGGTCACCAGCTTCTGGAACGAGGAGAGCTGGAAGGCCCACTTCACCAGCGGCTTGGGTGCCCCGCCCATCGCCTGGTAGGAGCGGTTGATGATCCCGCCACCCTCGGTGAGGTTGAGCAGCGGCCGCAGCGGCGCCACCAGGGGCACCTGCTTGATGTCGAACGGCGACCCGACCGCGGTGACCGAGGCGATCGGCAGGTCCGGGCTGTCCGCCGCGGTGAGCAGCGCGAACACTCCGCCCAGGCTCCACCCGATGACGTGCACGGGTCGTCCTCCGGCGTGGGCGGACACTTCACGGATCGCGGCCGGGACGACCTCGTCGATCCAGTGCTCCATCCCGAGGTTCCGGTCCCGGAAGGAGACCTGGCCGTACTCCACGAGGTACGTCGGCCGGCCGTTGCTCACGAAGTGCTCGACCAGGGAGCAGCCGCGCCGCAGGTCGAAGCAGAGGGCAGGAGCGGCCAGAGGGGTCACCAGGAGCACGGGGTCGCCCTGCTCGACGACCTTCGCCGACGGGCGGTAGTGGTAGACCTCCCGCAGCATGCCGTCGTCGATCAGGGTGCGGGGCATGGGGCGCAGGTCGGCCAGGCCGCCGTACAGCACCTTGTGAGCGACGTTGCCCGCCGCCGCGACGACGAATGCCGAGCCCGGCAGGTCAGGCCTCGGGATCAGCTCCATGGGCGAAAAGTACCTGAGGAGACCCCGGTCCCGGGGCAGCGTCCGGGCTTTCGACGGCCCGTCTTCGTCACACGGGTCACACCCCTCAGCGAATCCATGCACTTCCAAGGCATTGCAACGGCTGAGAAGTGCCGGTTTCCCCGGCGGGCCGGGGAAACCGACGCAAACGCAACGAGCAAGTCAGTGCTCGGGGGTTCCCCGGACCATGAAGCGCTCCGGCTGCGCCAGTGGCGCGAACCCGTAGCGGGTGTACAGCGCGTGCGCATCGGCGGTGGCGAGCAGCGTGCGCGAGAGCCGCAGCCCCGCCAGGCGGGCGGAGACGGCGTCGAGCAGTGCCGTACCGACACCGGCGCCGCGCGAGGACGGGTCGACGTAGACGTCGCACAGCCAGGCGAACGTCGCGTGGTCCGTGACCACCCGGGCGTAGCCGACCAGCTCGCCACGGTCGTCGTACGCGCCGAAGTTGAGCGAGTGCTCGATCGAGCGGGCGACGACCTCGAGCGTCCGGCCGAGCGACCAGTAGGCGTCCTCCGACAGCCACCGGTGGATCCGCTCGACGTCGAGCCTGGAGGCGTCGGTCGAGACCTCGACGCTCACGACCGGGTGGCGGGGCGGACCTGCTTGCCGTGCGAGGGCCGCTCGTGCGAGAGCCCCTCGAGGAAGCTGTTGGCCCAGGCCACCACGTCGTTGGCGAGGACGGTCTTGCGCATCGCCTTCATCCGCTTGCTCGTCTCGCGCTCGTCCGCCTCGAAGGCCTCGAGCAGCGCGCTCTTCATGCCGTTGATGTCGTAGGGATTCACCAGCCACGCCTGCCGTAGCTCGTTGGCGGCACCGGCGAACTCCGAGAGCACCAGCGCCCCGTCGTCCTCGAAGCGACAGGCGACGTACTCCTTCGCGACCAGGTTCATGCCGTCGCGGTAGGGGGTCACCACCATGATGTCGGCGGCCCGGTAGAGCGCGGCCATCTCCTCGCGCGGGTACGACGAGTGCAGGTAGGAGATCGCGGGCCTGCCGATCCGGCCGAGGTCTCCGTTGACCCGACCGACCAGACGGTCGATCTCGTCGCGCAGGATGCGGTACTGCTCGACCCGCTCCCGGGATGGCGTCGCGACCTGGACGAAGACCGCCTCCTCGACGTCGAAGTGCTCGTCGACGATCAGCTCGCTGAAGGCGCGCAACCGGGCGTGGATGCCCTTGGTGTAGTCGAGGCGGTCGATGCCGAGGAAGATCTTCCGGGGGTTGCCCAGGGCCTCGCGGATCGCCGTGGCGCGCTTGCCGACCCCTTCCGAGCGCGCCAGCTCCTCGAACCCGGCGGCGTCGATGGAGATCGGGAACGCGGCCGCCCGCACGGTGCGTCCGTCGGGCAGGTAGACCAGGTCGCGGTGGGTCTTGTGCCCCACGCGCTGGCGGACCAGCCGCACGAAGTTCTGGGCACCGCCGGCGAGCTGGAAGCCGACCAGGTCGGCACCGAGCAGCCCCTCGAGGATCTGCCGGCGCCACGGCAGCTGCTGGAAGAGCTCGTTGGGTGGGAACGGGATGTGCAGGTAGAAGCCGATGCGGAGGTCCGGCCGGAGCTCGCGGAGCATCTGCGGCACCAGCTGGAGCTGGTAGTCGTGCACCCAGACGGTCGCGCCCTTGCCAGCGACTTCTGCCGCCCGCTCCGCGAAGCGCTGGTTCACCGTCACGTAGGAGTCCCACCACTCGCGGTGGAACTCAGGCTTGGCGACCACGTCGTGGTAGATCGGCCACAGGGTCCCGTTGGAGAACCCCTCGTAGAACTCCTCGATCTCCTGGGCCGACAGCGACATCGGGACCAGGTTCATCCCGCCTTCCTCGAACGGCTCGAGGTCACTGTCGGTTCCCCCGGGCCAGCCGATCCAGGTGCCGTTGTTGGAGCGCATCACCGGCTCCAGGGCGCTCACCAGGCCACCGGGGGAGCGCCGCCACGCGACCGTGCCGTCCTCCTGCTCCACCCGGTCGACCGGCAGCCGGTTGGCGACGATCACGAGGTTTGCAGACTTCGGCACGGGCTCCACCCTATGTGGCGACCCATCTGGCGGGTTGAATGACATCGTTGTCGTTTGTCGCCTACAGTTGCCCCGACACCGCTACACGATCTGGGGGAGACGCGCATGGACGCCGCCAACGCCCGTCATGGCCACGGCCGCGACGCCGCCACCGGCCCGCGCCTGAGCGAGCGGGACTGCGACATCCTCGAGTTCGAGCGCCAGTGGTGGAAGTACGCCGGCGCCAAGGAGACCGCGGTCCGCGAGAAGTTCGACATGTCGGCGACCCGCTACTACCAGGTCCTCAACGCCCTCATCGACCGTCCCGAGGCCCTCGAGGCCGACCCCCTGCTGGTCCGCCGGCTGCGCCGGCTCCGGGCCGCCCGCCAGCGGCAGCGCTCGGCTCGTCGACTCGGCTTCGAGGTCTGAGGCGTGCGGGTCCGCAACGAGCGAGGGGTGGTCTTCCCCTCACCAGTGGTGATGCTCAGCGTCGTCGCGGTCGCCATGGCCGGGATCGCCTACGTGGCGACCCAGTCCGAGACCCCGGCCGAGCGTGAGGTGGCCACGGTCTCCCAGCCGCAGGAGGAGCCGAAGCCCAGCACACGGGTCCCCGCGCAGAGGCTCCCGACCAAGAAGCCCCCGACGATCAAGAAGGCCGAGCCCGTGGTCGAGCGCGGCAAGGTCTACGTCGAGGTCTACAACAACTCCGGCATCACCGGCCTGGCCGGGGCCACTGCCGCCCAGGCATCCGACGCCGGCTGGCAGGTGGTCGGCTCCGACAACTGGTACGGCACCATCCCCGCCTCCACCGTCTACTACCCGCAGCGGCTCGAGGCGGCGGCGAAGCTGCTGGCCCTCGACCTGGGGATCGGGCGGGTCGTTCCGGCCATCGACCCGATGGACCTCGACCGGCTGACGGTCATCCTCACCGCCGACGCAGCCTGACACCGGTCCGGCCCAGCCGGACGAGCGTGAAAGGCTGGCGGTCATGGAGTTCACGTCGCCGACGGGACGGGAGCGGTACGACGCGTTCGTCGCGGTCGCCTCCTCCGCCGTCGTGGGCCTCGACTTCGACGGCACCCTTGCCCCGATCGTCGACGACCCCGCCGATGCCCGGATCCACCCCGAGGCCGCCTCGGTGCTCACCGAGCTGGCCGACGCGGTCCGGGCGGTCACCGTGATCACCGGCCGGCCGGCCCGGCAGGCGCTGGCCCTCGGGGACCTCGACGAGGTGGGCAACGCCCTCGGGGACTCCGGCAAGGAGCTCTACCTCTTCGGCCAGTACGGCAACGAGCGGTGGAGCTCCACCAGCCGCCGGATCGTCTCCCCGCGTCCGCCGCGGGGACTCGCGTCGTACCTCGGAGCCCTGCCCTCGCTGCTGCGTCGCCTCGACGCCGCCGACGCGTTCGTGGAGGAGAAGGGCCTCGCCGTCGCCGTGCACACCAGACGGGTGCCCGACCCCGCCGGCACGTTCGAGCGGCTCCTGCCCGAGCTGGAGAAGCTCGCCGGTGACGCCGGACTCGTCGTCGAGCCCGGCCGGCAGGTGATCGAGGCCCGCGCGCCCGGCATGGACAAGGGTCAGGTGGTCCGCACCCTGGTCGAGGAGCTCTCGGCTGGGGGCTTCCTCTTCGCCGGTGACGACCTCGGCGACATGGAGGCCTTCGAGGCGGTGGCCGCACTGCGCGAGGAGGGGCTCCCGACGCTCCTGGTCTGCTCGGGCTCCGACGAGCAGCCCGCCCTGGCCGCCCACGCCGACCTGGTCGTCGACGGGCCCGAGGGCGTGCTCGACTTCCTCCGGACCCTCACCTCCGACGCCCGGTCCGGGTAGTCCCGAACGGGGTGGTGGTGGACGCGCCGGTGGCGCCGTCCACGTCGTTCGGGACCATCGCGCGATGTCACCATGTGGACCCGGCGTACGAATGTTGAGACGCGGTGCGTAGGGTTCCGAACAGCTCATCGAGAGGGACTGAGGGACCGGCCCGCTGAAGTCCCGGCAACCGCCACGAGCCCCCGTCCGGGAGTCCGTCCCGACGGTCGTGGAGACGGTGCCAATTCCGGCCCACGGCGAGAGCCGCCGCGGGGAAGATGAGGAGGAATCCTTGACTGCCGTGACTTCCCAGGTCGGGTCAACCGACGCCGAGACGGTCGACCAGACGCAGGGGCAGGCGTCCGGAGCCCGGGCGCTGCGCGCCGGAGCCTTCGGCCATGCCACCGCGCTCTCCTGCCGCGAGTGCGGGCACCGGATCGACCTCGGCCCGCACTACGCGTGCCCGGAGTGCTTCGGGCCCCTGGAGATCGCCTACGACTTCCCGGCGGTGACGGCAAGCGACATCGAGGCCGGACCCCGCAACATCTGGCGCTACAAGGCCCTGCTCCCGGTGCCCGACGACATCGAGGAGAGCCCCAACACCGAGCCCGGGTTCACCCGCCTGCTGAAGGCGCACAACCTCGGGCGCGAGCTCGGCATCGAGCACCTGTGGGTCAAGGACGACTCGACGAACCCGACCAACTCCTTCAAGGACCGCGTGGTCGCCTGCGCCCTCAGCGCAGCTCGCGAGTTCGGCAGCAAGGTGTTCGCGTGCCCCTCCACCGGCAACCTGGCCAACGCCGTGGCGGCCGCCGGGGCACGGGCCGGGATCAAGACCGTGGTGTTCATCCCCGCCGACCTGGAGAAGCCCAAGCAGGTCAACTCCGCCGTCTACACCGACTCCCTGGTGGCCGTGAACGGCAACTACGACGACGTCAACCGGCTGGCCTCGGAGATCGCGGGCGAGGAGGAGGGCTGGGCGTTCGTGAACGTGAACGTCCGCCCCTACTACGCAGAGGGGTCCAAGACGCTGGGCTTCGAGATCGCCGAGCAGCTCGGCTGGCGCCTGCCCGACCAGATCGTGATCCCGGTGGCGTCCGGCTCCCAGCTCACCAAGGTGGACAAGGCCTTCCGCGAGCTGATCGAGCTCGGCCTCGTGGAGGACAAGCCCTACCGCGTCTTCGGCGCGCAGGCGGCCGGCTGCTCGCCGGTCTCGGCGGCCTTCAAGGCCGACCAGCAGGTCGTGCGCCCGGTCCGGCCGGACACGATCGCCAAGAGCCTGGCCATCGGGAACCCCGCCGACGGCGTCTACGTGCTCGACGTCTGTCGGCGGACCGGCGGCGCCGTCGAGGACGTGACCGACGACGAGGTCCGCCAGGGCATCCTGCTGCTCGCCCGCACCGAGGGCATCTTCACCGAGACCGCCGGCGGCACCACGGTGGGCGTCTTGAAGAAGCTGGTCGAGACCGGCACCCTGGACCCCACGCTGGAGACGGTCGTGATCAACACCGGCATGGGCCTGAAGACCCTCGACGCCGTCTCCGACGAGGTCGGGGCCGCCGTGACCATCGACCCGTCGTACGGTGCCTTCGTGGCAACCGGCCTGGCCTGAGGAGTGAGATGAGCGTTTCCGTCCGCATCCCCACGATCCTGCGCACCTACACCTCCGGCGAGTCCGAGGTGAGCGCCGAGGGCGACACCCTGGCGGCCGTCCTCGACGACCTCGACGCCAACTACAGCGGCATCAAGGGCCGCGTCCTCGACGAGGGCGGCGAGCTGCGCAGGTTCGTCAACGTGTACGTCGGCAACGACGACGTCCGTTTCCTCGACAACCTCGACACCCCGACGCCGGACGGCACGCAGATCTCGGTCATCCCGGCCGTGGCCGGGGGCTGAGCTCTCCCGACGGCGCCTCAGGGCAGCGCGTGATGGTTCCCGGGCACCGGGGTCTCGTCGACGCCGCCCAGGTCGAACATCGCGAGGCCGCTGCCGCCGATGCCGATGGCGGTGATGGCGACGATCGCGACGACGCCCAGCTTGCCGGCGTGGGGCGACGCGGGGGCTCGTCGCAGCCACGCCGGCCCGCTGAGCAGCAGGACGGCAGCCACCATGGTTGCCATCTCGAGAACACCGGTGGCGCCTTCGGCCAGGCCGATCGAGCCCGGTGACCCCAGCACCGCCGCCACCGGGTTGCTCGCCGAGTGGGCGAGGAGCCAGAGGGCCGGGAGCCCGACGGCGACCGCGAAGGCGGCGATCCAGGTGCGCGGCCCCGGTCTGGTCAGGGCGAGATGGGCCATGGCCAGCTGGGCGGTGGCGATCATCAGGAGCAGGAGGGCCCCGGCGACCGAGTCGAGGAGGTCCGCGGTCGCGTGCACGGCGAGGACGGTGCCGGTGCCGACCAGGGCGGCTGCCAGTACGAGCTGGACCTCCGGCGACCACGAGACCTGTCGCTCACCCTGCCCCGCGGCCTCGGCCGGCGCCGGCTTGGCCGGGTTCAACCGGCCGCCGCGGAGCGCGACCAGCCAGACGACCAGCAGCAGGTTGGTGACCAGGAGGATCAGGACGCCGGCCGCCAGCGCCTTGAGCTGCAGGGTGAGGGTGGCGTCCTTCATCAGCTCCTGGCAGCTGCCGACACACTGGGTCCCCATCGGCTGCATGTGGTCGAGCATGCTGAGCTGCAACCGGAGGTCGTAGGCGCCGCTGACGATCAGCGCCCCGACCCCGGCCAGCGTGGACGAGGCGACGATCAGCAGGCTGGTCGCGACCACGGACCTCGTGCGACGCAGCACCGGCCCGAACCATCGCTGGGCCAGGGTGAGTGCCGCCAGCATCGCGAGGGCGAACAGGGGGACCAGCAGCACCGAGCCCTGCAGCCACGAGACGAAGGGATCACGGGTTCGCTCGGTGGCGCCGACGGCGCCGCGGAGCGAGATCACCCAGAACCAGTCGGCCGTGGCCAGGACGGCAGCGAAGGTGAGCACCATCGTCCAGGGGATCACCGTCCGTCCGGCCGGCTGCTGGGATTCCCTCATCGTGTCCGGAGCTGGAGGGGACAGCTCGGCCACTAGGTGATCTCCCAACCGAACATCATCGCGTGGTCCTCGTGCGCCAGGTTGTGGCAGTGGGCGACGTAGGGGCCCACGAAGTCCCGGAACCCGCGATAGATGATCACCGACTCGCCCGGGTCGAGGGCGACCAGGTCTTCACGTGACCGGTCGTCCGGGTGCCCTGGCTCGCCGTTGAGGACCTCGCGACCGTCTCGCATCACGGTGCGGTGCTCCTCCATGTGCAGGTGGAACGGATGGACCCAGCCGCCTCCGCCGTTGCGGATCTCCCACAGGTTGAAGCTGCCCTTCTTCTGCTGGGCCAGCGGGCTCCTCCCGGCCGGGTTCTGCAGGCTCCGGGACACGACGCCGGGATCGAAGGCGACGCCGTTGATCAGCCACTCCACCTCACCGGCGCCGCTGCCGCGCTCGACCTCGAAGATGAGGCGGTTGTCCATCATGCTGCGCCAGTTGGAGGGCAGTGGGGGGAGCGCCCGCATCTGCCGGGGGATGCGGCTGTGGTCCGGCGCGCTGTCCCCGATCACGATCTTCATCATCGGGACCTGGTACTCCGGGTCCAGCCCGGACCGCGAGGAGTTCGTCCACATCCGGCCGTTGGGCATCTTCATGATGTTGGTCAGGTAGATGACGTCGCCCTTGGTGGTCGGCGTGCCGTCCTGGTACCTCGTGAAGTCGACGATGACCTCCCGGCGCTTGGCAGGCCACAGCTCGAACGAGTCGCGCTTGATGGGGAAGGGCAGCAGCCCGCCGTCCGAGGCGATCTGGGTGAACCGCATGCACTGCTCACCGTCCGGGATCCGGTACTGGCCCTGCAGGTCCTCGCCCACGTAGCCCAGTGAGGCCGCCGACTTGGGACCGTTGGTGGAGCTCATCAGCTTGAACTCGTAGATCCGGGCGATCGACGCGTCGAGGAAACGGAAGCGGTACTTGCGGCGCTTGACGTGCAGCACCGGGTAGGCCGTGCCGTTGACGGTGAAGATGTCGCCGACGAACCCGTGGTTGGGGAAGTGCTTGAAGAACGTCTTGCCCCACCACTCGGGGTGCGTCGACGGGTTGTGGGCCTTCGGGTACTCGCCCAGGCCGTCGTGCATGTCCTGGTGGGTGGTGACGCCATCGTCCAGGGCGCAGTCGTAGAACGCGAGCGGGATGTCGTACTTGACGTCGAACGAGCCGTCGGCATGGTTGGTGCGGACGCCGGGGAGACGCAGGCCGCGCCGCTCGTCCCCCATGTCCATGCCCTTCTTGGGGTCATAGATGGGGTAGAGGCCGACCATGCCCTTGTACACGTTGGACCCGGTCTGGTCCATGGTGTGGTCGTGGAACCAGAAGAAGCTCTGCTTCTCCCGGTCGTCCCCGCCCGCGGGCCAGTTCAGGTACAGGTTGTCGACCCAGTCGGCCGGCTCGTAGCCGCGCCGCCGGGGTCCGAAGCGCAGGGCGTAGTGCGGGTTGCCATCGCTCTCCGGAGCCGTGTGCCCGTTGTGCAGGTGGGTCAGGAAGGTGGCGTCGTTGGCCCCGAAGTCCTGCCGGTCGAGGCCGAGCGGGTTCCGTCCCAGATGGTTCTCGAACCGGACCAGGGCGGGCCGCCCGTACTCGGCGTTGATCATGGGGCCGGGGAAGGTGCCGTTGAAGCCGTAGATGGTGCTCGGCGGGAGCGTCCGGTGGACGCCGGCCGGTACACGCCGGCCATTCTCGAAGGAGAAGGTCGGCAGACCCTCGGCGTTGATGGGCAGCACCTTCGAGGTGGTGAACCGGTGGGTGTTGACCTGCAGCTTGATGTGGTAGACCAACGGATCCGGGTAGCCGATCTTGCTCGGCCAGATCTGGTGCCGGTCGTTGCGGCGGGAGTTCTGCTGCCCCAGCCCCGGGCCTGGCGGCTGCCTCCAGCTGGTGAATTCACGCTTCGAGCACGGCCGGAGTGCCTTCGGGATCTTCAAGGGGTCCGTGAAGGGGTGGAGGATCAGCGGGCTGGTGGGGAACTGCTCGATGTAGAACAGCAGATCGCCCAGCGCCGTGGACGTGGCGGCGAAGGCGCCGTCGGCGGACAGCAGCCCCTTCTGGGCCAGGTAGGGCTTGCCGAAGGTCCCGGCGGCGGCCAGCGCGGCGCCCGCCGTACCCACCGCACCCGCCTGTAGGAACAGGCGTCGCGAGAATCCCTCGACTCCGTCCGTCAAGGAGGACGTGGCTTCTTGTGGATCAGCCCCACCCGGATGTGGCTCGTTCAACGGGTCGACCATGGCAGGCCCCTTTTCGACCGTCCCTGCTGCTGATCTAGCGATCGTTCGCCCGGAGCATCAACCGGCTGTGAAAAGCCGGGGCTGGGCCGCCGGAGGGTCCAGACCAGCGGTCAGCGGGTCTCGAGGCCGACCAGTGCCGCATTGCCTCGGGAGTCGATCCGGACCACGGCGATCGCGCCGTCCTCGGCGAGCTCCTGCCCGAGCTCCCGCGCCTCCGACTGTGAGGCGAACCAGCTCTCGATCCCGCACCGGATCTGCCAGTCGCGATCGTCGCACGCCAGATACGGCCCGGAGTCCGGACGGGAGCGGTGGAACCCGGTCGCTCGCAACAGCCCGTCGTCCTCGGCCAGCGTCACGTAGACCGGGCCGCTGCGGCCGTCCTCGAGAGCACCGAGCCCGCCGTCCGCGGAGAATGATCCGTCACCGCGGGAGAGGTCGGGGTAGGCGAGCACGACGTACGCACCCCGGAACGGGTCGATCGGGTCCGCCGCGGCCACGCGGACGCGGTACTCCTCGCCCGCCGCCCGGGCCGAGAGCTGCGGAGCCACCCCGACCGCGACGAGCGCGAGCTGGACGATGATCACCAGGGCCAGCCGCTTCTTCATCGGTCGCCTCCCTCGAGGGTGGCGGCCAGCTCGCGTCGGGCCCGGTCGAACAGGTACCCGGTGCCCAGGAAGACGAGCCCGAGGGCCAGGAACAGCCAGGCGCCCTCGATGATCTGTGCGAAGACGGCGAAGCTCTGGACGGTCGTGAAGACGACCAGGCCCGCGGTGGCCAGGGCGGTCAGCCGCCAGCTGTTGCGGAGGATGCCGAGGACGGCGACCGCGACGGCGACCACCACGTAGACCACGACGCTCACGGCTGCGTGCACCCAGTCCGCCAGGGTCAGCACGTCGGGGTTGTCACCGGCGTCCCAGAGCACCATCAGCACCGAAGCAGCAAGGACCAGGAGTGCGCCGACGGGCTCGAGCCGGGCCGGGCCGCGGCAGAGGAGGATCGCGGCTCCGGCCACCAGACCCGAGGTGGCCGCACCGACCACGAGCCACGGGCTCCACCCGAAGTCGGCCATCGTGACGGCCGGGAGTGCCGCCGTGAAGAGTGCGGCCAGGACCAGGGCGGCACCGACCTCTCTCCACACGGGGCCGAACTGCCGCAGGCCACGCTCGTGGAGGGCGCCGGCCGACACCGCCGCCACCGCAGCGACAGCGAGTGCGAGGACGGCGGCGAAGGCCGAGGGCGCGTCCCACAGGACCTGCCACACGAACCAGGTGACCAGGGTCGGGATGCCGACCAGCAGTGGGCCGAATCCGCGCACCGCGTAGGCGTGGACGAGGGCACCGATGCCCCAGAGGCCCACCAGGAGCGGTTCGAAGGCCGGGACCTGCAACGACTGGGCGGCCTGGAACACCACGGCACCGAAGGCGAGCGCGGCCATCAGCCGGACCGCCCCGACCACCTGGGACGGGAGCATGAGGTGTCGCGCGTGGAGGACCTCGCCGCCGATCAGAAGGGCCAGCCAGATGCTCGCCACGGCCAGGAAGCGCAGGAGAGGGGGGAGCTGGTCGAGGTTCGCGGCGACCAGCCAGATCAGGCCGACGCCGACGAAGACGGCACCCAGGGCGAGCAGCAGACGTGCCAGCGAGAAGCGCCGGGTGGCGTGGTAGCGACGCAGGATGGCGTCAGCCTGGTCGTCCTGGACGAGGCCCTCGGCCCGCCACGCGACGAGCTCCCTGCCGAGCCACTCCAGCTGGGCCGGAGTCGCCGGCCGCCCGGTGGGTCGTGGGGTGACGTCGGTGTCCATGTCCACATGGTGGGGTGTGGCCGGGTCCCCGCGCATGCGTATGAGGACTCAGTTCGGCAACGCCTCGCGGCGCGATCGGAGGTGGCGTCCCTCGGCCGCGTTGTCGCATCGCGACAGGGCGAGGTCGAATGCCAGCCGCGCCTCGTCGTACCGCCCGGCGCGGAGCAGCAGCTCGCCCCGCAGTCCGGGCAGCCGGTGACCCGGGAGGTCGACTCCCTCGAGCAGCCGCAGGCCCGCGAGCGGGCCCTCGGACTCGGCCACGGCCACCGCCCGGTTGAGGCGGACCACGGGAGAACCCGTCAGCTCCTCCAGCTCGGCGTAGTGGCGAGAGATGCGCACCCACGCCGTGTCCGACGCGGTCGGCGCGATGGCGTGCTCGGCGGCGATCAGGGCCTGGAGGAGGTACGGCGCCGGCGGAGCGGCCGTGAGCGGAGTCAGCAGGGCGACCGCCTCGTCGATCTCGGCGCGGTGCCATCGGGTGCGGTCCTGGTCGGCGAGGAGCACGAGCTCTCCGGCGCGGCCGGTCCGCGCGTCACGGCGGGAGTGCTGGAGGAGCATCAGCGCCAGCAGGGCGTCCAGCTCGGTGCTCGGCGGAGCCACCTCGCGGATCACCCGGGCCAGCCGGATCGCCTCGCTCGCCAGCTCCGGGCGATGGACCTCCTCGCCCGAGGGCGGGGCGTAGGCGGCGGTGAACGCGAGGTAGGTGACGTCGGCCGCGAGGCCGACGCGCTCGGCCAGCTCCGAGCCCAGCGGAACGTCGAACCGCTCGGCCGCCAGGCGCTGGCGAGCGCGGGTGAGCCGCGCGGCCATGGTCGGGGTACTGACCAGGAAGAGGCGGGCGATGTCGGCCGTGCTGCTGCCGAGGACGAGCCGCAGGGTCAGCGCCGCGGACGATTCGCGCGCCAGGGACGGATGCGCGCACAGCAGGACCAGTCGCAGCCGCTCGTCACGCACCTCCTCGCCGGCATCGGCCATGACTCGTTGCGCCTCCTCCTGCAGTCTCGCCTCCACCGCGAGCACCGGTCGCTTGCGGGCCGCGGTGGACTCGGCACGTAGCCGGTCGAGGACGCGCCTGCGGGCAACGGTCAGCAGCCACGCCGCCGGGTTGGTGGGCGCCCCGTCGCGGGGCCAGGTCCGGGCGGCCGCCTCGAATGCGTCGGCGAGACCGTCCTCGGCCAGGTCGAGGCGCTGGAACTGCGCGACGAGCAGGGCCAGCAGGCGACCCCACTCCTCGCGCCACAGCGCGCCGAGGTCGTCGGTCAACCGGTGCTGGGGCCCTCGTGGTCCACGCAGGCACGGACCTCGATCGCCCCGTCGGGCGAGGCGAGGATCCCGCAGACCGCGACGAGGTCGTCGAGGTCGTCGGTCCGGA
>NZ_DASSXS010000231.1:0-15550 GCF_035703625.1 Nocardioides sp. | reverse complement strand
CTCGCCCACGCCCTGGCCGAGCGTGGGGTCGGCGAGGGTGACTCGGTGGCCCTGATGTGCCGCAACCACCGTGGCTTCGTCGACGCCACGATCGCGGCGTCCAAGCTCGGAGCAGACCTGCTCTACCTCAACACCGCCTTCGCGGGCCCCCAGCTGGTCGACGTGCTCGAGCGCGAGGACCCCACCGTGGTCATCCACGACGAGGAGTTCACCGACCTGCTGGCCGAGGCGTCCGTCGAGAGCCGGCTCGTGGCCTGGGCGGACTCCGACGACCACGACGAGACGGTCGAGTCGCTGATCGGGTCCCACCCCACCGACGACCTCAGCCCCCCGGACCACCACACGCGGATCGTGATCCTCACCTCCGGCACGACGGGTACGCCCAAGGGTGCCCCGCGCAACGAGGCCGGTATCGAGGCGGCCGTGTCGATGCTGTCGCGGCTGCCGCTGCGCTACGGCTGGCGCACCCACATCGCCGCGCCGCTGTTCCACACGTGGGGGTTCGCCCACCTCGCGATGGGGATGCTGCTCGGCTCGACCGTGGTCCTGCGCCGCAAGTTCGACCCGGAAGGCTGCCTGCAGGCGATCGAGGACGAGAAGTGCGACTCCCTGGTCGTGATCCCGGTGATGCTGCAGCGGATCATGCAGCTGCCGCAGGAGGTCCTCGACAAGCACGACCTCGCGACGGTCAAGTGCGTGGCGGCCTCGGGATCGGCCCTGTCGGGTGACCTGGCCACCGACTGGATGGACTCCTTCGGCGACAACCTCTACAACATCTACGGCTCGACCGAGGTCGCCTACGCGTCGATCGCCGATCCGGTCGACCTCCGAGAGGCGCCCTCGTCGGCCGGCAAGCCGCCGTACGGCACGGTGGTGAAGGTCCTCGACGACGACGGCAAGCCGGTGCCCGACGGTGAGTCGGGCCGCATCTTCGTCGGCAACAGCCTGCTCTTCGAGGGCTACACCGGAGGTGGCCACAAGGAGGTCGTCGACGGGCTGATGTCCTCCGGCGACGTCGGCAGGTTCGGGGAGGACGGTCGGCTCTACGTCGAGGGCCGCGACGACGAGATGATCGTCTCCGGCGGCGAGAACGTCTTCCCCAAGGAGGTCGAGGACTGCCTCGCCCGGCACGACTCCGTCGTCGACGTCGCCGCCATCGGCGTCGACGACGACGACTTCGGCAAGCGACTCAAGGCGTTCGTGGTCGTGGGCAACGGCGCCAAGGGCTCCGAGGACGAGCTGAAGGACTGGGTCAAGCAGAACCTCGCTCGCTACAAGGTGCCGCGCGAGATCGTGTTCCTCGACGAGCTCCCGCGCAACTCGACCGGCAAGGTCCTCAAGCGCGAGCTCGCCGAAAAGGAGTCATGACCACCGCGCCCGGTCTGGCCCTCGGCAGTCCCGCCCCTGACTTCACCCTGCGCGACCAGTTCGGGCAGGACGTGACGCTGTCGGCGTTCCGCGGGTCCAAGGCCGTGGCGCTGGTGTTCTACCCCTACGCGTTCTCCGGGGTCTGCACGGGCGAGATGTCCGGCATCCGCGACCGGCTGGAGGAGTTCCTCACCTTCGACACCGAGGTCCTGGCCATCTCCTGCGACCCGGTGTACGCGCTCCGGGCGTTCGCGGACTCCGACGGGCTCAACTTCCCCCTGCTCTCGGACTTCTGGCCCCACGGTGAGGTGACTCGCCAGTACGCCGTCTTCGACGAGGCCAGGGGGTGTCCGACGCGGTCGTCGTACGTCATCGACAAGGAGGGGCTCGTGCGGTGGGCGGTGCACAACGAGGGTTCCCGACAGCGGGACCTGGGGGAGCACCTGGCCCAGCTCGAGGCCCTGGCCTAGACGTTTTTCCTAAGGTTTTCTCAAGAAGGTTCCGCGCGGGCCACTGAACTGTCTATGGTTCTCATGTCGAGCCGCTGGTGACCCGAGACGCCAGCGGCTCGACTTTTCTTATTTTGGGGCCCGTCCCGTGGCCGGTGCCGACCACCATCCGCCCCGCGGCGCCTCCCGCTGCGGCCGGCAGCCGCTCGCGTAGTCTGTGGCCCGCTTTCCCGCCAGCTCCCACCGGGGCCAGGCGCGGGCGCATAGCTCAGCGGTAGAGCGCTTCCCTTACAAGGAAGATGTCACAGGTTCGATCCCTGTTGCGCCCACGGCACTCCGCCCGCGACAGGCCCTCGAGGCCGACCGGGCGCCCCGATCCAGCCTCCGGCCCGGGTGGCCACCACGGATGCCCCCCGCGTGCCCCTTGCCAACGCCCATGCAGAATCGCCATCGTGGGGCACCGACCGGGAGGGACACCACATGGCGGACGGCGTGAGCATCGCCCAGCGGCTCGAGGGGCAGCGGATCCTGCTCACCGGCGCC
The DNA here is from genome assembly GCF_035703625.1 of Nocardioides sp. Classification (GTDB taxonomy): domain Bacteria; phylum Actinomycetota; class Actinomycetes; order Propionibacteriales; family Nocardioidaceae; genus Nocardioides. Next base: position 13,190 of record NZ_DASSXS010000231.1, on the reverse strand, counting down.
ACCGGATTCGTCGGCGAGGCGCTGCTGCACCTGCTGCTCGGCGAGGTGCCGGGCGCCCACGTGACGCTGCTGGTGCGGGCGAAGGGGTCGACGTCGGCCGAGCAGCGGGTCCGGACCCTCCTGGGCAAGCCGGTGTTCACCGACCTCCTCGAGAGCGGCGGCGGGCTCGACGTCCTCATGGACACCCGGGTGCGGGTGCTCGAAGGGGACCTCTCCGCACCTCCAGCCCTGCCGCACGACCTCGACGCCGTCGTGCACTGCGCCGGTGACGTCAGCTTCGACCCGCCGGTCGACGAAGGGTTCCGCACCAACGTGGTCGGCACGCGGGAGCTGCTGGCCCGGGTCCGCGAGCTCGGCCCGCACGTCCACTACGTCCACATCTCCACCGCGTACGTCGCCGGCCGGCGCCGGGGCAGCATCCCGGAGGGTCCGGTGCCGCACGACGCCGACCTCGAGGCCGAGCTGCGCTGGGGGCTGGCCCAGCGCGAGGCGGTCGAGCACAGGTCCCGGAGCGCCGACGTCCTCGTGTCCGAGCGCAAGCGCGCCGAGAAGCAGCACGGCCGGGCCGGGCTGCTGACCGCGGCGGGAGCCACGGAGGCGGCGCGTCGGGAGTGGGTCAAGGACGAGCTGGTGCGGATCGGCACCGAGCGGGCGCGCAGTCTCGGCTGGACCGACTGCTACACGTTCACCAAGGCGCTGGGTGAGCGGGTGGTCGAGCAGCACGCCCGCGACAACCCGGTGTCCATCGTGCGCCCGAGCATCATCGAGTCCGCCCTCGCGCGCCCTCACGTGGGATGGATCGAGGGCTTCAAGATGGCCGAGCCGCTGATCCTGGCCTACGGCCGGGGCGAGCTGCCCGAGTTCCCCGCCGCGGCCGACACGATCGTCGACATCGTGCCCGTCGACCAGGTCGTGTCGGCGATCGTGGCGGTCCTCGCCAGCCCGCCGCCGGCCGGTGAGCCGGCGTACTTCCACGTCTCCTCCGGGGACCGCAACCCGCTCACCTTCCGGGTGCTCTACGACAGCGTCCGCGGCTACTTCGACGAGCACCCCTTCGTCGCCGGCGAGCGGGGCGCGGCCCGGCTGCCGGACTGGCGGTTCCCCGGGGCACAGGCGGTCGAGCGGCTGCTCACCACGAGCGAGCGCGCCCACAAGGTGGCCGACTGGGTCATCGGCCACGCTCCCCGGAGCGACCGGACCCGCGACCTGGCACGCAAGCTCGACCAGCAGGGGCGCCGACTGGAGTTCCTGCGGCGCTACCTCGGCCTCTACCAGGAGTACGCCCAGGCCGAGCTGCGCTTCTCCGACGCCAACACGCTCGCGCTGTTCCGGTCGCTCGACCCGCAGGACCGGGAGCGGTTCGCCTTCGACACCTCCGTCATCGACTGGGTCCACTACCTGCAGGAGGTGCACTGCCCCGCGGTGACCGAGCCGATCCGCCAGATGGACGAGCTGCGGCGGGGCCGGACCCGCCCACCGGCCGGGGTCCTCAAGGAGGTCGAGCCCGCGAACGACGGGGTCGCCGCCTTCTTCGACATGGACGGGACCCTGCTCTCGTCCAACGTCATCGAGACCTACCTGTGGATGCGGCTGCGCGAGCTGTCCGGAGGCGAGCGGTTCGCCGAGCTCGGACGCATCGCCGCCCGGGTGCCGGGCCTGGTGCGTGCCGAGCGCAAGGAGCGCAGTGCGTTCCTGCGCTCGGTCTACCGCGAGTACGCCGGCGCCCGGCTCGCCGACCTCGACGCGGTCGCCGACTCCGAGCTCTCCGACCACGTGCTCGCGCGCCTCGCGCCGGCCGCCGTACGCCGGATCCGGGAGCACCGCGCCGCGGGGCACCGGACGGTCCTGATCACGGGTGCGATCCGTCCGCTCACGAGGCCGCTGCTGCCGCTGTTCGACCACATCGAGGCGGCCGACCTGGCCGTCGACGACCGCGGCGTGTGCACCGGCCACCTGCAGGCGTCGCCGCTGGTGGGGGAGTCCCGAGCCGCGTGGATGCGGCAGTGGGCCTCCGACCACGGCATCGACCTGGCGAGGTCCTACGGGTACGCCGACTCGCACTCCGACCTGCCCCTGCTGGAGGCGGTCGGGAAGCCGGTGTCGGTGAGGCCGGACGTGCCCCTGTTCCGCCACGCGCGGCGCCACCGCTGGCCGATCGTCGACTGGAGCAGCTCGGCCGCGACCGCCCGCACCCTCAACCCGGCCGGAAGCGGACGATGATGCTCGCACTGGAGATGTTCCGCTCCCTGCCGAGGCACGCCGCCGGACGCGTGGTCGGCGGGCGGATGCCCGGGGTGCTCTCGGGCTTCGCGGCGCCGCTGCGGCTGGTGACCATCGACGAACCCCGGGTCGACCGCCCCGGCTGGGCGCGGTTGAGGACCCGGCTCTCGGGCATCTGCGGCTCCGACCTGGGGGCACTGTCGGGACGCACCAGCCTGTACTTCTCCGCGGTCGTCTCGATGCCGTTCGTCCCGGGCCACGAGGTGGTCGCCGAGCTCCTCGACGACTGCGAGGACCTGCCCGCGGGCACCCGCGTCACCGTCGACCCGGTGCTCACCTGCGCCGCCCGTGGTGTCGACTCCTGCGGGGCCTGTGCGGCCGGGGCCACCAACCGGTGCAGCCGGATCACCGTGGGCCACCTCGCCCCCGGCCTCCAGACGGGCTTCTGCAAGGACACCGGCGGGGGCTGGGGCCAGCAGCTCGCCGCCCATCGCAGCCAGCTGCACGTCGTACCGGAGGGCTACTCCGACGAGCAGGCGATCCTGATCGAGCCGGTGGCCTGTGCCGTGCACACGGCGCTCTCCGCGCGCGTCGGGGACAACGACCGGGTCCTGGTCAGCGGGGCAGGGTCGGTCGGCCTGTTCACCACCCTCGCCCTGCGCCAGCTCACCCCGGCGGGCGAGATCACCGTGGTCGCCAAGCACACCCACCAGCGCGAGCTCGCGCTCGACCTGGGAGCCACGGAGGTGGTCACGCCGGGGGAGGTGCTGAGGCGGGTACGCCGGTCGACCGGCGCCTTCCAGGTGAAGCCGGAGTACGGCTCGCCCTACCTGCTGGGCGGGGTCGACGTCGCCGTCGACGCGGTCGGGAGCAAGCAGTCGCTGGAGACCGCACTGCACGCCACCCGCGCCGGCGGACGCGTCGTGCTCTCCGGGATGCCGGCCGGTGCCGACCTCTCCGCGGCCTGGTTCCGCGAGCTCGAGGTCGTCGGCTCCTACGCCTCGGCCCAGCGCGAGCCTCGCGGCGAGGGACGAGGCGCCTTCGACCTGGCGACCGGGCTGGTCGCCGCGGATCCCGTCGCTCAGCTGGCCAAGACCGTCGCCAGCTATCCGCTGCACCGCTGGCGGGAGGCGCTGGACCACGCGCACTCCGCCGGCCGGCTCGGCACCGTGAAGGTGGCCTTCGACCCAAGGAGTTCAAGATGAGTCCCCGATCAGGCCCTGCCCAGAGTTCCGGGGTTTCGACGACGCTCGCTGACGCTCGCTGCTCAACCACCGACGACGCAAGGAGCAGTAAATGAGTCGCCCTGGTTTCGTCCTCGAGGTCGACGACCGCACCCCACCCCTCGTGGTCCACGAGGGACAGGGCTTCCGGCTCGAGGAGTTCCCGCTCGGGACCCGGGTGATCTACCCGCCGGAGTCGGTGCCGACGGTGCCCGACGTCGAGGAGGCGATCCTCGACGCGTTGCTCCACCCGGTCGACTCCGATCCGCTGCCGGCCCTGCTGCGGCCGGGCATGCGGCTGACCATCGCGTTCGACGACCTGTCGCTGCCGCTGCCGAGCATGCGCAGGCCCGACATCCGCCAGCGGATCATCGAGCAGGTGCTGACGATGGCGGCCGAGGCGGGCGTCGACGACGTCGAGCTGATCGCCGCCAACGCGCTGCACCGCCGGATGACCGACGCCGAGCTCAAGCACATCGTCGGTGAGCGGGTGTTCCGGTCGTTCCACCCGCAGGGGCTGCTCACCAACCACGATGCCGAGGACCACGACAACCTGCTCCACGTCGGGCTGACAGACCGCGGCGAGGACGTCGAGATCAACCGTCGGGCGGCCGAGTCCGACCTCCTGGTCTACGTCAACGTCAACCTCGTGGCGATGGACGGTGGGCACAAGTCGGTGCCGATCGGCCTGGCGTCCTACAAGTCGCTGCGCCACCACCACAACGCGCGGACCATGGTCAGGTCCCACTCGTTCATGGACCACAAGGCCTCCCATCTGCACCACTCGGCGTGGCGGATGGGCCGGCTCCTCAAGGACCACCTCAAGGTCTTCCAGATCGAGACCACCCTCGACAACAACGTGTTCCCCTCGCCCTACGGCTTCCTGATGAAGCGCGAGTGGGAGTGGTCGGTCAAGGACCAGGGGTCGATGCTGGCCGCCCGGCGGGGTCTCGCGATGGCCCCGGGGCGGTTGCGCCACAAGATGTTCCACGACATCCGGTCGCCCTACGGCCTGACCGGCATCAACGCCGGTGACACCGAGGCGGTGCACGACCGGACGATCGCCGCGGTGCACCGGCAGCAGCTCGTCGAGGTCCAGGGGCAGTCCGACGTGCTGGTGATGGGGGTCCCCTACCTCGGGCCCTACAACGTGAACTCGACCATGAACCCGATCCTCGCGACGTGCGTGGGCCTGGGCTACCTGTTCAACTCCTACGTCGGCCAGCCCGTCGTGCGCCGTGGGGGAGCGGTGATCCTCTACCACCCGCTCAACGAGGGGTTCAACCAGCTCCACCACCCGTCGTACGTCGACTTCTACGAGGAGGTCCTCGCGGAGTCGACCGACCCGGCGGTCGTGGGCGAGAAGTACGAGCAGCAGTTCGCCGAGGACCCGTGGTACATCCACCTCTACCGGACCTCGCACGCCTACCACGGCGTCCACCCGTTCTACATGTGGTACTGGGCGGCGCACGCGATGGACCACGTCGACGAGGTGATCTGGGTGGGTGGGGACCGGCGGGTCGCCTCCCGGCTCGGGTTCCGGGCGGCGACGACGCTGGCGGACGCGCTCGAGATGGCGTCGGGCACGGTGGGCAGCAACCCGTCGATCACCTACCTCCACAACCCGCCCCACCTGCTGGCCGACGTGCGGGGCGGTGACTGACCGTGCCGATCGTCAGGGACGGGATCGAGGACGTCCGCAAGGTGGCCCGAGGGTGGCGCTGGGGTCGGCGGCCGCAGGTGCCGCGTTCGGCGGAGCCGTGGGTGCCACCGGCGAGGTCGACGGTGTTCCCGACCGACTGGTCGCGGCGCCGTCCCGCGCAGGTGGCCCGCGAGGTGGCCCAGAAGGCCGGCCTCGAACCCGTCTTCCGCTCCCAGGTGCGCACCCGCGTGGAGGGTCTCGACGCCCTCTCCCGCATCGAGGGCCCCGTGATCTTCGTGGCCAACCACGCGTCCCATCTCGACACCCCGCTGATCCTGCTGTCGCTGCCCGACGAGTGGCGGCGGCGTACCGCCGTGGCGGCGGCGGCCGACTACTTCTTCGACACCTGGTGGCGGGCCGTGGGCTCGGTGCTGCTCTTCAACACCTTCCCGATCGACCGCCGGGGCGGCTCGATGTCGGCCACCCCGGGTGAGGTGCTGGCCGAGGGCTGGAGCCTGGTGATCTTCCCCGAGGGCACCCGCTCGAAGGACGGGTGGGTCGGCCGGTTCCGGATGGGGGCGGCGTACCTCGCCTGCGAGCACGACGTGCCGGTCGTGCCCATCGCCCACCGCGGCACGTTCGCCGCGATGCCGCGAGGTCAGGGCTGGCCGAGCCCGGGACGGCGACAGCTCACGGTGCGGTTCGGAGACCCCCTCCGCCCGCGGGAGGGCGAGTCGCCGCGCAGCTTCGCGCCACGGGTCAAGGACGCCGTGGCCGCGCTCCTCGACGAGGAGCGCTCCACCTGGTGGGAGGCGCGCCGGCGGGCGGCAGCGGGAGAGACGCCCGACCCGGCCGGCCCCGCGATCGCGCAGTGGCGCCGGGTGTGGGCCCAGACCGAGTCGCCCGACCCCGAACCGACGTCGTCGCGCCTCGCCGCGTGGCGCCGCTGACCTGGCCGCGGGGTGGACAAGTTCCGGGTCGTGCGCTTCGCGCAGCGCCGGCTGATGAACCCGGTGGTCCGGGGCACGCTGGCCCGGGGCTGGCGGATCCCCGGCTACGCCCTGCTCGAGACCACCGGGCGCAAGAGTGGTCTGCCGCGGCGTACACCGGTCGGTGACGGCCTCGACGGCGACGTCTTCTGGATCGTGGCCGAGCACGGCCGGCGCGCCGACTATGTCCGCAACATCGAGGCCGACGGCAGGGTGCGGGTGCTGGTGCGCGGGCGGTGGCGGCCCGGCACGGCCGTGCCGCTGTACGACGACGATCCCCGCGAGCGGCAGCGGACGCTCGGGCGACACCGCCCGGGCCGCAGGCTCAACGACCTCGCGGTGCGCTCGTTCGGGACCGATCTGCTCACGGTGCGGATCGAGCTGGATCCGGCATGAGAGTCTGGTCCAGACAACCGCGTGTTTGGATCGGTCGGGTAGACAATGCCCGGCCGGTTTCGCAGCCGGCCGCCCCGGCACACGCGACGGGCGCGTCGTGTCACGGAGGAGGGTGAGCGTTGAACGAGGAGCGACCGGACCTGGTGACCGGACTCACGGCCGATCTGGAGCGCACTGACCGGGACCTGTTCCGGCTGGTGCTGACCGTGGTCGACCTGTCGCGGCAGCTGATGGAGAAGCAGGTCGCCCGCGACTCGGGCGAGCTCACCGAGCAGCAGGGTGACGCACTCGCGCTGGCCCTCGAGCGGCTGGAGGAGGCGATGGAGGGGTTCCGGCGCCACTACGGGCTGCCCATCAGCGACCTCGACATGGACCTCGACAGCCTGGCGCGGCCGGTCCCGGAGGATGGTTCCCGCAGGGGACAGGGTCGTTGATGAGAGCTCTCTCATCCAGCGCTCATGGGGGCCTCACCCCGCGCTGACAACGTCTCTCCTCAGGAAGCAACCTTCGTGAGGAGAAGACCATGAGTCCCAACGTTTTGCAGATCGGCACCTTGAGCCTCGCGGGGATGGTCACCACGGCGTTGTTCGTGGTGCCAATGGTGGGAGACAACGTCGCCGAGAAGGACGCGGTGAAGCGTGACGACGACGTACCTGCCGTCGTGCTGGCCGCGAGCGACGACGACAACGACGACGACGGCATCGGCAACAGGTTCACCGCAGGAACCAACAACGACGCGGCGACCGCCGGGACCAACACCAACACGGGCACCGGCGGCGTCAGCACGGCCGGGACCGACACGGGCACCGGGGATGACGGAGTCGACAACTCCGGACCCGGCAACGCCGAGCACGACAACTCCGGCCCGAGCGCGCGCTCCGGGCACGACGGTGTCGACAACTCCGGCCCGAGCGGTGACGACGACCCGATGGACGACGACTCGGGCTCTGGCCACTCCGGTGGCGACGACTCCGGTGGCGACGACTCCGGTGGCGACGACTCGGGCGGCGACAACTCCGGTCGCGGCTGAGCACAGACCCGCGAGTTCGCCGGGCTGATCCGCCACCGCTTCGGGCCTTCGACCGTCCCCCGAGCAGGCCGATCGGATCGAGTGGGTCAGCCCGGCCCCCTCGCCTCACACCAGCACGCACGGCCGGGCTGACCGGCAGGCACCGGAGGTCGACCATGAGCAGCACCCAGGACAGCTGGCACCTCGCCGAGGGCGACCAGATCACCGCCGAGCTGACCGCGATGCGCCTGCTGGGTGGCGGCTCGTCCTACGAGGCCTACCTGGCCTTCGACCAGATCACGTTCTCGCCCGTGGTCGTCAAGGTCATCCGGCCCGGTCGGATCCACGACCAGGGCGCCCTCCGGGGGCTGCGCCGCGAGGTGGCGTCGCTGGCCGGCATCAACCACCCGGTCGTCGTGCGCGGCCTGCGGCACGAGCTCGAGGGGGAACGGCCCCACATCGTGCTCGAGCACATCGACGGCCCCCGGCTCTCGACCCTGATCCGTCGGCACGGGCCGCTGCAGGAACAGCAGTACCTGCCACTCGCGATCGACGTGGCGGCGGCGCTGCACTACTTCCGGTACCTCGACTACGTGCACCTGGACATCAAGCCCAGCAACATCATCATGGGTGCTCCGGCGCGGCTGATCGACCTCTCCGTGGCCCGCACGGCGAGCGAGGCTGCGGAGCTGACCCGCCACATCGGCACCGACCAGTACATGAGCCCCGAGCAGTGCGCGCCGCAGCGGATGGGCCACCCCGGCGTCGAGAGCGACGTGTGGGGGCTGGGAGCGACCCTCTTCGAGGCCGTCGCCGGGTATCGCCCCTTCGACGACGGCGATCGCCACGCGGGCGACCCGCAGGCACGTTTCCCCCAGTTGGTCGAGCCGCCGTACGAGCTGCCCGACCGCGTGCCTGCCGAGGTCGCCAAGGTCGTGTACGGCGCCCTCGAGGCCGACCCCGCAGACCGGCCGCTGCCCCACGAGATCGCGACCGCGCTCGAGCCGGTGCTGGCCGCGCAGCCGGTCGGGAAGCTGACCTTCAAGGTCCGCGGATAGCCCGTCGGGGGGCGGTGAGCCAGCACCGCCTCAGACCCGGGCGAGCACGGCCGACAGGGGTTCGGGCGCCAGGTCGGGGTCCAGCGCCTCCACGAGCAGCGCGGCGTAGCGCGCCTTCCGGCCGGACCTGGCCCCGAGGAACCGCCGCAGCACGGCCCCCCGGGGCCAGCCCCGCTGGGCGGGCATGCCGGCCAGGAGCCGGAGCGAGCGGCTCTCGCCGGCGGTCTCGATCACGGCTTCGACGCGCTCGACGCCGAGTGCCCGGATGAGCTCGTCCTCCAGGTCGGCCGAACACCTGTGGAAGCCGAGACCCGACGGCCCGCGCCGTTCCAGCGCCGCGGCGAGCCCCGCGGCCGCCAGCCCGTGCCGGACCCGAGCCTCGTCGCCGGCGTCGTACAGCCCGGCCAGCGGGAGGCCGAGCCCGAGTGGTCCGTAGTGGGAGGCGAAGGCCCGCGTGTTGGTGATGCCGCCCATGGGCACGACCTCGATGCCCTCGGACGCGAGATCTCGCCCGCGCCGTTCGGCGAGGGTGAGCAGGGCGACCCGGTCGCTGGCTCCCTCGACGAGCACGACGCTGCGGAGCGTTGTCACCTGCCCATTGCGCCGTGCCGCGGAGCCGACGGTCAACCTCTTTCCGGCCATCGGCGCTGTTACGGCGGGGTGTCAGGCGAGTGAGGTGACCAGCCGCCGGTAGGTGGCCTCGATGTCGCCATCGACGCTCTGGACGACCACCGCGCCGGGCCTGCGGTCGAGCAGGTCCTGCAACGCGGAGTGGTGGCGGGCCAGGGCCGTGCCACCGCCGTCGGCGGCCACGATCGCGCGCACCTGGTCGTGCCAGGGGTCCTCCGGATCCGCCGCTCCCCGGCTGTTGAATCGCGCCACCGAGCTCTCGAGGTCGTCCATCAGGAACCGCTCGACGAACCGGGCGCCGGCATCGACGGCGCAGTCCTCGAACCGCGACAGCTCCGCCGGACTGTGCAGCATCTGGGGGAGCACGACGTCATGGCCCTGCCCCAGATAGGCCCCGATCATGGCCAGGGCGGCCGGCCGAACCAGCGCGCCGGCAGCCGCGAAGTCGTCCGACCAGCCGCCGATCAGGGTCCGGAGCACGTCGATGTCGCAGTTGAGGACTCCGGCGTGCTCGTCGACGTACCGCCTGGCCAGGGTGGACTTGCCGATCCCTGGCGGGCCGTTGAGATGGATGAGCCGGGCCACGTGGCGACGCTATCGCCGGCGGCACGGCGAGTGCCTCTGACGGGGCCGCTCGTGGCCGGAGCGCTCCTGGCGGCGGGCGGCAAACCTGGACCTGGCGACGCCGTACTTGAAGGTCCGGTGCATCTGGCCGCAGCCCTGGTAGGACCCGTTCGCGGTCACGACGTGAAGCGGTAGCCCATCCCACGCACGGTCTCGATCCTTCCCGCGCCGAACTTGCGGCGGAGGTAGCCGACGTAGACGTCGACCACGTTGGAGCCGGGGTCGAAGTCGAAGCCCCAGACCTGATCGAGGAGCTGCTCACGGGAGAGCACCTGCCCTGCATTGCGCAGGAACATCTCGGCGAGAGCGAACTCCCGGGCCGAGAGCTCGACCTCCCTCCCTTCGACGGTCGCCCGGTGCGTCCGGAGGTCGAGCCGGACTCCGCCGGTCTCGACGACGTCCTCGCGCGAGCCCGGCTGCTCGCCGGCCTGCCGCAGCCGCAGCCGCACCCGGGCCAGCAGCTCGGCGAACCGGAACGGCTTGGGCATGTAGTCGTCGGCGCCACCCTCCAGGGCGGACACGGTGTCGCTGACCGAGTCTCGCGCGGTCAGCACGATCACCGGGATGCGTGAGCCCTGGGCGCGTAGTGCGTCGAGCAGCTCGAAGCCGTCGAGCCTCGGGAGACCGATGTCGAGCACCACCAGGTCGAAGGCGCCGCTCAGCGCGTGATCGAGCCCCTCCGCGCCGTCGGCAGCGACGGTGGTCCGGTGCCCCTCGGCCTTGAGCCCCTTGGCGACGAACGACGCGATGCGGGCCTCGTCCTCGATGATCAGGATGCTCGCCATGGGTCCCCCGTGGTCGTCGCCCCGGTCGTCGTCCCGGTCGGCTGGTCCGGCTGCAGGGGCAGGCGGATCACGAAACATGCCCCGGTGGGTACGGCGTCCTCGACCGTGACGGTCCCCGCGTGCGCCTCGGCGATCGCGCTGACGATCGAGAGCCCGAGCCCGAACCCCTCGTCGTCCTCGGCCACCTCGCTGCGCGCGAAACGGTCGAAGATGCGCTCGTGATCCCCTGCGGGCACCCCGGGCCCGGTGTCGCGGACCCAGATCCTCGCGCCGTCGGCGTCGACGCTCGAGCCGATCGCGATCTCGTCACCGGCCTCGGTGTGCTTCACGGCGTTGTCGGCCAGCTGGAGCACGGCCTGGGTGATCCGCTGCTCGTCCATCCGGACGACGGCGTCGCCGGCAGCGTCCAGGCGCCAGGCGCGGTCGCCGAGACCCCGCGCCTTGGCCAGCACCGTGCGGGTGAGCGGCTCGAGGTCCACCGGCCGGATCGCCAGGAAGTCGGGCCGTCCGGTCTTGGCGAGCAGGATCAGGTCACCCACCAGCCGCGCCATCCGGTCGAGCTCGTCGAGCAGCAGCGCCCGGGTCTCCGCCACGTCCTGCGGATCCCCCTCGTCGAGCAGCTCGAGGTGCCCGCGCAGGACGGTCAGCGGAGTTCGCAGCTCGTGGCCCGCGTCGTCGAGGAACTGTCGCTGCCCGACGAAGGCGTCCTCGAGCCGCACCAGCATGCCGTTCACGGTACGAGTCAGGGCGGTGATGTCGTCGTTCCCCGTCTCGGGCAGGCGGCGTGAGAGGTCGGTGGCGCTGATCTCCTCCGCCGTGTCCGAGAGCCGTCCGACCGGAGCGAGCAGGCGGCCCGCCTGCCAGGCGGCGAGACCGGTGATGACGATCAGGGAGAGCAGCGCCGTGATCGCGTAGGTGCGGATCAGCTCGTTCAGGCCACGCTGGGCCTCGTCGAGGAACGTGACGATGACCAGGGCACCGGAGGAGTTCCCGCCCTGCACGGGCTGGATGGTGACCATGAGGTCGCCGAACCTGGAGTCGGTGCGGACGGTGCCGCCGCCCTCGAGGTTCCGGTTGACCAGGGCCTTGAACTCCGGATCCTGCGCGAGGGCCTCGCCGTTCGGGGACGGGGACGCCAGGCGCGCCTCACCGTCGACCCACGTCACGAGGAGCTCGTCGTCGCCGGCGACGTTCTGCAGGAGGAACACCTCGAGCAGCCGGTCGATCGAGGCGAAACGGCGACCGCTGTCGGGGTCGACGCCACCTTCGCCGAGCGTGCGGAACTCCGCGATCTCCTGCTCGGCCCGCGCCTGGGCGTCGTTCTCGATCTCGGCAGCACCGAGGGTGTAGATGATCAGACCGGCCCCGGTGAGCGCGAGGGCCACGAGCAGGGCCACGACGACCGTGATCCGGGTACGCACAGAGACGCCCGACCGGCGGGGTCGGGCGTCCTGGGGGGCCGTGGGCTCAGTCGTCGTCGCTCCCCTTGCCGCTGTTGTCGCCGTCGTCGCTGCCGCTGCCCTTGCCGCTGTTGTCGTCGCCGCCGTGGTCGTCGAAGAGGTCGTCCGGCGAGGGCGTGACGACCTCGGGCGAATCGTCGTCGTCCGGGTCATCGTCGCCCCGGTCGTCCCCACGGTCGCCCTTGTGCTCGCTCGGCTTCTCGGTGGGTTTCGCCGACGGTGAGGTGCTGGCCTTGCCAGGCGACCTGGTCTGCTCCTCGACGATGATCGGCGTGTGCTCCTGGGGCTCGTCGGCGGCCGCGACGAGCGACCCGACGACGTACCCCGTCATCGGGAGGATCAGGACGAGGCCGATCACGACCTTCAACGCGATGCCCATGACCACCATGATCCTCCTGCAGGTGGGAAAGCGGTGAGAGTTTGATGAGAGGACTCTCATCCGGCCTCGTCGCGTCACTACAGTGGCGGGCGAGTCACGAGGAGGCACGCATGATCGTTCCGTTCAGCATCTCCGACTTCATCGACCGCGCCGTCGGCGTCTACGGCGAGCGCACCGGGGTCGTCGACGAGCCCGACCAGCCGGCCCCGAGCCTGGGTGAGCTCACGTACGCCGAGATCGGCGCGCTCGCGCGGCGGCAGGCCGCCAAGCTCGACGAGCTGGGCATCGCCGTGGGCGACCGGGTCGCGGTGGTCAGCCACAACAGCGCCCGGCTGCTCACGTCGTTCTTCGGCGTGGCCGGCTCCGGGCGGGTGCTCGTGCCGGTCAACTTCCGGCTCCGTCCCGACGAGGTGTCCTACATCGTCGAGCACTCCGGAGCGCGGGTCCTGCTCGTCGATCCCGAGCTCGACGATGCGCTGGCCGACATCAAGGCGGAGTTCCGTTTCGTCCTCGGCGACGACGACAACCTGTTCGCTCCCGAGGGCACCGAGCCCAGGACCTGGGAGCCGGACGAGAACGCCACGGCGTGCATCAACTACACCTCCGGCACGACGGCCCGGCCCAAGGGCGTCCAGATCACCCACCGCAACATCTGGGTCAACGCGGTGACGTTCGGGCTGCACACCGGCGTCAGCGACCGCGACGTCTACCTGCACACCCTGCCGATGTTCCACGCCAACGGGTGGGGGATGCCCTTCACCATGACCGGGCTCGG
>NZ_DASSXS010000253.1:0-26608 GCF_035703625.1 Nocardioides sp. | reverse complement strand
GGGTACGGCGGTCACCGGTGCCGTGACAGCATGTGAGCGTGGCCCTGACCGTGACGCGGCCGCCCCGTCGACTGGCGGCGGCGGGGACGCTCCTTCTCGCGCTGTCGGCCTGCAGCGCCACCGGTGAGCAGGACGACTCCTCGGCCCAGCCGGAGGCGTCGCCCGAGAGCTCCCACGACGGTGATCAGGCCGCGGAGGCGGCGGCCGCGCCCAAGCCGCTGCGTCCCGGTGAACGGCGCGTGACCCTGCGGATGCCCGAGCCCTACGAGCCGTCGGCTCCCCACGGGGCCGGCACCGACGACTACCGCTGCTTCCTGCTGGACCCCGGGCTCGACCGCGACGCCTGGCTGACCGGCACCAACGTGCTGCCCGGCAACCCCGACGTCGTGCATCACGTCATCCTCTTCCGGGTCCCGCCCGACCAGGTCGACAGCGCGGAGAGCATGGACGCCGCGACGACGGGGGAGGGGTGGACCTGTTTCGGCGGCACCGGCCTCGACGTGGTCGAGAGCCTCGACGACGCGCCCTGGCTGGGCGCGTGGGCTCCCGGTGGCGCGGAGACCGTCAACCAGGCCGGGTACGGCGTCCGCCTCGACCAGGGCTCCCGGATCGTGATGCAGGTCCACTACAACCTGCTCGCCGGCACCGACGAGGACGTGTCGGCCACCCAGCTGCGGCTCGCTCCGATCGACCGGCGGTTGACCGAGCTGAGGACCATGCTGCTGCCGGCTCCGGTCGAGCTGCCGTGCCGTCCCGCCCACGACCAGGGCGCGCTGTGCGACCGGGACGCCGCGGTCGCCGACGTGCAGGAGCGCTTCGGCCGGGCGGGCGGAGCGGCCGACGGCCTCTACTTCCTGTGTGGTGGCGGGCCGCGGCCCGGCAACGTCCAGTCGTGCACCCGGACCGTCTCCGAGCCGGCGACCGTCCGAGGCGTGGCCGGCCACATGCACCTGCTGGGCCGCTCGATCGAGGTCGAGGTCAACCCGGGCACCGACCGGGCGCGGACCATCCTCGACATCCCGGTCTGGGACTTCGACAACCAGGGAGCCACACCGGTCAAGCCCTACCGGCTGGCGGCCGGGGACACCGTCAAGGTGACCTGTCGGCACGTGCAGTGGCTGCGTGACGAGCTGCCGGCGTTCGAGGGCCAGCCCGAGCGCTACGTGGTGTGGGGGGAAGGCACCACCGACGAGATGTGCCTGGGCATCCTGCAGGTCACCGGGCCCTGACGCACCTCTGGGGCCCAATCGAGTGGGCCCAGCGCCCCTGCTCCCGTAACATGGACGTGCTCACATCGTCGACCGGAAGGACCGCCCCCACCGGGCATCCATGACTGACACGCAACATCGCGAGGGAACTCCCGGCACCCGCCACACGGTGGAGGTTCCGAACAGCATCAACATGGTCAGCCTTCTCGGGCCCGGCGACGAGCACCTCGGTCTGATCGAGAAGGCCTTCGCGGCCGACATCCACGTCCGCGGCAACCAGATCACGATGACCGGCGACCCCGGCGAGGTCGCCCTCGCCGAACGGCTCCTCGACGAGCTGGTCGCGATCATCCGCACCGGTCAGGGCGTCACCGTCGAGACCGTCGAGCGGGTCCTCCACATGCTCCGGGCCGAGACGAGCGAACGCCCCGCCGACGTGCTCTCGCTCAACATCCTGTCCAACCGGGGCCGCTCCATCCGGCCCAAGACGCTGAACCAGAAGCGCTACGTCGACTCCATCGACAAGCACACGATCACCTTCGCGATCGGCCCGGCCGGCACCGGGAAGACCTACCTCGCCGTGGCCAAGGCGGTCCAGGCGCTGCAGTCCAAGAACGTCAACCGGATCATCCTGACCCGGCCCGCGGTCGAGGCCGGCGAACGCCTCGGCTACCTGCCGGGCACCCTCAGCGAGAAGATCGACCCCTACCTGCGGCCGCTGTACGACGCGCTGCACGACATGATCGACCCCGACTCGATCCCGAAGCTGCTCGCCGCCGGGACCATCGAGGTCGCGCCCCTGGCGTTCATGCGCGGCCGGTCGCTGAACGACTCCTACATCATCCTCGACGAGGCCCAGAACACCTCTCCCGAGCAGATGAAGATGTTCCTCACCCGGCTCGGTTTCGGCTCGAAGATCGTGGTCACCGGCGACGTCACCCAGATCGACCTGCCCGGCGGCACCCGGTCGGGGCTCAAGGTGGTCGAGGACATCCTCGAGGGCGTCGAGGACGTCTGCTTCAACCGGCTGACCAGCCACGACGTCGTCCGGCACCGTCTGGTCGGGAGGATCGTCGCGGCCTACGACGACTTCGACGCACGCAACGACTTCTCCGGGCAGAAGGCCGGCAAGCCCGGTAGCCGTTCATGAGCATCGAGGTACTCGACGAGTCCGGCCGCGACCTCGACGTACGACACCTGGCGTCGCTGAGCCGGTTCGTGCTGGACAAGATGCGGGTGCACCCGCTGGCCGAGCTGTGCATCAAGGCCGTCGACGAGGAGACGATCGCCGGGCTGAACGCGCAGTGGATGGACAAGGAGGGCGTCACCGACGTCCTGGCCTTCCCGATGGACGAGCTGCGGCCCGGACTGGTCAACGAGGAGCCCGAGGAGGGCGTGCTCGGCGACCTGGTGCTGTGCCCGGCCGTGGCCGAGCGCCAGGGGGAGACCGCGGGCCACGGCGCCCTCGCCGAGGTGGAGCTGCTGACGGTCCACGGGATCCTCCACCTGCTGGGTTACGACCACGCCGAGCCCGAGGAGAAGGCGGAGATGTTCGGACTGCAGGACCGGCTGCTCGCCGAGTGGCGGGCGCTCGAACCGCAATGATCCACCGGAACGTTCCGCTCGCTGCACTCACGCTTCGCCGGGGACCCCGATGACTTCTGCCGACGTGTGGCTGGTCGTCGCGGCCGCCGCCCTGGTGGTGCTCGCCGGGCTCTTCTCGGCGGCCGACGCCGCCCTGTCCTCCGCCTCTCGTGCCCGCGCCGACGAGCTGCTGGCCGAGGGACGCGCGGGTGCGAGGCGGCTGACGGAGCTGCTGGCCGACCCCGTCCGCTACCTCAACACCGCGCTCTTCCTGCGCCTGCTCTGCGAGATCGCGGCGACGGTGATCGTGACCCAGCTGGTCCGCAACGCCTGGGACGGCGCCTTCTGGTCGGCCGCCGCCACCTCCATCGGCATCATGCTGGTCGTCTCCTTCGTGGTGATCGGGGTCGCCCCGCGAACCCTGGGCCGGCAGCACCCCGAGCGCGTCGCCCTCGCCTCCGCAACGCCGCTGTACGTCGTCACCACCGTGCTCGGCCCGCTCCCGCGGCTGTTGATCCTGATCGGCAACGCGATCACGCCTGGCCGCGGCTTCCGCGAGGGACCGTTCTCGACCGAGACCGAGCTCCGCGAGCTGGTCGACTTCGCGGAAGCGTCGGCCGTCATCGAGTCCGGCGAGCGGAAGATGATCCACTCGGTCTTCGAGTTCGGCGACACCATCGCCCGCGAGGTGATGGTCCCGCGCACCGACGTGGTCTACATCGAGCGCTACAAGAACCTCCGCCAGACGATGTCGCTGTTCCTGCGCAGCGGCTTCTCCCGGGTGCCGGTGATCGGCGAGAACCTCGACGACGTCCTGGGCTTCGCCTACCTCAAGGACCTCGTCCGACGTGACTTCGAGGCGCCCGACGTGGAGTTCACCCAGCGGGTGGAGGAGGTGATGCGCCCGGCCCACTTCGTGCCCGACTCCAAGCCGGTGGACGCCCTGCTCGCGGAGATGCAGGCCGACCGCCAGCACATCGCCGTCGTCGTCGACGAGTACGGCGGGACGGCCGGCCTGATCACGATCGAGGACCTGCTGGAGGAGATCGTCGGCGAGATCACCGACGAGTTCGACGAGGACGAGATCGAGGTGGAGGTCCTCGACGAGGGCTCCGCGCGGGTCTCCTCCCGGTTCCCCGTCGACGACCTCCACGAGCTGTTCGGGTTCGAGGTCGACGAGGAGGACGTCGACAGTGTCGGCGGCCTCATGGCCAAGCACCTGGGTCGCGTCCCGATCCCCGGCTCGCACGTGGAGGCACACGGCCTGCGCTTCGAGGCGGAGCAGACCACCGGACGTCGCAACAAGATCGGGACCGTCCTGATCACCCCGGCGGCGGCTGAGGAGACCGAGCACCACCGGGAGGCAGCCGATGGCTGAGGGAGCGGTGGAGCTGTCCGCCGAGGACGCCAAGCTGGTCACCCTGGCCCGCGCGACCAGGGCCCGGGTGCGGTCGGCCGAGGGCGCCGCCTGTCGCGACAGCGACGGGCGCACCTACGCCGCGGCCACCGTCGACCTGCCCTCGCTGCGGCTCTCCGCCGTGCAGGTCTGCGTCGCGATGGCGGTCGCCTCGGGCTCGCGGGGCCTGGAGGCGGCCGTGGTGCTGACCGACGCCGACACGGTGGACCCCCAGGACCTGGCTGCCCTGGGCGACCTCGGCGGAACCGGCGTCGTCGTGCACCGCGGCGACCCGGCGGGGCGGAGCGTCCAGACGGTTCACCACCCCTGACCGTCGGGGTCCGCTAGGTTTGAGACGTGCCTCTCCGGCGTGGGTGGGACCAGCATCGCGCAGCCGTCGACCGGCTGTGCTCCTCCTACGCTGCCCTCCCTGACGGCGTGCCGGTGAGGCTGGCCAAGCCCACGTCCAACCTGTTCCGGCCCCGGGCGAGATCCGCCGCCGGCCTCGACGTCTCGGGCCTCACCGGCGTGATCGACGTCGATCCGGCCACCCGGACCGCGGAGGTCCAGGGCATGTGCACCTACGAGCACCTGGTCGACGCCACCCTCCCGCACGGGCTGATCCCCCTGGTCGTCCCCCAGCTGCGCACGATCACCCTCGGCGGCGCCGTGACCGGGCTCGGCATCGAGTCCACGAGCTTCCGGAACGGATTCCCGCACGAGTCGGTCCTCGAGATGGACGTGCTCACCGGTGCCGGCGAGGTGGTCACCACCCGGCCCGGCGACGACCTGTTCGACGCCTTCCCCAACTCCTACGGCTCGCTGGGCTACGCCACCCGGTTGCGGATCACGCTCGAGGAGGTCCCGGGGCACGTGTCGCTGCGGCACCTCCGGTTCGACGAGGCCGGGATGCTCGCCAAGACGCTGGCCGAGGTCGTCGAGACCGGCCGCTACGACGGATCCGCGGTCGACGCCGTCGACGGCGTCGGGTTCGCGCCCGACGAGCTCTACCTCACCCTCGCCCGCTGGGACGACGGCGCCGTTGGTGACGATCATGATGAGGCACCCCCCAGCGACTACACAGGCAACCGGATCTTCTACCGGTCGCTCCAGCAGCGCGAGACCGACCGGCTGACCACCTACGACTACCTGTGGCGGTGGGACACCGACTGGTTCTGGTGCTCGCGCGCCTTCGGCGCCCAGCACCCCGTCGTACGCCGGCTCTGGCCACGCCGCTGGCGGCGTTCGGACGTCTACCACCGCCTGGTCCGCCTGGACCAGCGGTTCGGGATCGCGGACCGGCTGGACCGCCGGGCCGGTCGGCCGCAGCGCGAGTCGGTGATCCAGGACGTGGAGGTCCCGGTCGACCGGTTGCCGGAGTTCCTGGCCTGGTTCGACGAGCAGATCGGCATGCGGCCGGTCTGGTTGTGCCCGGTGGTCGCGCAGCGCGCCTGGCCCTCCTACCCGCTCGAGCCGGGCGTCACCTTCGTCAACATCGGCTTCTGGGGCACGGTGCACGTCGGCCCCGAGGCCGCGGACGCGCCGCTGAACCGCGCCATCGAGGACAAGATGCTCGAGCTCGGCGGCCACAAGTCGCTCTACTCCGAGGCGTTCTACGACCGCGACACCTTCGACCGCCTCTACGACGGGCCGAACCTCGCCCGGGTCAAGGCGATCCACGACCCCGACGACCGACTGACCACCCTCTACGACAAGGCGGTGCGACGACTATGACCATGAAGATCGGCGAGGCGATGGAGTCTCTCCTGCGTGGCGGGATGCCGGTGCGCTTCACGGCGTACGACGGCAGCTCGGCGGGCCCGCCGGACGCGGAGATCGGGCTGGAGCTGGTCAACCCTCGCGGCCTGGCCTACCTGCTCACCGCGCCAGGCGACCTGGGCATGGCGCGCGCCTACGTGTCCGGCGACCTGCTCCTGCACGGCGTGCACCCGGGGGATCCCTACGACGCGCTGGTCCTCCTGCAGAACAACCTGTCGTTCCGGGCCCCCTCGCCGTCGGAGGCGGTGGAGCTCGTCCGCAGCCTCGGCCTCGGCACCCTCCGGCCACCGCCGCCTCCGCCGGGCGAGGCGCTTCCGCGGTGGCGGCGCGCGATGGAGGGACTGCGACACTCGATGGGCCGCGACGCCGAGGTCATCTCCCACCACTACGACGTGTCCAACGCGTTCTACGAGCTCGTCCTCGGGCCCTCGATGACCTACACGTGCGCGGTCTACCCCAGCGCGGACGCGACGCTCGAGGAGGCGCAGTTCGAGAAGTACGACCTGGTCGCCCGCAAGCTCGACCTGCAGCCCGGCCAGCGGCTGCTCGACGTCGGCTGCGGGTGGGGCGGGATGGTGAGGCACGCCGCCCGCGAGTACGGCGTCCGGGCCCTGGGTGTCACCCTCTCGCGGCAGCAGGCGTCCTGGGCGAAGGAGGCGATCGACCGCGAGGGCCTCGCCGACCTGGCCGAGGTGCGCCATCTCGACTACCGCGACGTCATGGAGTCCGACTTCGACGCGGTCAGCTCGATCGGCCTGACCGAGCACATCGGCGTACGCAACTACCCGGCGTACTTCGCCCATCTGCGCGACCGGCTGCGCCCCGAGGGACGGCTGCTCAACCACTGCATCACGCGGCCCCACAACCACCGCCAGGACATCGGCGCGTTCCTCGACCGGTACGTCTTCCCGGACGGGGAGCTCACCGGTGCCGGGCGGATCATCACCGAGGTGCAGAACGTCGGCCTCGAGGTCATGCACGCCGAGAACCTCCGCCGCCACTACGCCCTCACGCTCGCGGCGTGGTGCCAGAACCTGAAGGACAACTGGGACGCCTGCGTCGCCGAGGTCGGTGAGGGCACCGCCCGGGTCTGGGGCCTCTACATGGCCGGCTCGCGGCTGGCGTTCGAGCGCAACGAGATCCAGCTCGACCACGTGCTGGCGGTGCGTACCACCGAGGCCGGAGACGACGGCTTCCCGCTCCGCCCCACCTGGTGACCCGCCCGAAAGTTTCGGGCGGGTCAGCGCCTAGCCTTGGGGCGTGAGCACCAGGGCCCGGCGGTACGACGCGCAGCTCGTGGCCCGGGACACCCTCTCGCCGCACCTGCTCCGCCTCACCCTCGCCGGCGACGGTCTGGCGGGGTTCGAGTCGACCGGCATCCCGGACGAGTGGGTCGGCCTGATCGTGCCCGGGCAGTTCCAGTGCCGCTACTACACGGTGCGGTCGTGGGACGGAGGCGAGCTGGTCCTCGACGTCGTCGTCCACGAGGTCGGGCTGGTGACCGAGTGGGCGACCCGGGACTGCGTCGGTGACCAGGTCACCGTCACCGAGCCGCGCGGCTCGTTCGCGATGCCGGCCGGGGCCGAGTGGCTGCTGCTGGTCGGTGACCTGACGGCGATGCCGGCCATGGCCAGGATCGCCGAGACGATGCTCGACCGGACCGAGCCCGTGGAGACCAGGATCTGGGCCGAGGTGCCCGACGACCTGGCCGGCTACCTCCCGGAGGGCCCCGACGTCACCTGGCTCGACCCGCCGGGAGAGGCACAGAGCGCCCTCGCGGCGGTGGTCGAGTCGATCGACTGGCCGCCCGGCGACGGCTACTTCTGGATGGCCGGGGAGTCCGCCCAGATGCGGGCGATCCGCAAGCACCTGATGCGCGAGCGGCAGCTGCCCAGCGCGGCGTACGACGTGATGGGCTACTGGCGCGGCGTGACCCGGCGCCAGCCGCGCGCGGTCGACCCGGGGCCGATCTGGCGCGCCGGCAAGGCGGCCGGCAAGTCCGACGAGCAGATCTGGGCCGAGTACGACGAGGCGCGCGATGGCTGAGCCCGAGACCCCGGCCCACCGCAGCGGCTTCGCGTGCTTCGTCGGCCGCCCGAACGCGGGCAAGTCGACCCTGACCAACGCCTTGGTGGGCTCCAAGGTCGCGATCACCTCCGACAAGCCGCAGACCACCCGCACCGTCGTGCGCGGGATCGTGCACCGCCCCGACGCCCAGCTCATCCTCGTCGACACCCCCGGCCTGCACCGGCCCCGCACCCTGCTCGGGGAGCGGCTCAACGACCTGGTCCGCACGACCTGGGCCGAGGTCGACGTGGTCGCGGTGTGCTTCCCGGCCGACGAGAAGATCGGGCCCGGAGACCGGTTCATCGTCGGCGAGCTGGCCAAGGTGCGACGTACGACGAAGATCGCGGTCGCGACCAAGACCGATCTGGCGACGCCCGAGCGGATCGGCACCCACCTGCTCGACATCGCAGAGCTCGGCCGGGCGACCGAGACCGAGTGGGCGGAGATCGTGCCGGTCTCGGCCAGGTCGGGTGACCAGGTCTCGCTGCTGGCCGACCTCCTCGTCGGGCTGATCCCGGAGGGACCCCAGCTGTACCCCGACGGGGAGCTCACGGACTCCCCGGAGGAGATGATCGCGGCCGAGCTGATCCGGGAGGCGGCCCTCGACGGCGTCCGCGACGAGCTCCCGCACTCGATCGCCGTGGTGGTCGAGGAGATGGGACTGCGCGAGGGCCGGGCCGAGGACAGGCCGCTCCTCGACATCCACGCCAACCTCTTCGTCGAGCGGTCCTCCCAGAAGGGGATCGTGATCGGCCACAAGGGCTCGCGCCTGCGCGCCGTCGGCACGGCGGCCCGGCACCAGATCGAGGCGATGCTCGGCACCCCGGTCTACCTCGACCTGCGGGTCAAGGTCGCCAAGGACTGGCAGAAGGACCCGCGCCAGCTGCGTCGGCTGGGGTTCTAGCGGCCGCTGACTTCGGCCTGACCCGAATCCGTCCACAGCGCACTGCTTCGTCGTGGCTTCCACAGTCCCGCCCGGCAGCGGTCGCGCACGTACCCGAGCCGGGCACCCTTGCGACATGGACGATCTCGCCATTGCCGATCTCATGGTGCTGCAGAGTGGCGTCATCTCCCGGCGCCAGGTGCTGGTGGAGGGCGGCGGCCGTGATCATGACATCGCCCGACTGCTCCGCCGCCGGGTCTGGGCCCGGCTCCACGACGGTGTGTACGTGGATCACACAGGTGAGCCGAGCTGGAAGCAGCGCGCGTGGGCGGCGGTGCTCTACCACTGGCCGGCCGCCCTGGACGGGGTGTCCGCGCTGGCTGCGCACGGCGTGCGCGCCACCGGGGCACGGTCGGGCTCGCGGATCGAGGTCGCGATCGACCGCACCCGCAGCGTGGCGAAGGGAGCCGGGATCTCGGTCAGCCGCCGCACCGACTTCGACGTCCAGGCGCAGCTGAACCTCAGTCCGCCGCGGGTGCGCGTGGACCATGCCCTGCTGACCGTGGCGTCGAGATCGTCCACCGAGGAAGGCGCTGTCGCCCTGCTCGCCGATGCCTGCCAGTGGCGGCACACGACGCCGGACCGGCTAGCGGAAGCCCTGCGTCAGCGATCGCACCTGGCTCGACGGCAGCTCCTGCTCTCGATCCTGCAGGACGCGGCCAACGGTGCCTACTCCGTCCTGGAGCGTCGATATCTCGTGCGGGTCGAGCGTCCCCACGGACTTCCGACAGCCACTCGGCAGCGCCGGGTCCAGATCGGTCGACGCGTCTACTACCGAGACGTCGAGTACGTCGACCTGCACACCACCGTCGAGCTCGACGGCCGGATCGGTCATGAGGCGATGGGGGACCGGTGGGCGGACCTGGATCGCGATATCGATGCAGCCGTGCGCGGTGATGTCACGGTCCGAGTCGGCTGGAAGCAGGTGCTCGACCCGTGTCGTCTCGCCGCGGCGGTCGCTCGGATCCTGATCGCACGAGGCTGGACGGGACGCCCGCGCCCGTGCCACCCCGGATGTCCGCTCACCCAGGGTTGTGTAGATCGTCCGTCGTCAGCTGCATGAGGATCTACACAGATCGCCTCGAACAGCCTGAGCGGCCGCTACTGGTCGGTCCGCGCCCAGCAGATGGAGCGCCGGTTCCCGGCCTCCCACTCGGCCTCGTGGAACCACGTGTAGCCGTAGTCGTAGTCCACGGGGTAGCTCAGCCAGGCGCCCACCGAGTCGGAGCAGAAGTCGCGGGTCTTCACCTCGACCACCCGGTCGCCGGGGTACTTCTCGCTGGCCTCGCCGACCTTGATCGTGGTCACCGCGCGCCAGTTGTGCTCCTCCGAGCAGGGAATCTTCGGCGCCTCGGCGACCGAGTCGCCGTTGACGCAGACCATCCACCGGTCGGCCTGCCGGAGCAGGAGGCCCTCGGCGGTCCGGGGCAGGTCGACGTACGACTCGCTCTGGTCGCCACCGCCGACGATGTCGCAGCGATACCACCGCGCGCCCTCGTCCCACGCCTTCTCGGACGGCCGGAACCAGGCCCAGCTGACGACGGTGCGCATCACCACGCTCTCGTCGGCCCCCAGGAACGTCATGAACTTCTCGCTGCACCGGTCGTAGGCGAACGCGCCCACCTCGGGATCGTCGTAGCCCGCGTCGTCGAGCGCCGCCGGCAGCTGCCCGACGGCATACGTCTCGGCGTTGTGCTGCTCCTCGCAGTTCACGGTCTCGGTGGCGTTGCTGGGCAGCGCGACGTCGTCGGGAGTCAGCACGCGGCAGGCCCCGAGCTCGGGCGCCTCGACCGCGTCGACCAGCTCGGGGTCGACGTTGCTGCCCTGTCCGTCCTCCCCGCAGCCGGTCACGAGGAGGACCAGCACCAGGGCCAGAGCGCGCACGACGCGAGACATACGCGGCCCCTCCAGACGGCTCGACGATCGGTCGGATGGCGCGATGGTACCGCCGTGCCGGGCCGCCGCAGCATCACTCCATGAGGAGCGCCGCCAGCGTCCCGCCCAGCTCGTACGCCGCGGCGCGCTCCTCCTCGCCCACGTCGCCGAGGACTTCCAGCGTCTCCGCGGCCTGGTTCCACGGCAGCGCGCCGACGATCGCGAGCACCGACCTGACGGCTCCCGTCGTGTCGTATCGACCGTGGACCCACAGCCCGAACGGCTTCTTGCCCCCGCCTCCCGCCGCGGCGGATCCGTCCTCGGAGAGCGCGCCGCCGGCGTGCAGGAAGATCGTGTCGAAGAAGTGCTTGAGTGCGCCGCTCATGTAGCCGAAGTTCGCGGTCGTCCCCAGCAGGTAGCCGTCGGCGGCGAGGACGTCGTCCGCATCGGCCTCGAGGGCCTGCTTGACGACCACGTCGACACCCACGACCTCGTCGTCGTTGGCGCCGGCGACCACGGCGTCGGTCAGGGACTGCACCAGCTCCGTGGGGGAGTGGTGGACGATCAGCAGTCGGGCCACACGATGACGGTAGCCGCGATCAGCCGTTGCGGTGGCGACGGTGCTTGTGGTGCCGCCTGTGGCGCAGCTCCCGCCCCTTCCGCAGGACCTTCTCCTCCGCGGCTCGTGACTTGGCCAGCTGGCGGGTGTCGCGCGGGGGCAGCTGGATGGTCTCCTCGGCCGCCACGCCGGACTGCAGCTCGCGCCCTCGCTCCAGCTCGGAGTTGAGCTCGGCGCCGAACAGCAGCGCGAGGTTGGTCAGCCAGAGCCACAGGAGGAAGACGATCATGCCGGCCAGCGCGCCGTAGGTCCTGTCGTAGGAGCCGACCGTGGCCACGTAGAAGCCGAAGCCCGCCGTCAGCACGCTCCAGATCACGATCGCCAGGACGGCCCCGACACTGACCCAGCGGAACCGTGGCTGCCGGATGTTGGGCGTCGCGTAGTAGAGCAGGGCCACGATGACCACGACCACCGCGAGCAGCACCGGCCACTTGACGATGTCCCAGATCAGCACACCGGACGCACCGAGGCCCAGCGCGTCGCCGACGGCGAGGGCGACCGGGCCGGTCAGGACGAGGGTCAGCAGTACGGCGGCGGCGAGCACGACGAGCACCACGGTCAGCACGAGCATCGCCGGTCGCAGCTTCCAGATCGGCCGTCCCTCGCCGATCTCGTAGATCCGGTTCATGGCCCGGCCGAACGCACCGACGTACCCGCTGGCCGACCACAGCGCCCCCGCGAGGCCCAGCACGAGCGCCGGCCCGGCCGCCTGCGAGCGGCTCAGCTCCGTCAGCGTGGGCTCGATGCCGTCCACGATGGAGCCACCGCCGAGGGTGCTGAGGATCGAGAGCACCTCGTCGACGGCGTCGTCACTCTGCTCCACCAGGCCGAGGAGGGACAGCAGGGCGATCGCGGCCGGTAGCACGGCGAGGACGGCGTAGTAGGTCAACGCGGCGGCGAGGTCGGTGCACTCGTCGGAGGTGAACTCGCGCAGCGTCCGGCGCGCCACGTAGCGCCAGGTGCGAGGTTCCAGCTCGGTGGGGGAGGCCAGCTTGCCGGCATCGGGCTCGGCGACGAGCCGGGTCTCCCGCTGGTCGGCCAGGGTCATGGACCACCCGTGCCCGTCCGGACCAGGTTCATGCAGGTGGGGCGGCCGATCACGTCCAGGGGACGAGTCGCCGCGCGCGATCGTGCAGCAGCGCGGCGCGCGCGGCGTTCCGGCCGCAGGCGCCGTGCACGCCACCACCCGGATGCGCCGAGGCCGAGCCCAGGTAGAGACCGGGGACTCCCGTCTCGGCGCGGCCGAGGCCGGGGACGGGGCGGAACACGAGCTGCTGGTGCAGCTGGGCGGTGCCCCCTCCGACCGCGCCACCGATCAGGTTGGCGTCCCTCGCCTCGAGCTCGCGTGGGCCGAGGATCCTGCGGGCGACGACCCGGCTGCCGAAACCGGGGGCCAGGCGTTCGATCCTCTCCTGCATCCGGTCGGCGAACCGCTCGCAGTCGTCGCGGTCCCAGACGCCCCGGATGTCGCCTTCGCCGGCGTCGTACGCCGTCTCCTGTGGTACGTGGGCGTAGGCCCACATCGACTCCGTCCCGGCAGGAGAGCGGGTCGGGTCGGTGGTGGTCATCTGTCCGGCCAGCAGGAACGGCCGGGCCGGGATCGCCCCGGCGGCCACCTGCCCGAGCGCCTCGGTGAGCTCGGCAGTCGAGTCGGCGACGTGCACGGTGCCGGGCGGGTACGCCGGCTGCTGTGCCCAGGGCACGGGTCCGTCCAGCGCCCAGTCGACCTTGACCGTGCTCGGGTCCATCCGGAAGTCCCTCATCCCCCGCACCACGCGGGCCGGGCGGTCCGCCGGGTCGAGCAGGCGTCCGAACAGGTGGGGGGCGGCCACGTCGGCAACGACGGCCCGGCGAGCGACAACTCGCTCCCCGTCGGCCAGTCCGACGCCGCAGGCGCGGCCGTGGGAGGTCAGGACCCGGGTCACCTCCGCGCCGCAGCGGATCTCGCCGCCCAGCGTGGTGAACCGGCGGGCCAGTGCCCGGCTCAGCTCTCCGGCGCCGCCTTCCGGCACGGGAAACCCGACCGACTGGCCCAGCATCGTCATCATCAGCGCCATCAGCCCCGACCCCGGTGCGTCGAGCGGGATGTCACTGTGGCCCGCGTTTCCGGCGAGCAGGAGTCGCGGCCCGATGCCGTCGAACCGGGTCCGGCCCAGCTCGGTGGCCGGCGTCAGCAGGGTCCGGACGAAGTCCAGCCCACCGACGCCGCGGAGTCGGGTCAGACCCGCCAGTGCCGCGCGGACTGGTGGGAACGGCGTCAGCAGGCCGTCGACCAGCTGACCGCCGATCCGGTCCCACTCGCCGCAGAGGTCGAGCCACGCCTGCCCGTCCCCGGGAGCTGCGGAGTCCATCAGGGCGGCGGTGACCTCCCGGTCGCGGTGCAGCAGGGCCCAGTCCTGGTCCGGGAGCGGGTGCCCCAGCACGGCGGGCGCGTGCCGCCAGCGCAGGCCGTGCTGCTCGAGCCTCAGCTCCCGGATGGCGGTCGAGACGGCGGCCAGGGGGTAGAAGGCGCTGAACGTGTCGTGCACGAACCCGGGGTGGACGTCCTCCGCGCTGCGCACGGCACCGCCGACCTCGGGCTGGGCCTCCAGCACCACGACCGACCAGCCGCGGTCGGCGAGGTGGTTGGCGGCGACCAGGCCGTTGGGGCCGCCGCCGACCACGACGGCGTCGTAGGTCACGGACGTCGTTCTGCCAGGTATGCGAGGCGCCGCAGGGTCTCCACGTTGCGCCACCGGAGCGCGGGATCGCGCAGGGGCTTGGGCACGAGCGTGGCGGGACCGGCCTCCGCATCCTCCTCGAGCACCACCTCGGTGCCGCCGCCGTTCGGTCGCAGGTGGAGCGCGACCGCCGCCTCGCCGCTGGGCCAGGCGCGGGCCCGCAGGTCGAGCCTGACCCCGGGGTTCGCGTCGACCACCTCGGTGGTGTCGTTCAGCAGGACCGGCCAGGTGCCGACCGAGTGGTGCAGCCGGGCTCCCCGCTCCGGCCAGTCGCCGTCGACCTCGCGCATCCGGGACGCGCCCACCACCCAGAGCGGGTAGAGCCAGCCGTCGGCGAGGATCGCCCAGACCTGGTCGGGGGTGGCGTGGACGAGGCGGGTGTTGGTGCTCACGAGCCGGAACGTACCCGCGGTGTGGCCGCGCATGCGGGGACCGGACGTCTCGCGGCCCGGTCCGCGGGATCCCGCGTCGGTGGGGAGTGGGTTATCGTGGGCCCGTCATGACGAAGCACCTGCCTGTCCTGAGGAGCGCGCTCGGCGCGCGTCTCGAAGGGCTTCTTCGCCGCCGCAGCGAGGTCTGAGCTCCGCCGGGCCCCTCGCTGCGGAGGTCGCGCCACCGGCACCCAGGCGAACCAAGCGAGGAAACCCATGACTTCCATGACCGGACCTTTCGGCAACACCCAGCGGGCCAGCGGCATGCCGGTGCACCGCTACCGACCCTTCCCGCCCATCGACCTCCCCGACCGGACGTGGCCGACCAGGTCGGTGACCCAGGCCCCGCGCTGGCTGAGCACGGACCTGCGCGACGGCAACCAGGCGCTGATCGACCCGATGACACCGGCCCGCAAGCACACGATGTTCGACCTGCTGGTGCGGATGGGCTACAAGGAGATCGAGGTCGGCTTCCCCGCGGCGAGCGAGACCGACTTCAGCTTCGTGCGCCAGCTCATCGAGCAGGACCGGATCCCCGAGGACGTGACGATCTCGGTGCTCACCCAGGCGCGGGAAGACCTGATCGAGCGCACGGTCCAGTCCCTGGTCGGGGTGCACCACGCCAACATCCACCTGTACAACGCGCTGGCCCCGCTGTTCCGCCGGGTCGTGTTCCACGCCGGCCGTGACGAGATCAAGGACATCGCGGTGCGCGGCACCCAGCTCGTCATGAAGCACGCCGAGAACCATCTCGACCGCACCCTCATCGGCTACGAGTACAGCCCCGAGATCTTCACCGGGACCGAGCTGCCGTTCTCGGTCGAGGTGTGCGAGGCGGTCTCGGACGTCTGGCAGCCCGCCGACGGCCGCGAGATCATCCTCAACCTGCCCGCCACGGTCGAGATGGCCACGCCCAACGTGTACGCCGACCAGATCGAGTGGTTCAGCCGGCAGCTGACCCGGCGCGAGCACACCACGGTCAGCCTGCACCCCCACAACGACCGCGGCACGGCGGTCGCGGCGACCGAGCTGGCGATGATGGCCGGCGCCGACCGCGTCGAGGGCTGCCTGTTCGGTCACGGCGAACGCACCGGCAACGTCTGCCTGGTCACCCTCGGCATGAACCTCTTCAGCCAGGGCGTCGACCCGCAGATCGACTTCTCCGACATCGACGAGATCCGGCGGACGGTCGAGTACTGCACCCAGCTGCCGGTCCACCCCCGGCACCCCTACGCCGGCGACCTGGTCTACACGGCCTTCTCGGGCAGCCACCAGGACGCGATCAAGAAGGGCCTCGAGGACCTCGACCGTCGCGCCGACGAGGCCGGCGTCGACGTCGCCGACGTCGAGTGGGAGGCGCCCTACCTGCCCATCGACCCGAAGGACGTGGGCCGGACCTACGAGGCCGTGATCCGGGTCAACAGCCAGTCGGGCAAGGGCGGGGTCGCCTACCTGCTGAAGTCCGAGCACAACCTGGACCTGCCGCGACGCGCGCAGATCGAGTTCAGCCGGGTCATCCAGGAGCGCACCGACACCGAGGGCGGCGAGATGACCGCCGACCAGATCTGGACGGTGTTCTCCGCCGAGTACCTCGACCGGGAGGCGCCGCTGCGACTGAACTCCGTGCACACGTCCTCGGCCGCGGGGGAGCGGGACCAGCTCTCGGTCAACGTCTACGTCGACGGCTCACCGGTCTCGCTGACCGGCGAGGGCAACGGTCCGATCGCCGCGTTCGTCAATGCCATCAACGACCTGCCCGGTGCCAGCACCGGCCCCCGCTGGGACGTCCGGGTGCTCGACTACCACGAGCACGCCCTGTCCTCGGGCGGTGACGCCATCGCGGCGGCGTACGTCGAGTGCGCCGTCTCCGGCGCCTCCGGTGAGTCCGAGGTCCTCTGGGGCGTCGGGCTGGATGCCAACATCGTCACCGCCTCGCTCAAGGCGGTCATCTCGGCGGTGAACCGGGCGACACCCTGACGGGCTAGGTGCGGTGCAGGGGGAGCACCACGGTGATCTCGGTCCCTTCCTGGTGTGCCGACCGCACCGCGACCCTTCCGCCGTGCCCGGAGACGATGCCGGAGACGATGGAGAGCCCGAGACCGGCGCCCTGGATCGCCTTTGCCTGGGCGGTCGAGGAGCGGAAGAACTTCTGGAACAGGCCGGCCTGCTCCTCGTCGGGGATGCCGATCCCGGTGTCGCCCACCGTCAGCCGGGCCTCGGTGTCGGTGCGGGTGAGCCGGACCGTGACCTCGCCGCCGTCCTCGGTGAACTTGACGGCGTTGCTGAGCAGGTTCTCGAGGACCCGCTCGAGCTGCATCCGGTCGCCCAGCACGACGGTCGCCTCGGTGGGTTCGTCGACGTCGAGGCCCAGGTGGCGTCCCCTCGCGAGCTGGACGAGGCTCGCCTCGGCGTACTTCATCAGGTCTGACAGGTCGACCGTCTCGCGCGCCATCTCGACCCCACCGGACTCCAGCTCCCCGATCATCAGCAGGTCGTTGCAGATCGTGATCAGGCGCTCGCCGTTGCGGGCGATGGTGTCGAAGAGCGGGAGCTGTGCGGGGTCCGGCTTGACGATGGAGCCGTCGGTCAGCAGCTCGGTGTAGCCGATGATGCTGGTGACCGGAGTGCGGAGCTCGTGGCTGACCGTCGACACGAACTCGTCCTTGGCCGCATCGAGCTTGCGGAGCCGCTCGACGGCCCTCCGCTCGGTCTCGAGCGCGGTGATGAGCATGGCCTGGCTGTGCCGCTGCTCGGTGACGTCACGCCCCACGCACAGGAAGCCGTTGCGTGCGGCGGGTGCGTCGGCGGCCACGCTGAGGGTCATCGACACCGTCGGTCGCGCCCCGGTGGCCGCGAGCCACGTCCAGTCCTGCACGGGCGTCTCGCCCTGGTCGCCGACGCTCTCGACCAGGGCGGCGAAGGTGCCCGGCCAGGCGCTGCCGGCGGTCCGGGCCTCCAGCTCGTCCGGGTCCAGCAGGTCGGTGAAGGGCATGCCGACGACCTCGTCGGGGTCCCACCCGAGGAGCGCGCTGGCCCCCGAGTTGAACAGCGAGATGCACCCGAGGTGGTCGATGCCGACCAGAGCCGTCGTGTTCGATGCCCTCAGCAGGTGGTCGATCAGCCCGGCGGCTGTCCGCTCGGCCGTGACGTCGATGCCGGTCATCACGACGTAGGCCGCCCGGCCGTCGTCGTCGAAGACGATGTTGTTGTTCCACACCACCCGCAGCAGCCCGCCGTCCGCCCTCGCCACGTCTGCCTCCCGGCTCCCCGGTACGGCGGCGCCGTCGGGGGAGGAGAAGATCTCCTTCACCAGGGACACGCGGTAGGCGGGGACGATCGTCTCCCAGACCGGGCGCCCGAGGATCTGGTCCTCGCTGAAGCCGGTGAGGCCACAGGTGGCGGCGTTGACCCGCACCACGGTGCCCGACATGTCGGCGACCATGATGATGCACGCCGCGGTGTCCAGCGTGGCACTCGTCAGCTGCTCGGCCGCCTCGATCCTGGCTCGCGCATGGTGCTCGGCCGTGACGTCCAGCATCTGCGCGGCGAGCACCGGATCGTCCCCGCCGGAGATGAGCGAGACCGAGACGTCCACGCGGATCCTGGGACGATCGACCAGTCCGAGCTGTGCCGTCCAGCCGTCCCGATGGCCGTCGAGGATCTCCTGCGCGGCCGAGCGGACGAGGGCCGGCTGGTCGACCACCCGGTCGAGATAGCGGCCGACGAGCCGGCCGGTCTCCTCGCCGATCAGGCGAAGGGCCGCTTCGTTGGCGTCGACGATCTCGAGCCGCTCCCGTTGGGGCTTCAGCAGCAGCATCCCGGTGAGCGACTTCGTGAAGTTGCGGCGGAACAGCTCTTCTCGAGCGGTCACGGCATCGAGCAGCTGGCCGCGCTGCTCGACGGTGAGGGTGAGGGGGAGCGACATCAGGGCGGCGCTGAGCAGCCACAGCTGGGCCATCGCACCGGCGCCGGAGACCGTGCTGACGCCGTTCGCGACGTTCGCCGCGAACGGCCCGTGGCCGGCCGCGGTCAGGCCGGTCACCAGCACGCTGGTGCCGAGCAGCTCCCAGGTCAGGGCCCGGACGCCCAACCGGAGCGAGGCCCAGACCAGGAGGGGCAGTGGCGCGAAGGCGATGGCGAGATGCTGCTGGGGCGCGAACACCAGCAGGGTCACCGCGAGCAGGGCGGTGGCCTGGATCGCCAGCTCGGCCAACCGTCGGTCGTGGGCCTTTCGACCCAGGGTCAGCGCGACCGGGACGATCACGAGCGTCGAGGCGGCGTGGGACGCCCAGACGTAGCGCCAGGTGTCGAAGAAGTCGCCGCCCAGGAGCTCGGCGACCGTGAGGGCCCCGCCGGTGGCGACGACGGCGGCCCCGGCGATCGAGGCGCCCACCAGGCGCAGGAAGTCGTCGAGAGACTCGAAGCGGGCGCGCCGGGAGCCGTAGGTCAGCACCAGGCCGGCCACGAGCGCCTCGGCGGCGTTGGCGAGGCCGAACGCGACCGACACCTCGAGCGCGCGACCTCCGGTGATGTTGGCCGCGGTGATGGCGAGGGCGATGCCGAGGGTCAGCACCGGCCACCGGGGGCGTCCGGCGAGCACCAGGAGGCTCACCGAGATGCCGGCGGCCGGCCACCACGTCGCGACCTGCGTGCCCTCGGGAGCGAAATGGACTGCCTGGGTGCCCGCAAGGTAGACCGCGACCAGTGCGCCGAGCGCAGCAAGTGCGCCGACGTACGGGTAACGGCCCGAGCCGGTCATGCCGTCCATTGTCGGTCACGCGGGGCCGGATTGGGTCCGTTTGGGCGCTCCGATCTGAGGTGGCCCGCCGCCACGACTACATTGCGCACCATGCTCGTCTCCGAACGGATCGGCCAATTCTTCCTCGACACGGAATCTTCTCGCGACCGGCTGGAGTACACCGAGTACGGCAGCGGCGAGTCGTGGGTGGTGTTGCTGCACGGGCAGCTGATGCCCCGCCGGATGCACCAGCCGCTGGCCAGGGCGCTCGCCGCCGAGGGCCTGCACGTGGTCACGCTCGACCTCCTCGGTCATGGCCGCTCCGACCGGCCGGCCGACCCGCACGCCTACTCGATGACGGCGTTCGGCAGGCAGGTGATCGCGCTGCTGGACCACCTGGGCGCGCCGCAGGCCGTCATCGGTGGCACCTCACTGGGGGCCAACGTCTCGCTCGAGGTCGCCGACATCGCACCTGAGCGGGTGCGTGGCCTGATCGTGGAGATGCCGGTCCTCAACAACGCGGTGGAGGCGGGCATCCTGGCCTTCGCCCCGCTGATGTTCGCCGCTCGCTTCCTGCCGTTCACGGTCAACGGCGTCCGGATGATCACGCGTCCCATCCCGCGGGGCCTGGTCCCGTTCTGGGTGGGCATCGGCCTCGACACCTGCGACCAGCGGGCCGACTCGGTCGCGGCGGTCGTGCACGGCCTGTTCTTCGGCAGGATCGCACCGTCGTCCCGCGAGCGACGGGCCATCGAGGCGCCCGCGCTGATCGTGGGGCACCCCGCCGACCCGATCCATCCGGCTGCTGACGCCGCGATGCTCGCCGAGGAGATGCCCCACGCCACGTTCGTGAAGGCACGCAGCATCCTGGAGTGGCGCGCCCGGCCGGCGCGGCTGAACCACGAGGCGGCGCAGTTCGCCCTGACCTGCTGGAAATCACCGGGACGGCGCCGACGGACCAGCCCCTGAACGGGGCAGAATGAGGGGGTGCCCCTCTACCGCGACGAGGCGGTCGTGCTGCGCACCCACAAGCTGGGCGAGGCCGACCGCATCATCACCCTGCTGACCCGTCAGCACGGGCGGGTGCGAGCCGTCGCCAAGGGAGTACGCCGCACGAGCTCGCGCTGGGGCTCGCGCCTCGAGCCGTTCACCCACGTCGACCTGCAGCTGGCGGAGGGGCGCAGCCTGGACGTGGTCACCCAGGCCGAGACGCTGACCCCGTTCTGGGGCGGGATCGGGATCGACTACGACCGCTACACCGCGGGCACGGTGATGCTCGAGACCGCAGACCGGCTCGTGGCCGAGGAGCGCGAGCCGTCTCCCCAGCAGTTCCTTCTCCTCGTGGGCGGCCTGCGTGCCATGGCGGGCGGACTGAAGACCCCCAGCCAGGTGCTCGACTCCTACCTGCTGCGCTCCCTGGCGGTGGCCGGCTGGGCGCCGTCGTTCGAGCACTGTGCCCGCTGCGGCGAGGAGGGCCCGCACCGCTGGTTCAACCCTGCCTCCGGCGGCGTGCTCTGCGCCGCCTGCCGGGTGCCGGGCTCGGCCACCCCGGCAGCAGGGACGATCACGGTCCTCGGCGCACTCCTCGCCGGTGACTGGCCGGCGGTGGAGTCCGCCGACCCGCGCCACCTCAGGGAGGCCAGCGGTGTCGTGGCGGCGTACGTCGCCTGGCACCTCGAGCGCGGCCTCCGGTCGCTGGCCTACCTCGAGCGCTGACCGCTGCCTGCGCGGCTCGTGCCGCAGCGCCACCGACGAGCACCGGGCACCCGCTCAGGCCGTGCCGTACCTCCGGTCCCGCCGAGCGTAGGTGTCGACCGCCCGCCACAGGTCCCGGCGGTCGACGTCGGGCCACAGCACGTCGCTGAAGACGAACTCCGCGTAGGCCGCCTGCCAGAGCATGAAGTTCGAGAGTCGCTGCTCGCCCGACGTGCGCCACACGAGATCGGCGTCGGCCGCCTCGGGGACGTAGAGGTGGCGGGCGAAGGTCCGCTCGTCGACCCGGTCGGGGTTGAGGCGTCCGGCTGCGACCTCGCGGGCGATCGACCGCGCGGTGTCGGCCAGCTCGGCGCGGCCGCCGTAGTTGACACACATCGTCAGCGTCAGCACGTCGTTGTCTCGGGTGAGCTCCTCGGCGACCTGCAGCTCCCGGATCACGGACTTCCAGAGGCGCGGGGCGCGTCCGGCCCACCTGACCCGCACCCCCAGCTCGTGCATCTCGTCGCGGCGCCGGCGGATCACGTCGCGGTTGAACCCCATCAGGAACCGGACCTCGTCCGGTGATCGTGACCAGTTCTCCGTGGAGAACGCGTACGCCGAGATCGCCTTGACCCCGATCTCGATCGCGCCTTCGACGACGTCGAACAGCGAGTGTTCACCCTGCTCGTGCCCGGCCGTCCTGGGCAGTCCGCGCTCCCGGGCCCAGCGGCCGTTGCCGTCCATCACGATCGCCACGTGCCGGGGCACCAGCTGTCGGGGCAGGTCCGGCGGCCGCGCACCGGACGGGTGAGGCGTGGGCGGGCGCGCGGATCGCTTCACCGGAGCAGGATAGACCTCGCGGTTCTGGCCCCGGTCCCCTGCGATTCTGGGATCCTTTGTCGACGACTGCGCGGGGACCGGAGAGGCAACTGATGGGGGACGACCTGGAGCAGCGCCCCGTTCGCGGGCCGCTCACGTGGCGGCCTGCCCCCAGGGCCTGGCAGGGGGCCTTCGCCGTCGCTCTCGCCATCGCCCTCCTCCTGCTCGTCGCCGGAGGCGCGTTCACGACCCCGCGCTCGTGGTTCGGGCTCGCCGCCCTGATGGGCGCCATGACCACGCTGCTCGCCCTCACCGTCCCCTGGTCCCGACTCCCGGCGGGCGCCGTCTGCGTCGTGCCGGTCCTGGACATCGCCACCCTGGGGACCGCAGGGCTGGAGGCCTCCGGCTGGGCCCTGGCACCGCTGATGCTGCTCCCCGTGACCTGGTGTGCCGTGGAGCTGCGGCGCCGTGGTGCCGTGGTCGCCACGGTCGCGACCCTGCTGCTCTACGCGCTGCCGGCGCTCGTGCACCCGGCGCCCCGCAGCGCAGAGCTGGCGTGGTCGCTGCTCGCGTCCCTGGGGGCCGCCGGGCTGAGCTTCGCGTTCGCGGGCATCCTGGACGCGGGGGACCTCGAGCGGAAGCGGCTGGCGACCGCACTGGAGACCATCGACCACCAGCAGCGCTTCGCCGATGCCATCCTCGACACCGTCGACGTCGGGCTGCTCCTGCTCGACCGCGACGGCGCCTACCAGACCATGAACCGTCGCCACCGGGACTTCATGCGGCTCGCCTTCCCCGACGGGCACGACGGGTACGCCGGCCAGCTGGGGCTCGTCTTCGACGAGGACGGCTCGAGCCCGCTGGCCCGTGAGCAGATGCCGACGTACCGCGCCAGCCAGGGCGAGGAGTTCGACGACTGCCGGATGTGGGTGGGTGACGACCCCCTGACCTGGCGCGCCCTGTCGGTGTCGGCGCGGACCGTCCGCAACGAGCAGGGCCACTTCGCAGGGGCCGCGCTGGCCTACAAGGACGTGACCGAGTTCATGCGCGCGCTCCGGGTCAAGGACGAGTTCCTGGCCTCGGTCTCCCACGAGCTGCGCACCCCGCTCACCTCGATCCGGGGCTACGTCGACATCCTCCTCGAGCGCGACGACCTCCCTCCCGAGCAGCGGGGACAGCTGGAGGTGGTGGCCCGCAACGGGGAGCGGCTGAACAGGCTGGTCGCCGACCTCCTGCACACGGCCCGGGTCGAGGAGGGACCGATGCACGTGGTGCGCACGAAGCAGGACCTCGGCGACATCGTGCGGGCCTCCGTCGAGGCGGCCGCCCCGGCCGCGCAGGCGGCGGGCGTCGAGCTGCGACTGGACGCCCCTTCGAGCATGCTCACCTTCGTCGACGGCCAGCGCATCGCCCAGGCGGTCGACAACCTCATCTCCAACGCGGTCAAGTACACCCCGCGCGGTGGCCGGGTGGAGGTCCGGCTCGCGGCGGACGGTGGCCGGGTCGAGATCTGCGTGGCCGACTCCGGCATCGGCATCCAGCCGTCCGACCGCGACCGCCTGTTCACCCGGTTCTTCCGGAGCCAGCACGCCGAGGAGCAGTCGGTGCCCGGGCTCGGCCTGGGCCTCGGCATCGCCCGGTCCATCGTGGAGGGCCACGGTGGGCGGATCGACGTCGAGACGGAGGTCGGCAACGGCAGCGTCTTCCGGATCCGGCTTCCGGTCGAGAGCGAGGCGACGGGTCCGGTCGTCCAGGACAGCCCCGTCTGAGCGGGCTCGTTTCAGCGGCAGGAGGCGCAGACGCCGAAGATCTCGAGGGTGTGGCTGACGTCGGCGTACCCGTGCTCCTCCGCGATGGCCCGCGTCCAGCGCTCGACGGCGGGCCCCTCGACCTCCACGGTCGCGCCGCAGGTGCGGCACACCAGGTGGTGGTGGTGGGCGGGCGAGCAGCGCCGGTAGATCGCCTCCCCGTCCTCGGTGCGCAGGACGTCGACCTCGCCGGCCTCCGCGAGCCGCTGCAGGGTGCGGTAGACAGTCGCGAGACCGACCGCCTCGCCGCGTCCGGTCAGCAGCTCGTGGATCTCCTGGGCCGAGCGGAAGTCGGAGAAGGTCCCCAGCACCTCCGCGACCGCGCGACGCTGGCGTGTGGGGCGACCGCCGGGGACCGCGGCCGGGCGGTCGCCGTCAGTGCTCGTCATAGTGCCTCCCGTGCGGCGCGTGCCGGTGCCCGTCGTGGACGTAGTCGACGTGGTCCCCGTGCCGTACGGCGACATGGCCGCACGCCGGGCCGTGGACGTGCGGGTGCTCGTCGGTCACCTCGTGCCGGTCCGGCTCCAGCTCGGCGAACGGGGCGCGCATCCGGCGACGGGCGCGCAGGGCGGCACCCAGCGGCCAGGTCACCGCAAAGATGGCGAGCGCGAGCAGCACGATGGTCGGCCCGGGCGAGACCCGCGCCTGGAAGGACGCGAACGCCGAGATCACCAGGCCGCCGACGGAGGCGACCGTGCCGATGGCCATGGCTCCGAGCAGGGTGGTCCGGAAGGACCGGGTCAGCTGCTGTGCGGCCGCCACCGGAACCACCATCAACGCCGAGACCAGCAGGAGCCCCACGGTGCGCATCGCCACGGTGACGCTCACGGCGGCCAGGACCGCCACCAGCACGTTGTAGAAGCGGACGTTGAGCCCGGCCACCTTCGCGAACTCGTCGTCCTGGGCGACCGCGAAGAGCTGGGGCGAGAGGCCGACGCAGACCAGGACGACGACCGCGGCGAGCACCAGGGTGACCCAGACGTCGGCGCTGGTGATGGTGGTGATCGCGCCGAAGAGGAACCCCTGGAGGTCGGCCGCGTTCTGGCCGGCCAGGCCGGTCACGAGGACGCCGCCGGCGAGGCCGCCGTAGAAGAGCAGCGCCAGCGCCACGTCGCCGTTGGTGTGCCCGCGCTCGCGGATCACCTCGATCAGGATGGCTCCCAGCACCGCGACGACCACGGCCGTCCAGAGCGGGGAGGTGTGGAAGAGCAGCCCGACCGCCACGCCGGTGACGGCGACGTGGCCGATGCCGTCGCCCATGAGGGCCAGGCGCCGCTGCACCAGGTAGGTGCCGACGGCCGGGGCGGCGAGGCCGGTGAGCAGCGCGGCCAGCAGCGCCCGCTGCATGAACTCCAGGGTGAGCAGCTCCATGGGTCAGCGCCTGTCCAGCGGGGACCCGACGTGCGGGGAGTGGTCACGCCCTCCGGGCTCGGAGTGGTGGTGGGTGTGGGCCTCGCCGAAGTCCGGGTGGTGGACCTCGTGGTCGGCCAGGGGCTCGCCGTCGTAGGCGATCCGGCCGTCCCGCATCACCACGGACCGGTCGACCAGCGGTGCCATCGCGCCCAGCTCGTGGGCGACCAGGACCACCGTGCTGCCGCGGCGCTTGAGGGTGTCGAGTGCCTGGGCGAGGGCTTGCTGGTTCGGGAGGTCGACGCCGGCGGTCGGCTCGTCGAGGAAGAAGAGGTCGGGCTGGCCGGCCAGGGCGCGGGCGATCAGGGCCCGCTGCTGCTGGCCGCCGGAGAGCTGGGAGACGCCGTACCTGGCCTCGCGCTCCAGGCCGACCACGCCGATGGCCTCGTCGATCGCGGTGCGGTCGGCGCGGCTCAGCCGGTGGAGCAGCCGCCTGCGGGTCAGCCGGCCGGACGCGACCACCTCCCACACCGAGGAGGGGACACCCGAGGACGCCCCGCTCCGCTGCGGGACGAAGCCCACGCGGTGCCAGTCGCGGAAGTCGTCGAACGGGGTGTCGAACAGCCGGAGCTCGCCGGTGGCCAGCGGCCGCAGCCCGGTCAGCCCGCGCACGAGCGTGGACTTGCCGGACCCGTTGGCTCCCATCAGCGCCAGGAACTCGCCGGACCGGACGACGAGGTCGACCCCGCGCACCACCGGCCGACCAGCGATCGTGATCGCCCCCCTGCGCAGGTCGACGACTGCGTCGCCGCTGGCGCTCGCGGTGGTCATCGGCAGCCGTTCGCTTCCCGCAGGGCGGCGAGGTTGGCCTGCATCAGCGACAGGTAGTCCTCGTCGCCGGTCTCGTCGCTGAGCCCCTCCACGGGGTCGAGGACGTCGGTGCGGATGCCGAGGTCGTCGGCCAGGGTCTCGGAGATCCGGGGGCTGACGAGGGGCTCGGAGAAGACGGTCGTGATGCCTTCGGTGCGGATCAGGTCCTGGAGCCGCGCCAGGTCGCCGGGGGTCGGCTCGGCGCCGGGGGAGCGGCCCGCGATCGGGGCGAACTCGAGTCCGTACCGATCGAGGTAGCCGAAGGCGTCGTGGCTGACGACGACGGTCGTGCGCTCGCAGTCGGCGAGCCCCTCGGTGAAGGCCTGGTCGAGCCCCTGGAGGTCCGCGCGCAGATCGGCGGCGTTGCCGCGGTAGGAGTCGGCGTGGTCGGGGTCGGCGTCGACGAGAGCGTCGGCGACCTCGTCGCCGAGGTCGGCCATCAGCAGCGGGTCGAGCCAGAAGTGAGGGTCGTCGGACCGGACCCGCGGCGCGTTGCCGCTCCCGAAGTCGGGACTGGAGGTGTCGACGACCGTGCCTCCCTCGGAGGCGTCCGCGACGGCGTCGTCGACCGCGGGCTGCACGCCGCCGGCCACGACCAGGACGTCGGCCTCGGCCACGAGCGCGGTCTCCCTGACCGACAGGGTGACGTCGTGGGGCTCGCCCCCGGGCTGGGTCAGCACCTCGACCTGCGCATGGTTGCCGGCGA
>NZ_DASSXS010000324.1:0-8653 GCF_035703625.1 Nocardioides sp. | reverse complement strand
GGCCAGCCGGTCCGGGACCGTGAACAGGTTGTACTCCCGAGGGTCGGTGACCTCGGCCAGCTCGTCCCAGGTCATCGGCGTCGAGACCGGCGCTCCCGGGACCGGGCGCAGCGAGTACGCCGAGGCGATGGTGCGGTCGCGGCAGTTCTGGTTGTAGTCGACGAAGATCCGCTCCCCCCGCTCCTCCTTCCACCACTTGGTGGTCACGCCACCGTCCCGCCTCTCCAGCGCGCGGCCGAAGCCGATCGCCGCGTGACGTACGTCGGTGAACTCCCACCGCGGCTCGATCCGCACGTAGATGTGGAGGCCGCGGTTGCCGCTGGTCTTGGGGTAGCCGACGATCCCGAGCTCGTCGAGCAGCTCGCGGGCCACGCCGGCGACCCGGACGGCGTCCGCGAACGTCGTCCCCGGCTGGGGGTCGAGGTCGATCCGCAGCTCGTCGGGATGGTCCACGTCGCCGCGCCGGACCGGCCACGGGTGGAAGGTCAGGGTCCCCATGTGTGCGCACCAGACGGGCACGGCGATCTCGGTCGGGCAGATCTCGTCGGCGGTCCGTCCGGACGGGAAGGTGACCTCGACCGACTCCAGGTAGTCGGGCGCCCCCTTGGGCACCCGCTTCTGGTAGAACGCGTCGGCGTTCCGGTCCTGGGGTCCGGTGGCCAGCCGCATGCCCTCCCGGACGCCCGAGGTCCAGCGCTCCAGCGCCGTCGGCCGGTCGCGCAGCGCGCGCATCAACCCGTCCTCGACGCCCGCGAAGTACTCCGCGACCATCAGCTTGGTGACCTCGGGTGTCCGCCCGGTCGCCTCGTAGATCACACGGTCCGGGCTGGAGACCCGGACGGCGCGCCCACCGGCGACCACCTCGGCTGCGGGAGTCTTGGGCACGCGGTCAGGCTATCGGCCCAGCCTCGGCTTGCGGGGTCTCGACGACGCGCGCCAGCGCTCGCTGCTCAACCACCGCCAAGGAGCGAGTTGGGCTCGAACCTCGGCCGCCGGTCGACGTCCTCCCCGTTCGGTCGCACGAACTCGAATCCGGAGGTGCTCACGAGCACCTGGTCGCCCTCGCGCACCGCCTGTGCGCACGCGAGGTGCATCGGGGGCTGGTGGAAGGCGTTGCGTCCCTCCTCCTCGGCCGTGCCCAGGAAGGCGATCGGCCGGCCGAGGCTCTCGCCGCACTTGCCGCAGATCCGGCTGAGCGCGCACTGGGTGACCCAGGCCCGGGTGGCGGTCACGCTCATGCCGTGATCTTCCGCGACCAGCCACCGGTCTCGCGGCGCCGGGTCGGACGCTCGGACTCCGAGGGGCGACCCCGCTCGATCGGCGGGTGGTCGTCGGTCGGCTGGTCCGACGACGTCAGGTGGTTGGGCACCGAGAGCTTGATGATGGTGCGCAGCGCCTGGCCGTACTGCTTGTGGAGCGGACCGGTGGTGTACGGGATGTCGTACTTCTCGCAGAGCGCCTGCACCTTGACCGCGATCTCGGCGTACCGGTTCGACGGCAGGTCCGGGAACAGGTGGTGCTCGATCTGGAAGCCCAGGTTGCCGGAGAGGATGTGCAGCAGCGGGCCCCCCTTGAAGTTCGCGGCACCGAGGATCTGGCGCAGGTACCACTCCGGACGGGTCTCGTCCTCGAGCTCCTCCTCGGTGAAGTGCAGGGCGCCGTCGGGGAAGTGGCCGCAGAAGATGATCACGTAGGACCACAGGTTGCGCATCAGGTTCGCCGTGGCGTTGGCGGTCAGCGTGGTCTTCCAGTTCTTGCCGGACAGCGCCGGGTAGACGACGTAGTCCTTGAGGATCTGGTTGCGGCCCTTCTTGAGGATCTGGCGCAGCTGCCGCTTCATCTCCTTGGGGTCCTTCTGGCCCTTGCGGATCGCCTCGATGTCGAGGTCGTGCAATGCGACGCCCCACTGGAACAGGCTGGCCAGCATCGCGTTGTAGACCGGCTGGCCGATGTAGACCGGGTGCCACTTCTGCTCCCGCGCCATGCGCAGGATGCCGTAGCCGATGTCGTTGTCGTGCCCGAGCACGTTCGTGAACTGGTGGTGCACGTAGTTGTGCGAGTGCTTCCACTGCTCGGCCGGCTGCGCGGTGTCCCACTCCCAGTTGGAGGAGTGGATCTCGGGGTCGTTCATCCAGTCCCACTGGCCGTGCATCACGTTGTGGCCGATCTCCATGTTCTCGAGGATCTTGGCCAGGCCGAGCAGTCCCGCACCCGCCGCCCAGGCGGGCTTCTTGTTGCTGGCGAAGAGTACGGCGCGTCCCGCCGCCGCCAGTCCCCGCTGGATCTTGATCAGCCGGTTGATGTAGGCCGCGTCGGACTCGCCGCGCGCCTCCTCGATCTCGGCGCGGATCGCATCGAGCTCCCGCCCGAGCTGCTCCACCTCCTCCTCGCTGAGGTGGGCGTACTCCTTGACGTCACTGATGGCCATGGTCCGGTCTCCTTTCGTCTTACGGGGTTTCGAGGCTCGCTTCGCTCGCACCTCAACCACCGGTTGGTTTCGAGGCTCGCTTCGCTCGCACCTCAACCACCGGTTCGTCAGATGTCGAGCGTGCAGTCACCGACAGCAGCGGTGACACAGGTCTGGACTTGTTCGTTGGGCTGGTCGTACTCGCTCCCGTTGCGCAGGTCGCGGATCTTCCCGGAGACGAGCGTGAGCGTGCAGGTGTGGCAGATCCCCATCCGGCAGCCGTAGGGCATGCCGATCCCGGCCTCCTCGCCGGCCTCCAGCACCGTGGTGGCGCCGTCGGCCTCGATGGTCTTTCCGGAGTTTCGGAAGGTGATGGTGCCGCCCTCGCCGCCGTCCCCGCCGAACTCCAGCGAGAACCGCTCGAGGTGGAGCTGGTCCTCCAGCCCGGCCTTCTCCCAGTGCTCGTCGATGGCGTCGAGCATCGGCCCCGGCCCGCAGGCCCAGGTCTCCCGCTCCCGCCAGTCCTCGCACAGGTCGTCGAGGTCCGCGAGGTCGAGCATCCCGTCGATGTCGGTGTGCAGCTCGTGCAGGGTCAGCGACGGGTGGCGCTCGCTGAGCGTCTTGAGCTCGTCGCGGAAGATCATCCGCTCCGGGGTCGGTGACGAGTAGTGCATGACGACGTCGGGCATCGTGCCGCGCCGGTCGAGGGTCCGCAGCATCGCCATCACGGGCGTGATCCCGCTGCCGCCGACGAGGAAGAGCATCCGTTGCGGCGGCGGGTCCGGCAGCACGAAGTCGCCCTCGGGCAGCGCCAGCCGCACGATCGTGCCCGGCGCGAGGCCGTTGACCAGGTGGGCCGACAGCAGCCCCTCCGGCATGGCCCGCACCGTGATCGAGATGGTGCGTCCCCGGCGCTTCGGCGGTGAGCTGACCGAGTAGGACCGCCACTGGAACTTGCCGTCGACCTGGACGCCGATGCCGACGTACTGCCCGGGGCGGTGGTTGTAGTGCCAGCCCCAGCCCGGCCGGATCACCAGCGTGGCGGCGTCGTCGGTCTCGGGGATGACCTCCTCGACCCGGCCGCGGAGCTCCCGCGCGGTCCACAGCGGGTTGACCAGGGAGAGGTAGTCGTCTGGGTGCAGGGGGGTGGTCAGCTTGTTTCCGGCGGTCCGGAGGCGCTGCCAGGGGATCGCGGTCGCCATTATTTCAGTGAACACATGTTCTCTCAACGAGTCAACCAGTGCGGACGGTGATCGGGGCCACGCTTGACCGTACCCCGCCGGCGCCTTGGCACGCGCCCTACATTTGTCCCCATGGCCTACCAGGTGGAGAAGTCCGACGAGGAGTGGAAGCAGCAGCTCTCGCCCGAGGAGTACGCCGTGCTGCGCAAGGCGGGCACCGAGCG
Organism: Nocardioides sp.; assembly: GCF_035703625.1. Classification (GTDB taxonomy): domain Bacteria; phylum Actinomycetota; class Actinomycetes; order Propionibacteriales; family Nocardioidaceae; genus Nocardioides. The sequence continues at coordinate 4,841 of NZ_DASSXS010000324.1, read as the reverse complement.
TGCCTTCACCGGTGAGTACACCGACACCGAGACCACCGGCGTCTACCGGTGCAAGGCCTGCCAGGCCAGGCTCTTCGAGTCGGACACGAAGTTCCACTCCGGGTGCGGCTGGCCGAGCTTCTACCAACCGATCACTGACACCATCGAGTACATCGAGGACAACAGCCACGGGATGCGGCGGACCGAGGTCCGGTGCGCCAGCTGCGGCTCCCACCTCGGCCACGTCTTCCCGGACGGGCACGGCACCCCGACCGGTGACCGCTACTGCATCAACTCGGTGAGCCTCACCCTCGAGCCGAAGCAGGGCTGAGCAGCCGCCCTACGGCAGCCGGGCGATCAGCTCGCCGACCTCGGCCCGGGCGCCGGTGTAGAACGGCACCTCCTCGCGTACGTGGCGCCGAGCGTCGGAGGCGCGCAGGTGGCGCATCAGGTCGACGATCCGGTGCAGCTCGTCGGCCTCGAAGGCCAGCAGCCACTCGTAGTCGCCCAGCGCGAAGCTGGCCACCGTGTTGGCCCGGACGTCGGCGTAGTCGCGCGCCATCTTGCCGTGCTCGGCCAGCATCCGGCGGCGCTCGGAGTCGTCGAGGAGGTACCACTCGTAGGAGCGGACGAAGGGGTAGACGCACACGTGCGCCCGCGGCTCCTCGTCGGCCAGGAAGGCCGGGATGTGGCTCTTGTTGAACTCAGCCGGGCGGTGCAGCGCCATCTGCGACCAGACCGGCTCGAGACGGCGGCCGAACGACGTACGACGCAGCCGGTTGTAGGCGTCCTGCAGCTGCTCGGAACGCTCGGCGTGCCACCACACCATCACGTCCGCGTCGGCGCGCAGGCCGCTGACGTCGTAGAACCCGCGCACCACGACGTCCTCCCCCGCCAGCTCCTCGACGAGCTTCTCGACCTCGGCCGCCTCGGTGGCCCGGTCGGCCTCGCCGAGGACGTCGGCCAGCCGGAAGACCGACCACATCGTGTAGCGGATGGCCTCGTTGAGCTCGCGGGTCTTGGCCGCCTTGCTGGTGCCGGACGTGGGACTGGTCATGCGGTCATTCTGCCGCCTGCACCTCGTCGGCGGCGCGACGGGCCGAGGCGATCACCGCCGGGATGCCGACCCCGTCGTAGGCGGCGCCGCAGACGGCCAGCCCCGGGAGGCGGGCCACCTCGGCCCGGATCCTGGCGACCCGGTCGAGGTGACCGACGGCGTACTGCGGCAGCCCGCCACCCCAGCGCTGCACCAGGCTGTCGACCGGCTCGCCGACGGGACCGACCGCCTCGGCGAGGTCGGCGAGCGAGCCCGCCACGAGCTCCTCGTCCGACGCCTGGAGCGACGCCTGCTCACGGTGCCGGCCGAGCGACGTCCGCAGCAGCAGCAGGTCCTCGCCGTCCAGCGCGCCCCGGCCGGCGTTGCGGACCCACGCCCACTTGGCGAAGGAGAAGGTCGACGCCTTGATCCGGCGGCCCTCGACCGGCGGCACCAGGAAGCCGGAGCTCCCCTCCGCGATCGGGAACCCGTGCGCCCGGAGGGCGAGGGTGACCACCGCCGTCGACGCGTACTCGATCGCCGACAGCTCGGCGGACGCGGCCGGCGCGAGGTCGCCGAGCAGCCGGGAGGCAGGACTGGCCGGCACGGCCAGCACCACCTGGTCGGCCTCGACGAGATCGGGCCGGTGAGCGGAGCCGACCACCAGCTCGTAGCCGTCGTCGCGTCTGCGCAGCTCCCGGACGGTGGCATCGGTGCGCGCGGTGAACCGTCCCGAGGCGACGAGCGCGGCCGGCAGCTCTCCGAGCCCGCCGGGCAGCCCCGCGAAGACGGGCGCGGTGCTCGCCGGCACCGCGGCCGCCGCGGCCTCCAGCAGCGAGCCTCGGTCGAGCATCGCCACCAGCTGCGGGGTCGTGGCGCGCGCCGAGAGCTCGCGGGCGTGGCCGGCGTAGACGCCGCCGAGGAGGGGCTCGACCAGGCGGTCGACGACCTCGTCGCCGAACCGGCCGGCGACCAGGTCCCCGACCGAGACGTCGTCACCGTCGAGCTCGGTGGGTGGCAGCGAGGGCTCGGCCCTGACCCGGCGCAGCCCGTCGGCCGACAGCACACCGGAGGCGGCGAGCTCGTCGACGTCGAGCGGCACCCCCATCAGCGAGCGCGGCAGCGGCCGCAACGCGCCCCGGGTCCACAGCTGCGAGCGTGAGGTGACCGGGTGGACGACGGGCAGCCCGAGCTCCCTCCCGAGCGCCGCCCCCTCGGGTCGCCGGTTGAGCATGGCCTCGGCGCCCACGTCGACCGTCACCCCCCCGACCTCGGCGAGCCGCAGCTTGCCCCCGGCCCGCGGCGAGCCCTCGAGCACGACGACGTCGCGGTCCGGGTCCTCGCCGAGGACGTACGCCGCGGTCAGGCCGGCGATCCCGCCGCCGACCACGACCACGCGGCGACGGCCGTCGCCCGGCCTCGGTGTCACTGCCATGATGGGGTCCCCGAACGCCGAACGGAGCCGACGTGCCAGAGCCCAGGGACGCCCGCCTCGCCGTCCTCATCGACGCCGACAACACCTCGGCCAGCCACGCCGACAACCTACTGGAGGAGGTCTCGAAGTACGGCACCCCGACCGTGAAGCGCGCCTACGGCGACTGGACCGACCAGCACCTGAAGGCCTGGCGGGACAAGTTCGTGCAGCAGGCGATCCAGCCGGTGCAGCAGTTCGCCTACACGAAGGGCAAGAACTCCTCCGACTCGGCGCTGATCATCGACGCGATGGATCTGCTCTACTCCGGAACCCTCGAGGCCTTCGCGATCGTGTCCAGCGACAGCGACTTCACCCGGCTGGCCATGCGACTGCGTGAGTCCGGCGCCACCGTCTACGGGCTGGGGCGGCGCAAGACGCCGCAGTCGTTCCAGTCGGCCTGTGACCGCTTCATCTACCTGGAGAACCTGGGCGCGGTCGAGGGCCAGGACGGGGACGGCGGGGACGAGCCCGCCCCGCCCGTGCCTGACCTGCGCAGCCTGATGACGAAGGCCGTCGAGAGCACGTCGGACGACGACGGCTGGTCGACGATGTCGGCCGTCGGCAACTACCTCGTCAAGACCGACAAGTCGTTCGACCCGCGCACCTACAAGTTCGCCAAGCTGAGCACCCTGGCCAGGGCCCAGGACTACCTGGAGGTCAAGTCGGATCCCGGGACCCGGAGTCTCTGGCTCCGGCTGAAGCCCGCCCCGGCCCGCCGGGGTGGCACCAAGAAGGCGCCCGCTCGGAAGAAGTCCTCGGGCTCCTGACCGGGAACCCGTCGGGGTCCGGCGCCGTCCCACCCCCATGACGACGACGAACCGGCTCGGCAGACGAGCCCTCCTGCCCGGCTTCGGCCTGCTCCTGACCCTCCTGCTCGTGGTCACCGCCTGCTCCTCCGGGGGCAACGACCTCGCGACCAGCGAGGCCGGCGGCGCGGTGGCGGGCCAGGCCCCCGCTCCGGCGGACGGCACGGCGCGCAGCACGGCCTCGGACCTGGCGTCCGGCCAGGCCTTCTCCGACAACGTCGCGCCGCGCGCACCGGCCCTGCAGACGCGGGCCGTGATCTCCACCGGCACGGTGACCCTGCGCTCCGGGGACGTCGGGCAGGCGAGGTTCGACGTGCAGAAGGTGGTCGACGCCCACCGGGGCGAGATCACCGACGAGCAGACCGAGACCGACACCGACGGCAGGATCGACAGGTCACGGCTGGTGATCCGGGTGCCGAGCCAGCTCTTCGACGAGGCGATGACCGACCTGGGCGACGTCGCCGAGCTCCGGTCCGCCCAGCGCACCTCCGAGGACGTCACGACCGAGGTGATCGACGTCGGCGTGCGGGTCCGTGCGCAGGAGAAGAGCCTCGAGCGGATCGAGCTGCTGCTCGCCCGGGCCCAGAGCCTGCGCGACGTCATCGCGATCGAGAGCCAGCTGACCCGCCGCCAGGCCGACCTCGACTCGCTCAAGGCACAGCAGGCCTACCTCGCCGACCAGACCTCGCTGGCCACGATCACCGTGTTCCTGGAGAAGAAGGACCCCGCGGCGACCCCGGCCGAGGAGGACCAGGCCGGGTTCGTGGCGGGGCTGCAGGGCGGGTGGGGAGCGCTGCGCGAGGCCGCAACCGTGCTGGCCACCGGGCTGGGCGCCGTCCTTCCGTTCACGGTGGTGCTGGTCCTGCTCGGCGTCCCCCTCTGGCTGCTGCTCCGCTCCCTGCGTCGCCGCCGGGCCGAACCCCTCGCCGCGGACTGACGCGGCGAGGGGTGACCCCCGTGTAGACCCCCGTGTCGCCGTCGGTCAGGCCGCGACCGTCTCCCGCGGCTCGCTGGTGGGCGCCGCCCGCCAGGCGTGGTCGAGGTCGCGCCCCCGGGTCTCCGGGAGCAGCCGGGCGGAGACCAGGCTGAGCACCGCGACCGCGACGTTGTAGGCCGCGACCCACCACAGCGTCCCGCTGCCCAGCGAGACGAGCCACGCGGCGATCAGCGGGGTGAGGCCCGAGGCGACGATGCCGGAGATCTGGTACAGCGAGCTCAGGGCCGTGTAGCGGTACCGGGTGTCGAACAGCTCGGACCAGAAGGCCGCGAGCGGTCCGTAGACCGTCCCGTAGATGACGCCGAGGCCGACGACGAAGACGAGCGAGATGGCCCAGCGGTTCTCGGTCTGCACCAGGAAGGCCGCCGGGAAGGCGAACAGCAGGCCGATCCACGCCCCCACGCGGTAGACCGGCTTGCGCCCCACCCGGTCACTGAGGGCGCCGGCGATCGGCACCAGCACGACCCCGAGCGCCGCCCCGACCAGGATCGCGTCCAGGGCCCAGCTGCGCGGCAGCTCGAGGTTGGTCGCGACGTAGGCGAGCAGGTA
>NZ_DASSXS010000188.1:0-12045 GCF_035703625.1 Nocardioides sp. | reverse complement strand
GCGGTCTTCTTCGCCAGCGCCCGGCGGTCTCGGCTGTTGCGGGTCCGGCGGCCTTCGGTGTAGGCCGCCGAGCGGTGGAACGAGCGGTGCTCCTCGTCGCGGTAGCGCTTGGCCGCCATCACGACCGAGGGGCCGTCGTCGGGCACGGATCGTTCGACCAGGAAGACGTCGGCCTCCTTGCCGGTCTTGAGGACGCCCAGCTCGGTGTCGACGGCCGCCCGGGAGGTGACGACCCAGTCGGGGCGTGGCTCGGGTCCGCGGCAGAGGGGTTCGACGCTGTGCCAGGTGGACCAGCGCTGGTCGGTGTCGTCGGGTTCGTCGTAGGAGCGGAAGTCGAAGACGAACGAGGGGTCGATCCCGTCGAGGCGGGAGTCGGAGGGGTCGTCAGGAAGCTGACGGTCGAGCTCGGTGAAGTGCTGGGACATCGCGGTGGGTGCTCCGTGTCGGTGAGAGGGACTGGGCTGCGGACAGGCCAGGGACAGTGGTCGTCATGTCACGGCTCCTCTCGGTCGGTCGGGCACCCGCGGCGCGGGTCAGTCACGATGGTGACGAGCCCGGCCCGGCCGCGCAACCGAATTTCTCGGGCGTGGCGGCGGGGTAGGGCGGATAGATTGCACGCATGACCCGGCGCACGCTCACTGTCGTGGCGCTGACCACGGCCGGTCTGGTCCTCGGCCTCTCCGCCAGCGGCGCGCCCGCCACGCGCCGGGCGGTGCCCGTGCCCGGCTCGGCGGGGATGGGCGACAGCTACTTCCCGCGCGACGGCAACGGTGGCATCAACGTGCTGGAGTACGACATCCATGACACCTACCGTTTCCGCACCGGGCGCCTCTCCGGGTGGACCCGGCTCACGGTCCGGGCCAGACACGACCTGTCGCGGTTCAACCTCGACTTCCTGCTCCCGGTGAGTCGGGTGAGGGTCGACGGGGTCGCGGCCGGCGTCGACCGGCCGGTCCTGCACGAGCTGCAGGTCACCCCGGCCACGGCCATCGCGGCGGGTCGGACCTTCGTCGTCCGGGTGGACTACGCCGGGCGGCCCGGTGCGGCGTCCTGGGAGGGTGAGTCGAACTGGCTCGCCGACGCCGGCGAGGTCGTCGCCATGAACGAGCCGCACATGGCCCCCTGGTGGTTCCCCAGCAACGACCACCCGCGAGACAAGGCCCGGATGGACATCCGGGTGACGGTCCCCAGGGCCCGCCAGGTCATCGCCAACGGGGAGCGGGTCGGCCGCACCGTGCGCAACGGGATGGCGACCGTCCGCTGGCGTGCCCGCGAGCCAATGGCGACCTACATTGCGTTCTTCGCGGCCGGCTCGTTCGCGGTCGACCGGGGGGTGAGCCGCGGCCTGCCGTGGTACGTCGCCGCGTCGGACCGGATCCCCGCGGCGCGGCGCCAGGTCGCGATGGACATGCTCAGGCGCACCCCGGTGCTGGTGCGCTGGCTGCAGAGCCAGCTCGGCGACTACCCGTTCTCGACGACCGGAGGCGTGGTCACCAGCCTGAACTCCGGCTTCGCGCTCGAGAACCAGACCCGGCCCACCTACCCCGGCCTGGGGCGGGGCTCGACCTCCCTCATGGTCCACGAGCTCGCCCACCAGTGGTTGGGCGACTCCGTCTCGGTCCAGAACTGGCGTGACATCTGGCTCAACGAGGGCGCAGCCACCTTCATGGAGGTCCGCTACGCCGAGACCCACGGCGGGCAGCCCGCGCATGGCTGGCTGATGGACAGGTACGTCGGCGCCCCGGCCGACGACCCCTTCTGGAACCTGCGGATCGGTGACCCGGGCGCCGGGCAGATCTTCGACTTCCGGGTCTACGTGCGTGGCGGCATGGCCCTCCAGGCGCTGCGGCAGCGCATCGGCAACGCCGACTTCTGGAGGACGATGAGGACCTGGGTCAGGGGCCACCGCAACGACAACGGCTCGACCCGGGAGTTCCGGGCCGTGGCCGAGCGGGTCAGCGGGGCGAACCTCGCGGGCTTCTTCGACGCCTGGTTCTTCAGCCCCACCAAGCCGGCCCGGACCCGGGCCAACGGTCTCCGCTGAGGGTGACGGCCCGCCCGGGTCGAATCGGGCGGGCCGTCGGGAGAAAGGTCAGCAGACGGAGTGCTCCGTGCAAAGTAAGTGGACTAGATAACTATTGTTATAGCGCACGGAGCTGCGCGCCCGGCAGTAGCGGGATGGGACCGGCGTGTTCAGGAGGGCCGGTGGCGCAGGCGCACCGACAGGCAGGTCACGCAACCCTCGAGCTTCTCGAACTCTCCGATGTCGACGGCGACCACCCGCAGCCCACGCTCCTCGAACAGCCTCCGCGACCGCGGCGCGGCAGTGGACATCAGGACCGTCCGGTCACCGAGCAGGACGACGTGGGCGCCCGGCTCCTCCGGTACCGGCTGGAAGCGCTGCCAGGCACGCACGTCGTCGACGAGGGGCTCGAAGCCGACGACCGTGCCGTCCGGGAGGGCCGTCACGGCCGACTTCAGGTGCAGCACCCGGGTCACCGGCACCCCCACCACCTCGGCCCCCAGCGGGGTCAGCAGGTCGGTGAGCTGGTCGACCGCAGCCTGGTTGGTGCGACCGCCGAGCCCGACCCAGACCCTGCCGTCGTGCTTGAGCACGTCGCCGCCGTCGAGGGTGCCCGGCTCCTCGATCCGCGCGATCCGGTAGCCGAGGCCGGCGAGGGTCTCCTCGGTCCCCGCGGTCTCCGCGCGGCGCTCGAGAGCACCCGGTCGGCTGATCACGGCCAGGTCGTCGTAGACCACGACGGTGTCCTCGACGAACGCCGAGTCCGGGCAGTCGGCGGCGGCCGGGACCTCCGCGATCTCCCACCCCTCGCCGGCCAGGGCGGCGACGTACCCCTCCCACTGGCGCAGGGCCAGGTCCGGATCGACCGGCCTGCGGTCGAGGTGGGTCAGCAGCCCCTCCGCGAGTCGGGGGCTCGGACGACGGACGAGGGCACGGAGCGTCATGGCGCGATCCTCTCAGCCGACCAGCGGCGAGACGAGCCCCGCGATCCGGCTCGGGCGCCCCGTCAGCCGTTCCTCCACGTCGGCCGCGGCCATCGCCCGCAGGCCGGCGTTGACGCCGATCCAGCGCAGCGGCTCGGGCTCCCACCGCGGAGAGCGGTGGTCGACCCACGGCAGCCGGACGAGGTCGCTCTCCCGGCCCAGGACCAGGTCGCGCAGCGTCCGCCCGGCCAGGTTGGTGGTGCTCACCCCGTCGCCGACGTACCCGCCGGCCCAGGCGACACCGGTACCGCGATCGAGTCCGACCGACGCGCACCAGTCCCGGGGGACACCGAGGCAGCCACCCCACGCGTGGGTGACGGTGGTGTCCGCGAGCATGGGCAGCAGCTCCACCAGCGCCTCGCGGAGACGCCGGAAGACCCGTTCGTCCCGGTCGTACGCCGTCCTGATGCCGGAGCCGAAGTGGTACGGCGCACCGCGCCCACCGAACACGATGCGGTCGTCCGCGGTGCGCTGCCCGTAGACCAGCAGGTGGCGGAAGTCGGTGAACGTCTCGCGGCGACGCAGCCCGATCCTCGCCCAGAGGTCGGGACCGAGCGGCTCGGTGGCGATCACCAGCGAGTAGATCGGCACCAGTCGGCGCCGCTCGCCGGGGAGGTCGGCGGTGTAGCCCTCGGTCGCGCGGACCACGGTGTCCGCGCGAACCACCCCCGACGGCGTGCTCAGCCGACCCGGGCCGATCGCCAGCACCGGGGTGTGCTCGAAGAGCCGCACCCCGAGCCGCTCGACGCTGTCGGCCAGACCGCGGACGAGGCGCAGGGGGTGGATCGCCGCGCAGTCCGGCGTGTACGTCGCCCCGTGGACCGAGGAGCCCGCCAGCATCTCGACGGCGGCCCCCGCGTCGAGGAGCTGCAGCTCGTCCTCAGCGCACCCCCACGAGCGGGCGGCGGCCACCTCCGCCCGGGCACGGGCCAGCTGTGCGGGGCCGCGAATCAGCGAGATGGTGCCACCGCGCGTGAAGTGGGCGTCGATGGACTCCTCCGCGAGCACTCGCCCGACCTCGTCGACGCTCGCGCGCATGGCGCGGTGGTGGGCCAGGGCGGATGCGCGGTCGCTGAGGGACTCGAGTGAGGTGAGGGACGCGGGGAACAGCGCCGAGCACCAGCCGCCGTTGCGCCCGGAGGCACCGAACCCCGCGGACTCGGCCTCGCACACGGCGATCCGGAGGCCGGGCTCCGCCCGGGCCAGGTAGTAGGCGGTCCACAGCCCGGTGAAGCCGGCGCCGACGATGGCGACGTCGACCTCCAGGTCGCCGTCCAGCGGGGCGCGGGGGACTGGGGGAGCGGCCGTCTCCTCCCAGAGGGACGGGCTCAGGGCACGCCCCAGGAGTAGGTCTGCTTGCGCAGCTGGAGGTACATGAAGGTCTCGGTCGAGACCACGCCCTCGATGGTCCGGATCTTCTCCGAGATCAGGGACAGCAGGTGGTCGTCGCTCTCGCAGACCAGCTCCGCGAGCAGGTCGTAGCTCCCGGCGGTGATCACGACGTAGTCGATCTCCGGCAGGTCGGCCAGGGCGTCGGCGACCGGCTCGAGCGGGCCGCTGACCCGGATGCCGACCATTGCCTGCCGGGCGAAGCCGAGCTCGAGGGGGTCGGTGACCGCCACGACCTGCATCACCCCGCTGTCGATGAGCCGCTGCACCCGCTGGCGGACCGCTGCCTCGGACAGGCCGACGACCTTGCCGATGGCGGCGTAGGAACGCCTCCCGTCCTGCTGGAGCTGCTCGATGATCGCCTTGGACACCTGGTCCAGCGCCGCGGGCGGTTTCCTTGCCATGGCGGGCATGCTGTCAGTAGGGGCAACCGCCCCACAAGGGCTGTGCAATCACCTGAATCAGTTGCAAGATGGTGTCGAGCCGACGGATTCGCTTGTTAGGACGTCGCGCACATGACACGATCCGAATCCACGAGTGGACCATGAGCAGGAGGCTCGCGCGGATGACGTCAGGACTGTACCTACCAGGATTCTCGCGCCGAAGCTTCCTCCGCGGGGCCGGGCTCTCCGCCGCGGCACTCGGAGGTTCCTCCCTGCTCGCGGCCTGCGGCACCGAAGGCGCCCAGGTCGAGGCCGGCAGCTGCACCAGCACCGACCTCAGCGCGGAGCAGAAGACCATCGTCTTCTCGAACTGGATCGGCTACGTCGACCCGGCCAAGGCCTCGGACACCTCGACCCTGGAGAAGTTCCAGGACCAGACCGGGATCACCGTCGACTACCGCAACGGGGACGTGAACGACAACGAGACGTTCTTCGCCAAGGTGTCGCCGCAGCTGCAGGACTGCCGGTCCACGGGCCGCGACGCCTTCGTGGTGACCGACTACATGGCCGCCCGGATGATCGAGCTCGGCTGGATCCAGAAGCTCGACCGCGCCAACATGCCCAACGTCGAAGCCAACCTGATCGACTTCCTGAAGTCGCCGGACTGGGATCCCGACCGCGAGTACAGCGTGCCGTGGCAGAGCGGCATGACCGGTATCTGCTACAACTCCGAGCTCACCGATCCGGTGACCAGCTTCGAGGAGCTCCTCACCCGCCCGGACCTGAAGGGCAAGATCGACCTGCTGACCGAGATGCGCGACACCATGTTGTTCATGCTCCTGCTCGAGGGCAGCGACCCGGAGGACTTCACCGAGGACGAGTTCACCGCGGCCATCGAGTCGCTGAAGGGGTACGTCGAGAACGGGCAGGTCCGGCGCTTCACCGGGAACGACTACATCGACGACATGAAGTCCGGCGACGTCGTGGCCTGCGAGGCGTGGAGCGGCGACGTCATCAACCTCCTCGGCGGAGGAAAGTACAAGTGGGTCCCGCCGGAGGAGGGCTTCGCCATCTGGACCGACAACGTGCTGGTGCCCAACAAGGCGGAGCACAAGGGCAACGTCGAGACGATGATGAACTTCTACTACGACCCGGTGAACGCGGCCAAGCTGTCCGCCTGGAACTACTACTTCTGCCCCGTGGCCGGTGCGCAGGAGGAGATCGGTCAGTTCGACAAGTCGGCCGTCAACAGCGAGTTCATCTTCCTCGACGAGCAGACGCTCGAGACCGGCTACCAGTTCATGTCGCTCAGCGACTCCGAGGAGACGACGTACCAGCGCCAGTTCAACGAGGTGATGAGTGGCTGACGCGGGACGCGACCTCCGGCTGGAGGGCGTGACCAAGAACTTCGGTGACTTCGTCGCCGTCGACGACCTCACCCTCACGGTCCCCCAGGGGTCCTTCTTCGCCCTGCTCGGCCCGTCGGGATGCGGCAAGACCACGACGCTGAGGATGGTCGCGGGGCTCGAGGACCCGACCGCGGGTCGGGTGCTGATCGGTGACGAGGACGTCACCGACCTGAGGCCGTACAAGCGCCCGGTCAACACGGTCTTCCAGTCCTACGCGCTCTTCCCGCACCTCACCGTGTTCGAGAACGTCGCCTTCGGGCTCCGTCGCCGCGGCGTGTCCGACTACACCGAGAAGACCGAGAAGATGATCGAGCTCGTCGAGCTCGCGCAGTACGGCTCGCGCAAGCCTTCCCAGCTCTCGGGTGGTCAGCAGCAGCGGGTCGCACTGGCCCGGGCGATGATCAACGAGCCCGGCGTGCTGCTCCTCGACGAGCCGCTGGGCGCGCTCGACCTCAAGCTGCGACGTCAGATGCAGATCGAGCTGAAGCGGATCCAGACCGAGATCGAGATCACCTTCGTGCACGTCACCCACGACCAGGAGGAGGCCATGACCATGGCCGACACCATCGCGGTGATGAACCACGGGGTCATCGAGCAGCTCGGCGCGCCGGGGGAGCTCTACGAGAACCCGCAGACGACGTTCGTCGCGAACTTCCTCGGGCAGTCCAACCTCATCATGACCAGCGTGACCGGATCCTCCGACGGCACGGTCGTGGTCGACTGCCACGGGCAGAAGGTCGGCGTGGACGCCAGTCGCTCCCACACGACGGACGGTCGTGGCTGGCTGGGCGTCCGTCCGGAGAAGATCTTCGCGAGCGAGGCCGGATCGGAGGACCACGAGGGCGCCAACGTCCTGACCGGCGGGCGCGTCACCGACGTGAGCTTCGTCGGGGTGAGCACGCAGTACCTCGTCGCGATGCCGTGGGGCCAGGAGGTGATGGTCTTCGAGCAGAACACCGGCCGCCGAGCGCCGTTCCGCAACGGTGACGAGGTGGACCTCGCCTGGTCGCGGGGGCACGCCTTCCTGCTCGATGCCGGCCAGGACGCGCACGCCGGGATGATCAACCCCGAGGACCCGGAATGAGCGTGGCGACCCGCGCCACGGTCGACGGCGAGACCGCCCGTCGCCGGGGCTGGGGCTGGCTGCTGCTCGTCCCCGGCATGCTCTACCTGTCGGTCTTCTTCATCTTCCCGACGATCCAGCTGTTCTTCACCTCGTTGTACGACCCGAGCGGGTCGTTCGAGCAGGGCTACGCGATGACCTGGCACTTCGCCAACTACGTCGACGCCCTCCGGGACAACTGGAACCTCTTCGGGCGCTCGTTCCTCTACGCCGGCGCCGCGACGGCCCTCTGCCTGGCCCTCGGCTACCCCCTGGCGTACGCGATCGCCTTCAAGTCCGGGCGGTGGAAGCACGTCATGCTGGTGCTGGTGATCGCACCGTTCTTCACCAGCTTCCTGCTGCGGACGCTGTCGTGGCGCACGATCCTCGCCGACGAGGGGCCGATCACGAGCTTCCTCCAGTTCATCGCGGTCCTGCCCGACGACGGTCGCCTGCTGGCCACGCCCGTCGCCGTGATCGCGGGCCTGACCTACAACTTCATGCCCTTCATGACGCTGCCGATCTACGCCTCGCTCGACAAGGTCGACTACCGCCTCGTCGAGGCCTCCAACGACCTGTACGCCAGTCCCTTCACCGGCTTCCGCAAGGTGACCTTCCCGTTGTCGATGCCGGGCGTCGTCGCGGGCACGCTGCTCACCTTCATCCCGGCCTGTGGCGACTACATCAACGCCGAGCTGCTGGGGACGCCCCAGCAGTACATGGTCGGCAACCGGATCCAGTCGGCCTTCCTCACCGAGCACAACTACCCGCTGGCCGCGAGCCTGTCGCTGATCCTGATGGCGGTGGTCGTGGCGATGGTCGTCGTCTACGTCCGACGGGCGGGCACGGAGGACCTGCTCTGATGGCAACGGTCACGACCCCCGAGCGGGTGTCCCCGGAGACCGGGGGGACCAGCGGGAGGCAGCGCGCCCGGCGCCCCGTGGGGCGGTGGCTCGGGGACCACCTGATCCTGGTGGTCGGGATCCTGGTCCTGCTCTACATGTTCGTGCCGATCGGCTACATCTTCGCGCTGTCGTTCAACCAGCCGTCGGGCCGCTCGGCCACCGCCGAGCTCGAGTCGTTCACCTGGAGCAACTGGACGTCGATCTGCGAGCCGGAGGGGCTGTGCGAGTCCCTCCGGCTCAGCCTCGCGGTGGGCGCGGTGTCGACCGTGATCGCCACGATCCTGGGCACGCTGATGGCCTTCGCGCTCGTGCGCCACTCATTCCGCGGACGGTCGTCGTCGAACCTGCTGATCTTCCTCCCGATGGCCACGCCCGAGGTGGTGATGGGCTCCTCGCTGCTCGCGATGTTCGTCTCCGTCGGAGCCGACAGCGCGCTCGGCTTCACCTCGCTCGTGATCGCGCACGTGCTGTTCTGCCTGTCCTTCGTGGTGGTCACGGTCAAGGCCCGGCTGTCGGGCATGGACTACCGCCTCGAACAGGCGGCGATGGACCTCTACGCCACCGAGTGGCAGACCTTCCGCCTCGTCACACTGCCGCTCGCGATGCCGGGGATCGTGGCTGCGGCCATGCTGTCGTTCTCGCTGTCCTTCGACGACTTCATCGTCTCCAACTTCACCGCCGGACAGTCGGTCACGTTCCCGCTCTTCGTGTACGGCAGCAAGCTCAAGGACTTCCCGCCGCAGCTGTTCGTGGTCGGCACCCTGATGTTCCTCGTCTCGTTCCTGATCGTGATCGTCGGGACGCTGTGGCGCCGGCGGAGGGCGGAGTCGTGACGGCCGGGCCGCCGACCATCGGGCACTGGCGAGCCGGCGGGCCGTGGCCGGGAGGGGCGGAACGCTGCGGCGACGTGCACGACCCCGCCACCGGACGCGTGGCCGCCCAGGTGGCCTTCGCCACCGGCGAGGAGGTGTCGGCCGTCGTCGCCGAGGCCGTGGCGGCGGGCCGGGAGTGGGCCGCGACGTCGCTGGCCCGGCGTACCGCCGTGCTCTTCGCCTTCCGCGAGGCCCTGGTCCGTCGGCGGGAGGACATCGCTGCCGTGATCACCTCCGAGCACGGCAAGGTGCTCGACGACGCGCTGGGTGAGGTGCAGCGGGGGCTCGAGGTGGCCGAGTTCGCCTGCGGCGCCCCGCACCTGCTCAAGGGAGCCTTCAGCGACGGCGTCTCCAGCGGCGTCGACGTCTACTCCCTGCGCCAGCCGCTGGGGGTCGTCGCCGTGATCTCGCCGTTCAACTTCCCGGCCATGGTCCCGCTGTGGTTCGTGCCGATCGCCATCGCGTGCGGCAACGCCGTCGTACTCAAGCCGAGCGAGAAGGACCCTTCCGCCTCCCTCCTCATCGCCGAGTGCTGGGCCGAGGCCGGCCTCCCCCCGGGGGTCTTCAACGTCGTCCAGGGCGACCGCGTCGCGGTCGACGCCCTGCTGGAGCATCCCGACGTCGACTCGGTGTCCTTCGTCGGATCCACCCCCGTGGCAAGGCACGTCTACGAGACCGGGACCCGGCACGGCAAGCGGGTGCAGGCGCTCGGGGGCGCCAAGAACCACATGATCGTGCTCCCGGACGCCGACCTGGAGTCAGCCGCGGACGCCGCGGTGAGCGCCGGGTTCGGCTCGGCGGGCGAGCGGTGCATGGCCATCTCGGTCGTGGTCGCGGTCGACCCCGTCGCCGACTCCCTGGTGCCGCTGATCGGGAGCCGCATCGAGGGCCTGCGCACCGGTGACGGCCGGCGGGCCTGCGACATGGGACCCCTGGTCACCGGCGCCCATCGCGACAAGGTGCGCGACTATGTCGACGCCGGGGTCGCGGAGGGCGCCGACCTGGTGGCCGACGGCCGCACCGTCGAGCCCGACGGGGAGGACGACGGCTTCTGGCTGGGGCCGACCCTCTTCGACCGGGTCCGGCCCGGGATGTCGATCTACGACGAGGAGATCTTCGGCCCGGTCCTGTCGGTGGTGCGCGTCGCGTCGTACGACGAGGCGCTGGAGCTGGTCAACGCCAACCCCTACGGCAACGGCACGGCCATCTTCACCGGCGACGGCGGAGCGGCCCGCCGCTTCCAGCGCGAGGTCGAGGTCGGCATGGTCGGCATCAACGTGCCGATCCCGGTGCCCATGGCCTACTACTCGTTCGGGGGCTGGAAGGCCTCCCTCTTCGGTGACTCCCACGCCCACGGGGTCGAGGGGATCCACTTCTTCACCCGCGGCAAGGTGGTCACCGCACGGTGGCCCGACCCCTCGACCCGGCACGGGATCGACCTCGGGTTCCCCCAGCACACCTGAGGCCAGCCGGATAGTCCCTCACCCAATGGTCGGCGACACGCCGGAGCCGGCAGCAGTTTCGTGAGGGACTATCGGGTCAGCGTCAGAGCAGCGTGCCGGCCTTGTCGAGGACGATCCGCAGGATGTGCTCCATCTCGTCGAAGTGCTCCTGGGTGCAGATCAGCGGGGGAGCGAGCTGCACCACCGGGTCGCCCCGGTCGTCGGCCCGGCAGTAGAGACCCTCTGCATACAGCTGCTTGGAGACGAAGCCGTAGAGGAGGCGCTCGCACTCCTCGTCGGTGAAGGACTCCTTGGTCTCCTTGTCCTTGACCAGCTCGATCCCGTAGAAGTACCCGTCGCCGCGGATGTCGCCGACGATGGGGAGGTCCAGGAGCCGCTCGAGGGTGGCGCGGAAGGCACCCTCGTTGTCGCGGACGTTGTCGAGGACCTTCTCCTCCTCGAAGATCTGCAGGTTGCGCAGGCCGACGGCGGTCGACACCGGGTGGCCGCCGAAGGTGTAGCCGTGGGCGAACATCGCGCCCGGCTCCAGGAACGGCTCCATCAGGTGGTCGGAGGCGATCATCGCGCCGAGGGGCGCGTAGCCGGAGGTGATGCCCTTGGCGCAGGTGATCATGTCGGGCTGGTAGCCGTAGCGCTCGGCCCCGAACAGGTGTCCCAGCCGCCCGAACGCGCAGATCACCTCGTCGGAGACCAGCAGGACGTCGTACTGGTCGCAGATCTCGCGGACCCGCTGGAAGTAGCCCGCGGGGGGCGGGAAGCAGCCACCGGCGTTCTGCACCGGCTCGAGGAAGACCGCGGCGACCGTGTCGGGGCCCTCGTTCTCGATGGCCACCGCGACCTGGTCGGCAGCCCAGCGGCCGAACTGCTCCTCGCTGAGGCCCTCGGGAGCGCCGTGCTCGGTGGAGCGGTAGAAGTTGGTGTTGGGCACCCGGAACGTCGAGGGCACCAGCGGTTCGAACTGCTGCTTGAGCAGCGGCAGGCCGGTGATCGACAGCGCGCCCTGGGTGGTGCCGTGGTAGGCGATCGCGCGGCTGATCACCTTGTGCTTCATCGGCTTGCCGGTGAGCTTGAAGTAGTTCTTGGCCAGCTTCCACGCGGTCTCGACCGCCTCGCCGCCGCCGCTGGTGAAGAACACCCGGTTGAGGTCGCCGGGTGCCTGGCCGGCGACCCGCTCGGCCAGCTCGATCGCCGGCGGGTGCGCGTAGGACCACAGCGGCATGAAGGCCAGCTCGCGCGCCTGCTGGGCGGCCGCATCGGCCAGCTCGGTCCGGCCGTGGCCGAGCTGGCTCACGAAGAGCCCCGCCAGCCCGTCGAGGTAGCGCTTGCCCTTGGCGTCCCAGAGGTAGGGACCCTCGCCACGCACGATCACGGGCACGTCGGCCTGCTCGTACGACGAGTGCCGGCTGAAGTGCATCCAGAGGTGGTCCTTGGCGGCGCGCTGGAGGTGGTCGTAGTCCGGGTGAGTCATGAGCCCATCGTGAATGGTCGGATCGAAAACGGCAAGCGAATCCGTGGC
>NZ_DASSXS010000110.1:0-2706 GCF_035703625.1 Nocardioides sp. | reverse complement strand
GTGGTGCTCGGCGACACCCGCCTGACGTACACCGAGGTCAACGGCGCCGCCAACCAGGTGGCCAACCTCCTCGTGGAGCGCGGCATCGAGCCCGGCGACAAGGTGGCGCTCAGCTGCCCCAACCTGCCGTACTTCCCGATCGTCTACTACGGCATCCTCAAGGCCGGCGCGACGGTCGTTCCGCTCAACGTGCTGCTCAAGGGTCGTGAGGTCGCCTACCACCTCGACGACTCCGACGCGAAGGCCTACTTCTGCTTCGAGGGCACCGCCGACCTGCCGATCGGCCAGGCGGGGCACGACGGCTTCGGCCGGGTCGACGGTTGCGAGCACTTCTTCCTGATCACCGCCGACCCGACCGCTGACTCGCCGATCGAGGGTGCCGAGACGCTCGGTGCGGGGATGGGCCAGCAGCCGCCCACCTTCGACACGGTGCAGACCGACGAGGACGACACGGCAGTCATCCTCTACACCTCCGGTACCACCGGCCAGCCCAAGGGCGCCGAGCTGCGCCACCGCAACATGCACGCCAACGCCCTGACCGGCAAGCACCTCTTCGGCGCCGACGCCGACAACCCCGACACCTACCTGTGCGTGCTGCCGCTGTTCCACTCCTTCGGCCAGACCGTGATCCAGAACGGCGGGTTCGCCTTCGGCGGCACGGTCGTGCTCCTGCCCCGGTTCGAGGCAGGCGCCGCGCTGGGCCTGATGCAGAAGGAGAAGGTGAGCTTCTTCGCCGGCGTACCCACGATGTACTGGGGGCTGCTCGGCGCCCTCTCCGACGACGTCGACGTCACGTCGATCGCCGCCAACCTGCGCGTCTCCGTGGCCGGCGGGTCGGCGCTCCCGGTCGAGGTGCACAAGGACTTCGAGAAGAAGTTCGGGGTGACCATCCTCGAGGGCTACGGCCTGTCGGAGACCTCTCCGGTGGCGAGCTTCTCGCCGCACGGGGAGCAGGTCCGCGTCGGCTCGATCGGCACCCCGATCCCCGGTGTGGAGATGAAGCTGCTGAAGCCCGAGACGTGGGACGAGGTCGACGGCGGACCCGACCAGGTGGGCGAGATCGCGATCAAGGGCCACAACATCATGAAGGGCTACTACAACCGGCCGGACGCCACCGCGGAGGTGATCAACGACGGGTGGTTCCGCTCCGGTGACCTCGGGAGGCGCGACGAGGACGGGTGGTACTACATCGTCGACCGGTCCAAGGACATGATCATCCGCGGCGGCTACAACGTCTATCCGCGCGAGGTGGAAGAGGTCCTGATGGGGCACGAGGCGGTCTCGCTGGCGGCCGTCATCGGCGTACCCCACGAGAGCCACGGCGAGGAGATCAAGGCCGTGGTGATCAAGGAGAAGGACCACGACGACGTCACCGAGGACGACCTCGTGGCGTGGGCCAGGGACGAGATGGCCTCCTACAAGTACCCGCGGATCGTGGAGTTCGTCGACGACCTGCCGATGACCGCGACGGGCAAGATCCTCAAGCGCGAGCTCTCCTGACCAGACCGGGCCATTGACCGGGTCCGGGGCCGGGGACAAGGTGGCCCCGGGGCTCCGAAGCCGTGCCGGACCGTCCGGCCGGGCCGCGGGGTCGACGGAGGAACATCATGGGTCTCTTCATGGACGTGCACCACATGGACGGCGGCGTCAGCGCCGCAGACGTGGCCGGGGCCCACCAGAAGGACGTCGAGACGCAGGAGCAGTACGGCGTCGACTACCAGCACTACTGGGTGGACGAGAAGAACGGCAAGATCTTCTGCCTCGTGGAGGCGCCGGACGCCGAGACCGCGGCCAGGGTGCACCGTGAGGCGCACGGCCTGGAGGCCGACGAGATCTACCCGGTCACCCAGGGCGCCTGAGCCCGGCTCCTCCCTCAGCCGAACGGGTCGGGCAGTCCGCCCGGGAGCTGCGCGAGGAGGTCCCGGGCGGCCTCCCGGTGCTTGTGCTCGACGAGCACCTCGTACTTGGTGGCGACCACGGCGCTCACCGAGGAGAAGTCACGCCGGCCGCGGGTGCCGGCGTACCCGGCGAGAGCCCAGATGACCCCGAAGACCGCTCCGCCGGCCACCGCGGAGAGGACGATCGCGACGATGTTGCCGTCGCCGAAGAGGGCGAAGATCAGACCGACGAAGAGGCCGAGCCACAGACCGGACAAGCCGCCTGCCAGGGCGACTCGTCCACCGGTCAGGCGACCGGTGATCCGCTCCACCTGCTTGAGCTCGGTGCCGACGATCATGCAGTTCTGCACCGGGAAGTGGTGGTCGGAGAGGTGGTCGACGGCCTTCTGCGCCGCCGCGTAGTCGTCGTAGACGGCGAGCGACTGGGGAAACTCGAGCGCGAGGCCCGAAACGTTGCGCGGCTGTTGGGACATGCGCCGATTCTCGCCGATGCCTGCGCGGATAGACTCGCCGGCGGCAGTCCAGCGCACTTCCAAGGAGTCCCCGTGGCCCGTGTCGTCGTCGACGTCATGCCCAAGCCCGAGATCCTCGACCCCCAGGGCAAGGCCGTGCTCGGCGCGCTGCCCCGGCTGGGGTTCGAGGGGGTGACCGACGTCCGCCAGGGCAAGCGATTCGAGCTCGTCCTCGAGGGCGAGGTCTCCGAGGAGGTGCTCGCCGAGGTCCGGAAGATGGCGGAGACGCTGCTGTCCAACCCGGTGATCGAGGACTTCGAGGTGCACGTGGAGGACCACTTCGTCGCCGAGATCGC
>NZ_DASSXS010000028.1:0-2926 GCF_035703625.1 Nocardioides sp. | reverse complement strand
GCCCGCGACCTCCGCGACGCCGTAGGGGACCTTGCCGGAGCGCGACGAGAAGTCGAACGCGCCCTCCCCCGTCACCACCAGGTCTGCCTGCCGGGCGCGTTCCTCCAGCTTCACCGCCTCGGCCACCAGGCCGATGCCCGGCTCGCGGACCGCCCCCAGCACCAGCAGTCCGAAGCCCAGGCCGCCCGCGGCACCGGCGCCCTCGGCCAGGGAGGTGCGCCGGTCGACGGCCAGGGCGAACTGCTCCAGCCACCCGTCCACCACCGGCAACCGCTCCTCGGGGATGCCCTTCTGCGGGCCGAAGACCTTGGTGGCGCCGAAGAGGCCCGTGAGCGGGTTGTCCACGTCGCTCGCCGCGACCAGCCGGACGCCGGCGACCCGGGACCTGGCCGGCTCGAGGTCGACCGTGCCCACGCCGTCGAGCGCGCCCACCCCGGCGTCGAGCGGGCCGTCCGCGACGGCGCCGAGGGCGGCGAGGAGCCCCGCCCCGCCGTCGTTGGTGCCGCTTCCGCCGAGCCCGACCACGACCGTCGTCGCCCCGGAGTCGAGGGCCGCCTCGACCAGCTGCCCCACGCCGAGGGTGGTCGCCGTCTCCGCGCCCTCCTTCCCGGTCAGGTGCAGCCCACAGGCCTGCGCGCTCTCGACGTAGGCCGTCTTGCCGACCAGCAGGAGGGTGGCCGGGACGGGACTCCCGAACGGCCCCGCCACCGTGGTCGCGAGCAGGTCGCCACCGAGGGCCGCGTGCAGGACGTCGACGAAACCGGGGCCTCCGTCGGCCATCGGCGCGCAGTCGAGCTCGTCGTCAGGCCGCTGCCGGCGCCACCCGTCGGCGATCGCGTCGGCCGCTTCGACGGCCGTGAGGGTGCCGGCGAACTTGTCCGGGGCGATCAGCACACGCATGGGGCCATCTCATCACCGCATAGGGTCGGGCTCGTGACCGAGGCGACCATCCGGCCGATGGCCGAGGCCGACCTGCCGACGGCGGAGCGCCTGAGCTCGGAGGGCTTCCTGGAGCTGGACAGCCGGATGTTCCGCCGGTCCTGGCCCGACCCCCAGCCCCGGTCCCCCGACCGGGGCCAGGACTGGATCGTCCGCACCCGGCACTTCCTGCAGACCGACCCCGGCGGCTGCTGGGTGGCCGAGGATCCCGACGGCATGGTGGGCTTCGCGACGTCGTACACCCGCGAGTTGATGTGGATCCTGGCGACGTACGCCGTCCGTCCCGGTGCCCAGGGACGGGGGATCGGCAAGGCGCTGCTCGCCGCCGCACTTCACCACGGCCGGGGCTGCCTGCGCGGGATGCTGTCGGCGTCGTCGGACCCCAAGGCCACCCGGCGCTACCGGCAGGCCGGCTTCTCACTGCACCCGCAGATGTTCCTGGCCGGCACGGTGGACCGCTCGGCGCTGCCCGTCGTCGAGCGGGTGCGCGAGGGGTCGTCGGGCGACATCGAGCTGATGGACAGCATCGACCGGCGCACCCGCGGCGCCGCTCACGGCCCGGACCACGAGGTGATGCTGCGGCTGTGGCGACTCCTCGTCTCCGACACCTCGACCGGCTCGGGCTACGCCTACCTCGACACCACGGGACGGGTTGCGCTGCTGGCCGCCACCAACCGTCGCACCGCCACCCGGCTGCTGTGGGAGTCGCTGGCGTCGACCGAGGGGAAGACCGAGATCGGGCACGTCACCGCGGTGAACGAGTGGGCGATCGACGTGGGGCTCGAGGCCCGCCTCGACCTGCACCAGGAGGGCTACCTGGCGCTGCGGAACATGAAGCCGCCCGCGCCGTACCTCCACAACGGGGTCTTCCTCTAGCCCACCTAGACTGAGGGCCATGACGACCGTCGACCTTCCGCTGCTGCCGCTGGGTCGGGGCAAGGACCCCTCCTCCGAGCGTGGCGTCGAGTGCCCCGGCGACCTGCCGGCGGCCTCCGACCCCGATCTGGTGGCCCGGGCGCAGGCCGCGAAGGAGGCGCTCGGCGAGCGCGTGTTCGTGCTGGGGCACCACTACCAGCGCGACGAGGTCATCCAGTTCGCCGACGTCACCGGCGACTCGTTCAAGCTCGCCCGCGAGGCCGCGGCGCGGCCCGAGGCGGAGTTCATCGTCTTCTGCGGCGTGCACTTCATGGCCGAGTCGGCCGACATCCTCACCTCCCCCGAGCAGAAGGTGGTCCTGCCGGACCTGGCGGCGGGTTGCTCGATGGCCGACATGGCCCGGCTCGGACAGGTCGAGGACGCCTGGGACGCGCTGACCGACGCCGGGATCGCCGACAGCGTCGTACCCGTGACCTACATGAACTCCTCCGCCGACATCAAGGCTTTCTGCGGACGCAACGGGGGCGTGGTGTGCACGTCCTCCAACGCGGAGGTGGCCCTGGAGTGGGCGTTCGACCAGAAGTCCGACGCCAAGGTGCTGTTCCTCCCCGACCAGCACCTCGGGCGCAACACCGCGGTGCTCAAGATGGGCCTGTCACTCGAGGAGTGCGTGGTGTGGAACCCGCACCTGCCAGGCGGCGGGCTCAGCGAGGAACAGCTCCGCGACGCGCGGATGATCCTGTGGAAGGGACACTGCTCGGTGCACGGGCGCTTCTCCCCCGCCGTCGTCGACGAGCTGCGCGCGAGCATCCCCGACGTCCAGATCCTCGTGCACCCCGAGTGCCAGCACGAGGTCGTCCTCAAGGCGGACCTGGTCGGTTCCACCGAGTTCATCATCCAGACCATCGAGGCGGCCGCCCCAGGGTCGAGCTGGGCCATCGGTACCGAGCTGAACCTGGTCAAGCGGCTGGCAGACCAGCACCCCGACAAGCACATCTCCTTCCTCGACCGCACCGTCTGCTACTGCTCCACGATGAACCGGATCGACCTGCCGCACTTCGTCTGGGCGATGGAGTCGCTGGCATCAGGCCTCGTGGTCAACCAGATCCAG
>NZ_DASSXS010000063.1:0-3581 GCF_035703625.1 Nocardioides sp. | reverse complement strand
GACAGGGATCTGCATGACGCTCACCGACGCCCACGCTGAGCTGGTCGACCAGCTGGATCAGCATGTCCGTGAGCTGGTCCGCCGCCAGGGCGTCGACCCGCAGCGCGACGCCACGGTGGTGCGCCGGATCGCCGAGGACGTCGTCCGCGACCACGACGAGCGCAGCCTCACCGGAGCCGTCACCCCGGTCCCCAACCCGGAGTCGGTCGTCGGCGAGCTGGTCGCCCGGGTGTCCGGCTTCGGGCCGCTGCAGCCCTTCCTCGACGACCCGGCCGTCGAGGAGATCTGGATCAACGACCCGAGCCGGGTGTTCATCGCCCGCAACGGACGCCACGAGCTGACCAACCTGATGCTCACCCCCGCGCAGGTGCAGGAGCTGGTCGAGCGGATGCTCAAGTCCAGCGGTCGCCGGATCGACATCAGCCGGCCGTTCGTCGACGCGATGCTCCCCGAGGGGCATCGACTGCACGTCGTCCTCGAGGGCATCAGCCGCGGCTTCAGCGCCGTGAACATCCGCAAGTTCGTCCTCCGGGCCACCCGCCTGGAGGGCCTCGTGGAGCTCGGCAGCATGCCTGCGCCCGCGGCGGCGTTCCTCGAGGCGTCGGTCCGCGCGGGCCTCAACATCCTCGTGGCCGGGGGAACCCAGGCCGGCAAGACGACCATGTTGAACTGCCTGGCGGCTGCGATCCCGGGCGGGGAGCGGATCGTCTCGGCGGAGGAGGTCTTCGAGCTGAGGTTCCCGCACCCCGACTGGGTCGCCATGCAGACCCGGCAGTCCGGGCTCGAGGGGACGGGCGAGATCACGCTCCGCGACCTGGTCAAGGAGAGCCTCCGGATGCGTCCGAGCCGGGTGATCGTGGGGGAGGTCCGGGCGGAGGAGTGCATGGACCTCCTGCTGGCGCTCAACGCGGGCCTGCCCGGCATGTGCACCATCCACGCCAACAGTGCGCGCGAGGCCCTGGTCAAGATGTGCACGCTTCCGCTGCTCGCGGGAGAGAACATCTCTGCCCGCTTCGTCGTCCCGACGGTCGCCGCCTCCGTCGACCTCGTGGTCCACCTCGGCATCGACCAGCACGGCGTACGACGCGTCAACGAGATCGTCGGGGTGCCGGGACGGGTGGAGAACGACATCATCGAGGCAGAGCCGATCTTCGAGCGCACCACCGGCGAGCTGCGCCGTACGGGCGGGATGCCCCCTCGCGTCGAGCTCTTCGAGCGTCAGGGCCTCGACGTCCACCGGATCCTCAACGAGGGCAGCTGATGGGCGCGCTCGTCGGGCTGGGCGTGGGTGTCGGGCTCATGCTCGTCTGGTCGGCGTTCTTCGTGCCGCGCACCCCGCGGGTGCGGACCCGATCGGTCGGCCGGCTGCGTGAGCTCCTCGACCGGGCAGGGCTCGGGCAGGTGTCGACGACCGGCTTCGTGATCCTGTGCCTGGTGCTCGCGATCGGTGCGGCGCTGGTGATCCAGCTGGTGTCGGGGACGCCTCCGGTGGCGGTCGCGTTCGGTGCGATGGGTGGCTACCTGCCGGTCGCGATGGTCGCCGGACGGGCGCGACGCCGGCTCCGCGAGTTCGCCGAGGTGTGGCCGGAGGCCGTCGACAACCTGGCGTCCGCGGTGCGAGCCGGGCTCTCGCTCCCGGACGCGCTGGCAGGGCTGGGCACGCGCGGCCCCGTACCGCTGCGCGAGGCGTTCGACCAGTTCGCCCTCGACTACCAGGTGAGTGGCCGCTTCGGCGAGTGCCTGGACCGCCTCAAGGCGAGGCTGGCCGACCCCACCGGCGACCGGGTGGTCGAGGGCCTCCGCGTCGCCCGCGAGGTCGGCGGCGGAGAGCTGGGCCGCCTGCTGCGCAACCTGTCGGGATATCTCCGCGACGACGCGCGCACCCGCTCCGAGATGGAGGCCCGACAGGCCTGGACCGTCAACGGCGCCCGCCTGGCCGTCGCCGCCCCGTGGCTGGTCCTGCTCTTCATGTCGTTCCAGTCCGAGGTGATCCGCCGCTACGCCTCACCCGCCGGGGTCGTGGTGCTCGCGATGGGAGCGGTCTCCTGCTTCGTCGCCTACCGGCTGATGATGCGGATCGGTCGCCTTCCCATCGAGCGGCGGATCCTCTCGTGAGCCCCCTGACCCTGTGGGGTGCCGTCCTCGGCGCGGTCGCCGCGTCCGGGCTGGTGCTGGTCGTGGCCCGGATCCGGGTCATCCGGCGCCCACAGCTGTCGCTGCGCGTGCTGCCCTACGTCCGCGACCTGCCGCAGGTGGGGCGCACGCCCACGCTCAAGGTCGTCTCGTCCTCCCCGACCGCCGCCGCGGCCGGTGTGTTCGGACCACTCCTGCGGTCGATGGCCGACGGCGTCGAGCGGGTGCTCGGCGGGTCTGCCTCCGTACGTCGGCGACTCGAACGCGCCGCGATCGAGCAGACGGTGCACGAGTTCCGGGTCGAGCAGGTGCTCTGGGGACTGGCCGGGTTCGCCCTCGCTGCGGCGTACGGCGTGATCAGCGCGGCGACCGGCTCGGGCGGCACCCTCTCGTCCCTTCTGCTCTGCTTCGTCGGGTTCGCCCTCGGCGTCATCGGCCGCGACAGCCACCTCTCCGGCCAGGTCAGCACCCGCGAGCGCCGGATCCTGGCCGAGTTCCCCACCATCGCCGAGCTGCTCGCCCTGGCCGTGGCTGCCGGCGAGAGCCCGGTCGCGGCGCTCGATCGCGTGTGCCGGCGCAGCGGTGGCGAGCTGTCCCGCGACCTGGCCGGCGTGCTCGCCTCCGTCCGCACCGGCGAACCCGTCGGCGCGGCCTTCGACGCGTGGGCCGCGACCACCGGGCTGCCGCTGGTCGCTCGGTTCGCCCAGGGAATCGCCGTCGCCCTCGAGCGCGGCACGCCCCTGGCCGACGTGCTGCACGCCCAGGCTGCCGACGTCCGCGAGGCGGGGCGGCGCGAGCTGATCGAGATCGCCGCCCGCAAGGAGGTCTTCATGATGGTGCCGGTCGTGTTCCTGATCCTGCCGGTCACCGTGTTCTTCGCCTTCTGGCCCGGCGTCGTCGGCCTCAACCTCACGACGCCATGACCACCACTCCACGAGAACGGGGACACCAGATGCATCATCCCATCGCGACGATCGCCCGCCGGTACGCCGTCCCGGCCGCTCCTCGGGTCCGTGACGACCGCGGCGACGTACCCGGCTGGGTGCTGGTCACCGTGATGACCGCCGGATTGGTCGCGGTCATCTGGGGCGTGGCGGACGATCAGCTGATCGACCTGCTGCGCAGCGCACTGAACTCCGTGCGCAACTGACCATGCCCGCCGTCCGGCGACCGCCCGCGAGGCCACCGGTCGAGCGCGGCTCCGCGGTGGTCGACTTCGTGCTGGTGCTGCTGGTGATCACCCCGCTGTTCCTGGGCATCCTCCAGGTCGCGCTCGTGCTGATGGTGCGCAACACCCTGGCCTCGGCGGCCTCCGAAGGCGCGCGCTACGCCGCCACGCTCGACCGGGGACCGGAGGACGGGGTGGCCCGGACGCGCCAGCAGGTGGACCGGGCGATCGCCGGACGCTTTGCCCGTGACGTCGAGGCGGACACGGTGCTGGTCGACGG
>NZ_DASSXS010000332.1:0-4440 GCF_035703625.1 Nocardioides sp. | reverse complement strand
GCCGGCGAGCTCGGCCGCCTTGGGGTAGTTGGCCTTGCCGGTCGCGTGCCGCGGGATCTCGTCGACCAGGGTCATCGCGCGGGGCAGCTTGTAGCCGGACAGCGACTGGCGCAGGAAGGCGCGCAGGTCCTCGAGGTCGGGTACGGCGCCCTCCCGCGGCTGGACGACGGCAGTGACCGCCTGGCCGTAGCGCTCGTCGGGCAGGCCGACCACGAGCACGTCGTAGACGTCGGGGTGGGCCTTGACCGCCATCTCGACCTCCTCGGGGAAGACCTTCTCCCCGCCGGTGTTGATGCAGTTCGAGCCCCGGCCCAGCAGCGTGACCTTGTGGTCCGGCTCGATCCGGGCGAAGTCGCCGGGCACGGAGTAGCGGGTGCCGTCGATGGTGATGAAGGTCCGCGCGGACTTCTCCTCGTCCTTGTAGTAGCCCAGGGGGACGCTGCGCCCGCGGGCCAGCCGGCCGACGGCCCCGACACTGGTCGCCGGGTCGAGGATCCGGTTGTCGTCGTCGAGCACGACCGACTCCGGGCCGAGGGCCACGACACAGCCCTCGCCCTTGATGTTCTCGGAGTCCTGGAGCCCGGTGCCCTGGAAGCCGGTCTCGGAGGAGCCCACCGAGTCGGTGAAGAAGGTGTTGGGGAAGGCCGCCATCCAGCGCTGCTTGACCTCCCGGCTGAAGATCGCCGCGCTGCTGGAGACGGCGACGAGCGAGGAGCCGTCGAAGTCCCCCTCGGTGTAGGCCTCGATCAGCGGGCGAGCCATCGCGTCGCCGGTCATGAAGATGAGCTGTACCTGCTCCGCGTCGACGATCTCCCACGTCCGGACGGGGTCGAAGCCCGGCTCGACGATGGTCAGGTGGCCGGCGAAGAGGTGCATCAGGGTCGCGGCCTGGGCCCCGCCGTGCATGAGGGGGCTGAGCGGGAAGGTGACCATCGCCTCGTTGGTGGCCGCCTGCTTTGACTGGTCGAACTCCTCGAGGGCCTCGCCCGTCATGAAGTCGATGCCGCCGCCGAGCACCCGCCAGAAGTCGGCGTGGCGCCACATGACGCCCTTGGGGTAGCCGGTCGTGCCGCCGGTGTAGACGATGTAGACGTCGTCGTCGCTGCGGTCTGCGAAGTCGCGGCTCGCGCTCTGCCCGTCGAGTGCCTCGGCCCAGGTGACGGCGCCGGACGACGCGACGAGCCCTGCGAGCTCGTCGTCCGCCTCCCCGGGCTCCGTCGGGTCGGGCATCGACACGAGCGTCTGCAGCATGTCGTGCCGTGGCGCGCAGGTGGCCACCCGGTCGGCGTACCGGCGCTCGAAGAGCAGGGCGACGATGTCGGAGTTGTCGAAGAGGTAGTCGAGCTCGCCCTCGACGTACCGGTAGTTCACATTGATGGCGACCGCGCGGACCTTGAAGATGGCCAGCAGGGCCACGACGTGCTCGACGCTGTTGCGCGCGTAGATCCCGACGTGGTCTCCCTGGCCGATGCCCCTGCTCTGCAGGTAGTGGGCCAGCTGGTTGGCCTCGGCCTCGATGTCGGCGTACGTCGCCTTTCGGTCACCACACTGGATGGCGAACCGCTCCGGGACGACGTCGACGGCGTGCTCGAAGAGGTCAGCGATGTTCAGGGCCACGGCCCCGAGACTAGAACACGTTCTTGTTTTTGGCTAGCATCGTCCTCCATGACGGACACCCCCTCCGGCGCCGAGCCGCACTGCCTGGTCGAGCTGGTCGACCACACCCTGGTCGTGACCATGAACCGGCCCGACAAGCGCAACGCGCTGTCCGGGGAAATGCTCGAGATCATGGCGGAGGCGTGGGACCGGGTGAACTCCGACGACGCGGTCCGGGTGGCGATCCTGACCGGTGCCGGCGGTTCGTTCTGCGCCGGCGCGGACCTGGCCGCGATGAGCAGGTCCGCCCCCACCGATCGGTTCGAGTCCGGGGAGTTCGACCCCTCGGTGATCAAGTCGCTCCTCAAGGGCTTCCGGCTCACCAAGCCGCTGATCGCGGCGGTGGAGGGCCCGGCGATCGCGGGAGGGACCGAGATCCTCCAGGCGACCGACATCCGGGTGGCCGGGGAGTCCGCGCGGTTCGGCGTCTCCGAGCCGCGCTGGGGGCTCTACCCGCTCGGTGGCTCCGCGGTCCGGCTCCCCCGCCAGATCCCCTACACGGTGGCCGCCGACCTGCTGTTGACCGGCCGCCACATCAAGGCGCCGGAGGCGCTGTCGCTCGGCCTCATCGGGCACGTCGTACCCGACGGAACCGCACTGGAGAAGGCCCACGAGATCGCCGGTCTCGTCGCGGCCAACGGGCCCCTGGCCGTCCAGGCCGTGCTGAAGACGATCCGGGACTCCGAGGGCCGGCACGAGGACGAGTGCTGGGCGGACGACGCGAAGGTCGGCGCGGCCGTCTTCGCCTCCAACGACGCCAGGGAGGGTCCGAAGGCGTTCCTGGAGAAGCGGACCCCGGAGTTCACCGGCACCTGACCCCTCAGAGCATGCGGGACACCAGCCGGTCCCGGTCGAGGAGCTGGTGCTTGAGCACCAGCCCGAGATGGGTGGCGATGGTCGCGAAGAACCCGAGGTGGGCCGCGATGTGAAGCGGGAGCAGGTCGTAGCTCACGAGCACCAGCGCGATGCCGGTGACGGGGATCAGGAAGAGCATCGCCAGCAGCGCCTTCTCCGTCCAGTGCGCCAGCGTCCGCTCCCCTGCCGAAAGGCCTTCCGCCCACGGCGGCAGCCCGGCCGCCCGGCGCCAGACCACTCGGCTCACGGCGAGGACGAGCACGAGCAGCCCGAGCAGCACGTGGACCTCGGGGAGACTGAGCCCTCCACCGAGGATGTCTCCGGACCGCAGGTCCGAGTACGCCGTGCCCAGCGGGTCGTCGGCGCGCGCCTCGAGAACCTCCTGCCGCTCCTCGCACTGCTGCTGCAGCCCGTCGGACGGCTGGTCACACTCGGTCTCCTCGAATTCGCCGTCGACCCTGAGCATCAGGTAACCCACGACGAACTGCGCGACCAGTGCCGCCACGGTCACCCAGTGCAGGCACTTGGTGACCAGGCCATACCCGTGGGGGCCGTTGCGGAAGGGCATGGGGTTCAGGCTAGGCCGCCCCGGCCCGGGATTCAGCCGATCGCGCGGTCGCCGTCCCAGTACTGCGCCCGCAGCGCCTTCTTGTCCGGCTTCCCGAGGCCGGTCAGCGGCAGCGAGTCGGCCACGACCACGCGCTTCGGCGCCTGGACCGCTCCCTTGCGCTCCTTGACCAGCGCCTGCACCTCGGCGGTCAGCGCCGCGACCGACTCCTGGTCGGCCGGTACGTCGTCGCGCAGGACGACGATCGCCGTGACCGCCTCGCCCCATCGCTCATCGGGCGTCCCGATGACGCCCACCTGCGCGACCGACGGGTGCTCTGCCACGACGTCCTCCACCTCCCGGGGGAACACGTTGAACCCGCCGGTGACGATCATGTCCTTGGTGCGGTCGACGATGAACCAGAAGCCGTCCTCGTCCTCTCGCGCGATGTCACCGGTGTGCAGCCAGCCGTCGTCACGGAAGGTCTCGGCGGTCTCGTCGGGGAGGTTCCAGTAGCCCCCGGCGAGCAGCGGGCCGGCCACGCAGATCTCTCCGGGCTCCCCCACCGGGACCGGGGACCCGTCCTCGCCGAGCAGCGCGGTCCGCAGCAGTGCGGAGGGGCGGCCGCACGAGGAGAGCCGCTTCTCGTCGTGCTCGCCCTTCGCCAGGTAGCTGATGACCATCGGGGCCTCGGACTGGCCGTAGTACTGCGCGAAGATCGGCCCGAACCTGTCGATGGCCTCCCGCAGCCGGACCGGGTTGATGGCAGAGGCGCCGTAGTAGACCGTCTCCAGCGAGGACAGGTCCCGGGTCCGGGAGTCGGGGTGGTCGAGCAGTGCGTAGAGCATCGAGGGCACCAGCATGGTCGCGGTGATCCGCTGCTCCTCGATGGTCCGCAGCACCTCGGCCGGGTCGAACCGCGACAGCACGTACAGGGAACCGCCCTTGACCACGGTCGGTGCGAAGAACGCGGCCCCGGCGTGCGACAGCGGCGTACACATCAAGAAGCGCGGGGCCTCCGGCCACTCCCACTCGGCGAGCTGCACCTGGGTCATCGTGGCCATGGTCTGGGCGGTGCCGATCACCCCCTTGGGCTTGCCGGTCGTGCCGCCGGTGTAGGCGATCGAGACGATGTGGTCGGGCGGCAGCAGCTTCGCGGCCAGCGGCCGGGGTGCGTACGACGCCGCCTCGGTGACCAGGTCTCGGCCCTGCTCGGCCAGCGGCTCGGGCACCGGCCCGATGGTGAGCACCTGCTTCAGCCCGGGGCACTTCTCCAGCAAGGCCAACGCGCGCTCGGTGAACATCGGGTCGACGATCAGGGTGGTGATGCCGGCGTCGTTGATGACGTAGGCGTGGTCGTCGGCCGACCCCAGGGGATGCAG
>NZ_DASSXS010000284.1:0-3420 GCF_035703625.1 Nocardioides sp. | reverse complement strand
CGCGACCGCACCATCGCCTCGGCGTACTCGCTGCGCCCGGTCCCGGGAGCGCCGGTCTCGACGCCGATGACCTGGGACGAGCTGGCCGAGGTCACCGACCCTCGGGAGTACAACCTGTTCACGGTCCCGGACCGGCTGGCCGCCTCCGGCGACCCGTGGGCCACGATCGACGACGTCCACCACGACCTGACGCCGCTGCTGGAGCTGTGGGACACGTCCGAGGGCGGCGAGATGCCCTACCCGCCCGACTACCCGAAGATGCCGGGCGAGCCGCCGCGGGTGCAGCCCTCGAAAAAGGTGGAGTCCCACTGGGACGAGCAGGGGAACCGGATCGAGTCATGAGGCGGGCGGGCCATCCTCCTGCTCCTCATCCTGACCAGGGCCTGTCCGGGCTGACCAGGTGGCGCATGGTCCACCCGGACCATCAAGAGTCCGTAAAACTGGTCCGGACGGGTCATCAAAAATGCGCAAAACCCCAGGGCAACCCCAGGGTGACCAGGGCTCGCGGGGCCGTGCGCGGCAGGATGTGCCCGTGAGTGACAGCCGCGTGGCCCGCAACCCGTCGGAACCGTCGAAGGGCGGCCCGGCCGGTGCTGGCCGGTGGTCGGACTACCTCGACTGGGTTCGGTCGGAGCTGGTCCACGGCGTCCTCGTCCTGTCGCCGGAGCAGCAGCGGACGCCGCGGGTGCCGTCGGGCTGGACTCCCCTCGAGCTGCTCTCCCACGTGCTGCACATGGAGCAGCGGTGGTTCGTGTGGGGGTTCCTCGGCGAGCCGGTGGCCGAGCCCTGGGGTGACTGGAACGTCGACGAGCCGTGGACCTCCGACGACTCCGGCGTGACCGGGCCACGGGCCCGCTGGCAGGTGGCCGACGACGTCACGGGGGAGCAGCTCGCCGAGCGCATGGTGAGGGTCGGGGAGCGGACCAGGGGCGTGCTGCGGGACTTCCCGCTGGACGCCACGGCCGCGCCGGGAGGCCGGTTCTCCGAGGATCCGCCCACGCTGGAGTGGATCTGCTTCCACGTCCTGGCGGAGTACGCCCGGCATGCCGGGCACCTCGACATCGTCGTCGAGCTCGCCGGGGACGTCAGAGGCCGCTGACGCCCTCGCCTCCGCCGGCCTGCTCGTCGAAGTTCTCGTGCTCCAGGAGGTGGAGGCACGGGACGCCGATCTTGCGGCGGGCCTTGGAGGTCCAGTCGAGGTGGAAGAACTCGGCGACCACGTGCGGTCTGGTGAGGATGATGGCCTCGCGGCCGTCGACCTGGGAGACCTTGGCCTCCAGGGCGTCGATCGGGGGTTGCGACACCACCTGACCCTCGGGGTCGACCGCGCCGGCGGACCTCAGCGCGGCGACGGTGGCCTGGAGGTCGCGCGCGGAGCGCTCCTGGCAGTCCTTGCGGACGGCCTCGATGTCGATCTCCCGCATCGCCATGGCGGGAGAGGCCATGACCTCGCCCGCTGCCAGCGAGGCCATCGACGCCTCGATCCGGGCCGCGGCGTCCTCCATCGGGAGCAGCACGTGGTAGGTGACCGGATCGTCGATGCCCTCGTGGAGCGACAGCACCTGGGCGGCGTCCGCGGAGGTGAGGGCCTGCTCGACCAGCAGGACGACGTGGTACCCGGCGAGGGGTTGCGGGTGGGTCTCAGCCATGGTGATCGCCTCCTGGGCCGGCCTCGTGACCTGCCAGCAGAATTCTATCCAGTTCGTAGCTCACCGGCTCCTCCAGCTGCTCGTAGCCGCAGGACTCGGGGTCGCGGTCGGTGCGCCACCGGCGGAACTGCGCGGTGTGCCGGAACCGGCGGCCCTCCATGTGGTCGTAGGCGACCTCGAGGACCAGGTCCGGGCGGAGCGGGGTGAACGACAGGTCCTTGCCGGCGCTCCAGCGGCTCTGGGTACCCGGGACCCGGTCCGGGTTGGCGATCGCCCAGTCGGCCCACTCGCCCCACGGATGCTCCTCGATCGGGACGACCAGCGGTTGCAGCTCCGCGATCAGCTCCGCGCGACGCTTCTCGCTGAAGCTGGCGGAGACGCCGACGTGCTGCAGCTTGCCGTCGTCGTACAGGCCGAGGAGGAGGCTGCCGAGGAGCGGCCGCTCGGGCGTCGACGTCTTGTGCTCGCGATAGCCGGCGACGACCACGTCGGCGGTGCGCTCATGCTTGATCTTCAGCATCGTGCGGGCGTTCTGCCGGTAGGTCGCGGTCAGCGGCTTGGCGACCACGCCGTCGAGGCCGGCGCCCTCGAACTGGTGGAACCACTCCTCGGCCTGCCCGGTGTCGGTGGTGGTGCGGGTGAGGTAGCAGGGTCCGGTGAGGCCGGAGAGAGACTCCTCCATGGCGGCGCGGCGCTCGGAGAACGGGCGGTCGACGTACGACGTGTCGCCGAGCGCGAGGAGGTCGAAGGCCACGAAGCAGGCCGGGGTCTTCTCCGCCAGCATGTCCACGCGCGACCGGGCCGGGTGGATCCGCTCCTGGAGGACCTCGAACTCGAGCCGGTCCTCGAGGGCGACGAACAGCTCGCCGTCGAGCACGCACCGCTCGGGCAGCTGCTCGCGGATCGCGTCCACGACCTCGGGGAAGTAGCGGGTCAGCGGCTTGGTGTTGCGGCTGGTCAGCTCCACCTCGTCGCCGTCGCGGAAGACGATGCACCGGAAGCCGTCCCACTTGGGCTCGAAGCTCAGGCCGCCGAACTTGTCCGGGTCCGGGATCCCCTTCACCGACTTCGCGAGCATCGGCCGGACGGGTGGCATGACGGGGAGGTCCACCCGACGAGCGTAGCGAGCGCCGGTGGTTGAGCAGCGAGCGTCAGCGAGCGCCGGTGGTTGAGCAGCGAGCGTCGGCGAGCGTCGTCGAAAACCCCGGAATTGTGGGCAGGGCGTCGGTGGTTGAGCAGCGAGCGTCAGCGAGCGTCGGTGGTTGAGCAGCGAGCGTCAGCGAGCGTCGTCGAAACCCCGGAACTGTTGGCAGGGCGGTGACCAGTGACGGCCACCGGTCGGGTGCGGGGGTTTCGACGACGGTCGGCGCTGGGGCGCCTCCCTGCTCAACCACCGGTGGTCGCCCACGCTCTAACCTTTGATTGCCGATCCCCGGTTGGTCTGCCGGCAGGGCCCGCCTGACTTTGAATCAGGACTAGCGACGTAGGTTCGACTCCTACCCGGGGAGCGAGAGCGCGGAGCGAGGCACGAGTGGAGCGCCGAGGTCCCCAATCCGGTTCTGCGAGCGAGAGCGCGGAGCGAGGCACGAGTGGAGCGCCGAGCTCCCCGGTGCACTCCGCGAGCAAACTTTCCGCAGTGACACACTGCCCGCATGGACAACCTGACGGTGATCGTGCTGGCCGCGGGTGGCGGTACCCGCATGAAGTCGAAGACCATGAAGGTGCTGCACCCGGTCTGCGGGCGGAGCATGATCGGGCACGTCCTGGCCGC
>NZ_DASSXS010000202.1:0-2277 GCF_035703625.1 Nocardioides sp. | reverse complement strand
CTCGGTGATCGTGCCGACGGTCGACCGGGGGTTGCGCGACGTGGACTTCTGGTCGATCGAGACCGCAGGCGACAGGCCCTCGATGAAGTCGACGTCGGGCTTGTCCATCTGGCCGAGGAACTGGCGGGCGTAGGCCGAGAGTGACTCGACGTACCGGCGCTGTCCCTCGGCGAAGATGGTGTCGAAGGCCAGGCTCGACTTGCCGGAGCCGGACAGGCCGGTGAAGACGATCAGCGAGTCACGGGGCAGGTCGAGGGAGACGTCCTTGAGATTGTGCTCCCGGGCTCCCCGGATGATGAGCTCTTCTGCCACTGCTGTCCCTCGACTGTCGACCCGGTATCGATACTGTCCGCGCTGTTCGAACAAGTGTTCGTCATCGTACGTGGCGACACAAGCCGCCACGCCACGTGTGTCACCTTCTCACGGGCCACTGACAGCCCCGGTGGCCAGCAGCGGGGACCGCGGGTGAGGATGGGCGCATGGCCGACGACACCAGCGTCAAGACCCAGCAGCTCGAGGAGCTCCAGGAGGCGACCAACCGCCTGGTCCGCACCGTGGACGGCTTCCAGGATGCCGACTGGACGGGACCGTCCGGGCTCCCCGGCTGGACGCGCGCACACGTCGTCGCTCACCTGGCGCTCAACGCCGAGGGTCTCGCCGCGGCGCTGACCGGGATCGTGCAGGACGAGCCGACTCCCATGTACGCCTCGACGGAGGACCGCGACCGGGACATCGAGGAGCTGGCGGGGGCCGGGGCTGCCGAGCTCCGTGAGCGGTTGCTGGCCGGGTGCACCCTGTACGCCGACGCCTGGTCCGCACTCCCCGACGACGTCGCGGGCACCACGTTCGAGCGGACACCGGGCGGCCGCACCGTCCCGGCCGGCGCCACGGTCGGGATGCGGCTGCGGGAGGTGGAGATCCACCACGCCGACCTGGACGCCGGCTACTCGCGCACCGACTGGCCACCCCGGTTCTGCGAGGTCCTGCTGGCCTCGATGACGAGGCGCGAGTGGCCAGAGCCGTTCGAGGTCGCCCCCACGGACCTCGACGGCAGCTGGGCCTACGGCGACGGGGACGGCCCGACCGTCAGCGGCACCGCCGCCGACCTCGGCTGGTGGTTGACCGGCCGGGGGTCGGGCGAGGGACTGACCAGCGACCGCGGCGAGCTGCCCAGGGTGGCTGCCTGGTAGCCCGCCGCGGCTGCCGTGCTCAGCTCCGCTTGTTGTCCGACGGCTGCGAGATCGTGGTGGCGTCGTACTCCAGGTTGTCGATGTAGTGGGTGTAGCCCTCCGGGTAGGCGTACCCGGAGTCGCTGACGAGGAAGGCCGCGGTCACCGTCGCGCCGGGGTGGCAGGCGCGAACCGCGTCGTAGGTCGTCTGGTAGAGGTAGCCGCAGGTGCCGCCGTTGTTGTCCCAGTTGTTGTCGCCGCCTCCCACGGTGGTCCACTCGTCCTGGGCCCAGGCCAACGGCCGGAGCTCGGCCTTCCCAGCGTCGCTGAAGAGGATCACCAGTCGGGGCGAGCCCAGGCTCGGCCCGGTGGCGGTGGAGTAGAAGTCGAACGACGGCGCGTGC
The DNA here is from genome assembly GCF_035703625.1 of Nocardioides sp. GTDB lineage: Bacteria > Actinomycetota > Actinomycetes > Propionibacteriales > Nocardioidaceae > Nocardioides. The sequence continues at coordinate 704 of NZ_DASSXS010000202.1, read as the reverse complement.
TCGGGGGCAGGGCGCCCCTCCTCGTGGTGCAGGTCGATGCCGGCGTAGCTCACTGCGTCCGGCACCTCCAGCTCCATCGAGAACCGGTCACCGCCGCTGGACTCGTCCTGGGACCAGTGCGCGTTGCCCTCGCCCCCCTCGAAGAAGCTGACGCTCGGGGCTGTCCGGCCCGCGGCACCGGCGGGGATGGTCCCGACCGAGAGGGCGGCCGCAGTGGCGGCGGCGATCGCGATCAGGTGACGGATGGGCTTGCTCATGGTGGTTCCCCCGTTCTCGTGGCCGAACAGTGTGTCCGACACCGAGGTGACGCGCCCGCCGGTGGTTCATGACGCGACCCGCAGGACAAGTTCTAGGGTGACCGGATGGCCACCTACACCGGAGCCGTCACCCCGGGCGGCGATCCCGACGTACGCTCCCTCTCCGCGCTCACCATCACCAAGGTCGCGGTCGATCCGGAGATGTCCAACAACTGCTACCTGCTGGAGTGCCACGCCACCGGCGCGCAGGTGCTCATCGACGCTGCCGCTGCCCCCGAGACCCTGCTGCCTCTCGTGGGCGACGGTGGGCTCACCACGGTCGTCACCACGCATCAGCACTGGGACCACCACCGCGCCCTCTCCGAGGTCGTGTCGGCCACGGGAGCATCGACCGTGGCCGGCGCCCCCGACGCCGACGCGATCACCGAGCAGACCGGCGTACCCGTG
>NZ_DASSXS010000010.1:0-9537 GCF_035703625.1 Nocardioides sp. | reverse complement strand
CATGAGTGCACCAGCGGTCCGTGGCCGGTTGCAGTGGTCGGTGTTCGTCCCGGCCCTCACCGTGCTGGTGCTGGGCGGCGCGTGGGTGCGGCACGACCAGTGGCCGGTCCTCGTCCTGGTGGCGGTCGCCCTGGTCGGGGCGGTCGTCTGCGCGGTTCACCACGCCGAGGTCGTGGCGCACAAGGTGGGGGAACCGTTCGGCTCGCTGATCCTGGCGGTCGCCGTCACCGTCATCGAGGTGGGGCTGATCGTGATGCTGATGACCAGCGGTGGCCAGGGTGCGAGCACGTATGCGCGCGACACCGTGTTCGCGGCCGTGATGATCACACTCAACGGCATCGTGGGCCTGTCGCTGCTGGTCGGTGGGCTCAAGCACCACCTGGTCAGCTTCAACGCCGCCGGTACGGGCTCCGCGGTCACCACCGTGATCACCCTCGCGGGTCTGACCATGGTGTTGCCGAGCTTCACCACCTCGGCTCACGGCAGGCAGTACTCGCCCTCGCAGCTGGCGTTCGCCGCGGTGGCGTCCCTGGCGTTGTACGCCGCCTTCGTCTTCACGCAGACCATTCGCCACCGCGACTTCTTCCTGCCCGTCAGCAGTGACGACCAGGGTCGGGTCACCGGCCTGCTCGACCTCGACCACGACGGTCACGCAGACCCCCCGGAGGCGCGGGAGGCGTGGATCAGCCTCGGCCTCCTCCTCGTCTCCCTCGTGTCGGTCGTGGGGTTGGCCAAGCTCCTGTCGCCCACGATCCAGCAGGTGGTCCAGGACCTCGGGTTTCCGTATGCGGTCGTGGGCGTCGTGATCGCGCTCCTGGTCCTGGCACCGGAGTCGATCGCCGCGGTCCGCAATGCGGCGCGAGACCGCGTGCAGACCAGCTTGAACCTCGCCTACGGCTCGGCGATGGCCTCGATCGGCCTGACCGTTCCGACGATCGCGGTGGCGATGATCTGGCTCCCCGGTCCGCTCGAGCTGGGGCTCGAGCCCACGCACATCGTCCTGCTGGCCATCACGATCGCGGTCACGGCGTTCACCGTGGTGCAGGGTCGCGTGTACGCGCTGCAGGGCTTCGTCCACCTGGTCCTGCTTGCCGCGTTCCTGTTCCTCTCGGTCCAACCCTGACCTGCGAACCGCCTCCGGGCGCCCGGCACTTCTCCGCAGCTAGTGGAGATTGGTCCGGAAGAAGTCGAGAACGCGGTCGACCGCCACCTGCTGGCGGTGGAGGGTGACGGTCGAGTGACCCCGGCCCTCGAGCTCGACGCGGATGAACGCGTCACCGAGCTCGCGGGTGAGGGTCTCGAAGCGCCTCCCGACAGCCGGGTCCTTCCGGTAGCGGAGGCCCAGGACCTCGCAGCCCGCCGCCGCCCGCTCCTTGACGGTCGTCAGGTCGGCGGGGGAGAGGTTGAGGTCACGCGAGCGACCCGGGCTGACCGCGAACGGCGCGGAGGGCTGGGCCAGGACGGGCGCGACCACGGCGGGATCGACCATCATCGCCAGCGCGAAGCCGCCGGTGAAGCACATGCCGAGGGCTCCCACCCCCGGGCCGCCGAGCTCGGCGTGCAGCTCCCGGGCCAGGCTGCGGAGCCATCCGGCGACCGGGGCCGTCTGGCCGGTGGCCAGCAGGGTGAACTCGCGGCTCACGCAGACCTGGGTCATCGACTTCGCCACCGTGAGCGGGTTCATCGGCGCCTCGGGCTCGCCGAAGAGGTGCGGCAGCACGACCGTGTACCCCGCCGCGACGACCTCCTCGGCAAAGCCGATCACCTGGGGCGTCAGCCCGGGGATCTCGTGGATCACGATGACGCCCGGGCCACTGCCCTTGCGGTACGTCGGATGCGTGGTGCCGTCGGCGGTGTGCTCGCCGCGCGTCCAGGTGTCCAGGAGGCCCATGGCGGGAGTATGGCCGGAAATCGAGCTCCCGTGGGCCGGGGCGCCGTACGGTCGGGCCATGTCGTATCCAGATCCGAGGTACCTCGGCACCGGTGGCGAGGTGACCACCGCGTTCCGTCCGGCCGACACGGCCCCCGACCTGCCCCGGCCGGGTGGCGCCGCCAGCTACCTGGCCACCGGCGCGACCACCGGCGGCAAGTTCGGTCTGTACCGGTGGGACATGGGCCCCGAGCGGGGCGGCGCCGAGCCCCACTTCCACCGGACGATCACCGAGTCGTTCTTCGTCCTCGACGGCGCGGTCTCCCTGTACGACGGCAGGGAGTGGCTCGAGGCTCATCCCGGTGACTTCGCGTTCGTTCCCGAGGGTGGGCTGCACGGGTTCCGCAACGAGTCGGGCAAGCCGGCGTCGCTGCTGATCCTGTTCGCTCCCGGCGCGCCGCGGGAGGCCTACTTCGAGGGCCTGGTGGAGATCGCCGAGGGGCGGTGGAAGCCGACCCACGAGGAGCTGGTCGCGTTCCTCGAGGAGCACGACAACATCTATGTCTAGCTCCGGGTCAGCACGCAGTCGGCGAGGACCGGGGCGCCGTCCCGCTCACCCTTCCCGGCGATGGTGGCCGAGGCGAGGATTCGCCCGTCCTCCTGCCACCCGCGCACCCGGATGGTCTCCCCGGGGAACACCACGCCGGCGAACCGTCCGGTGAAGCCACCGACCCGGGTCGCGTCGCCACCGAGCAGCGCGTCGGTGAGCAACCGGAGCACGATGCCGTAGGAGCAGAGGCCGTGCAGGATCGGCGCGGGGAAGCCGGCGGCCTTCGCGAAGTCCGGGTCTGCGTGCAGCGGGTTCCGGTCGCCGCAGAGCCGGTACAGCAACGCCTGCTGAGGCGAGACGTCGTACGTCGTGTCGGTGTCGGGAGACCGCTCGGGGAGGACGACCCGGTCCGAGCTGCCCCGTTCGCCGCCCCAGCCGCCCTCGCCCCGCACGAAGATCGAGGACCGCACGCTCCACAGCTCCTCGCCGCCGGGATCGATGGCGGTCCCTTCCTGCCAGATCACGGCCGCCCTGCCCTTGTCCCAGACGTCGGTCACCCGGGTCCTCAGCGTGGCCGTGCCGAACGTCGGGATCGGCCCGTGCACGGTCACCGACTGCGAACCGTGGACGACCTGCGCGAGGTTGATGTCGCACCCGGGCAGGTCGAGCGGCGGCGGGTTGGTCTCGTGGAACGTCGGCGCCACCACCCCGAACGACGGCAGTACCTGAAGCGCCGGACCGTCCAGGGTGTAGCGAAGGGCGCCGGGGGAGAGGTTGTCTCCTGGCGCGGTCCCGGCTCCGATGCCGAGGTGGTAGAGCAGGACGTCGCTGGGGTCCCAGGCGAACTCCCGGTCGGGCAGCTCGGCGCCCACGGCGACGGAGGGGTCGATCGGCATCAGGTGTCCTCTCCGTCACGGGGTCTCGAGGCTCGCTGCGCTCGCACCTCAGCCACCGGAGCCTGCGATGTCGAGTGCGGCCAGGTAGCCGTAGGTCAGCGCCGGACCGATGGTGGCGCCCGGTCCGGCGTAGGTGTGGCCCATCACCGCCGACGAGACGTTGCCGGCGGCGTAGAGGCCGTCGATGGCCGAGCCGTCCGGCCGCAGCACCCGGGCGCGCTCGTCGGTGACCAGCCCGCCCTTGGTGCCCAGGTCGCCGGGCACGATCTTCACCGCGTAGTACGGCGCCTGGTCGAGCGCGTGGAGCGACGGGTTGGGCTTGACCGTGGGGTCGGAGTAGTAGAGGTCGTAGCCGCTCTCGCCACGGTGGAAGTCCTCGTCGACGCCCGAGGCGGCGAATCCGTTGAAGCGCCGCACCGTCTCCTCGAGCGCCTCGGGCGGCACCCCGATCTCCCCGGCCAGCCCGGCCAGGGTGTCGGCCTTCTTGACCGTGCCGTGCTTGTACCAGCGGCCGGGGAAGGGCTGCCGGGGGGAGAGCCCGGCGAACAGGTAGCGGTTGCGGTAGCGCTGGTCGATCACCATCCAGGCCGGGACGTGCGGCACCCCCGTGGCCTCGCCGTCGTAGATCGCGTGCACCGCCTCGACGTACGGCATCGCCTCGTTCATGAACCGTCGGCCGGCGGAGTTCACGATGATCGAGCCGGGCAGGTTGCGCTCGGCCAGGCAGAACCAGGGACCCGACGGCAGCGGGATCGTCGGCCCCCACCAGGCGTCGTCGAGCAGGTCGGTCTGGGCGCCCGCGGCGATCCCGGCGAGGATGCCGCCGCCGGTGTTGTTGACCGACCCCGTCGTCCAGTCGATCGAGGCCGGCTGGGGCTGGTACTTCTCCCGCATCTCGAGGTTCTTCTCGAAGCCCCCGCTGCCGAGGATCACGCCGCGGCGGGCCCGGATGGTGGTGGGGCGCCCGTGGTGCGTGACCTGGACGCCGACGACCCGGCCGTCCTGGATCACGAGATCGGTCAGCTCGGTCTCGTAGTGGACCGGTACGCCGGCGTCGGCCAGGCCCTGGCGCAGCCCGATGGCCAGGGCGTTGCCCATCGCGTACATCCTGCGGCCGCGCAGGATGCTCCACAGGCGGGTGAGCAGGACCCTGGCCATGGTGAGCGGACCACGCAGGGTGCGCAGCCCCAGGCTGATCTTCCGGAAGTCGGCCTGGGTGACGATCAGGTTGGCCGGAGCCTTGGTGTAGGCCGGGTGCAACCGGTCCAGCTCCTCGCCGAGCGACCGTGCGTCCATCGGCACCGGCTCGACGCTGCGGCCGCGAAGCCGGCCGCCGGGCGCCTCGGGGTGGTAGTCGGCGTACTCCGGAACCCAGGCGAAACGGACGGGGGTGTGCTCGCGGAGGAAGTCCATGACCTCGGGGCCCCGGTCGAGGAAGGTGTCCCTGCGGATCTTGGGGACGTCGTCGCCGACGATGGAGTCGAGGTATCGCTTGCTCTGCTCCAGGTCGTCCGGGTCGACCTGACCCGCCGACCGCAGGGCCTCGTTGCCAGGGATCCAGACGCCTCCGCCGCTGCGGGCGGTGGAGCCGCCGAACCAGGGGCTCTTCTCCACGAGCACGGTGTCGAGGCCCTGATGTGCGGCCGCGAGCGCGGCGGTCATGCCCGCGCCACCGGCGCCGACCACGACGACGTCGACCTCGGTCGGCAGGCTCGGCGCGGTCCCTGTCATGGCGCAAAACTGTAACAGGTTCTAGAATGCCCGTCGTGACCTCACCGGACGTGATCTCGGCCGCCGTCGAGCGCCTGGACCAGGCCCAGACGACTCGCGTCCCGTGCGCCGCGGTGCGCGACCTGATCGGCACCGACGACCTCCCTGCGGCGTACGCGGTCCAGCAGGAGCTGGTGGAGAAGCGTCTCTCCGCCGGCGCCCGGGTCGTCGGGCGCAAGATCGGTGCGACGTCGGAGGCGGTCCAGCGACAGCTCGGCGTCGACCAGCCGGACTTCGGCTACCTGCTCGACGACATGGACGTCAGCTTGCAGTCACCGATCTCGATGCGGACCCTCGTGCAGCCGCGGGTGGAGGCCGAGGTCGCGTTCTTGATGCGTCGGCCCGTCGCGCCGGCGACCGAGGACGAGATCACGCTCGAGCTCGTCAGCCAGGCGGTCGAGACGGCGTTGCCGGCCCTGGAGATCGTGGACTCCCGCATCGAGAACTGGGACATCACCTTCACCGACACGGTGGCCGACAACGCGTCCAGCGGGCTGTTCGTGGTCGGCGACGAGGGGCGGTCCCTGGACGACTTCACACCCGTGGATGTCGAGATGTCACTCACGATCAACGGGGAGGTTCGGTCATCGGGCAACGGCGCAGCCTGCCTCGGCGACCCGTTGGAGGCGCTGCGCTGGCTCGCCGTTCAGTGCTACCGCTTCGGCGACCCGCTCCAGGCGGGTCACCTCGTCCTGTCCGGGGCGCTCGGCCCCTTCGTCCCCTTCGCGCCAGGCGACCGGGTCGAGGCGTCGATCAGCGGGTTCGAGACCCTCGTCGCAGAGTTCAAGGAGTAGACGTGAGCAAGAAGACCGCCGCGATCGTCGGCCCGGGCAACATCGGGACCGACCTGATGTACAAGCTCCTGGCCTCCGAGGTGATCGAGCCGCGCTGGATGATCGGCGTCGACCCGACGAGCGAGGGGCTCCGCCTCGCCAGCGGGCTCGGTCTGGAGGCCAGCCACGAGGGGGTCGACTGGCTGCTGAAGCGAGATGAGCTGCCGGACCTGATCTTCGAGGCCACCTCGGCCCAGATCCACCGGGAGTACGCCCCCCGCTACGAGGAGGCCGGCATCCGCGCGGTCGACCTCACCCCCGCCGCCGTGGGCCCCGCGGTGATCCCGCCCGTCAACGGCCAGGAGCACTCCTCGGCGCCCAACGTCAACATGATCACCTGCGGCGGGCAGGCCACGATCCCGATGGTCGCCGCGGTCTCCCGGGTGGCGCCGGTGTCGTACGCCGAGATCGTGGCGTCGGTCGCCTCCGTCTCGGCCGGGCCGGGCACCCGCGCCAACATCGACGAGTTCACGCGCACGACCGCCGCGGGCGTCGAGTCGATCGGGGGCGCGGAACGGGGCAAGGCGATCATCATCCTCAACCCGGCCGATCCGCCGATGATCATGCGGGACACGATCTTCTGCGCCGTACCTCCCGATGCGGACCGGGACGCGATCGTCCGCTCGGTCCAGGACATGGTGCGCGCCGTGCAGGAGTACGTCCCCGGCTACCGCCTGCTCCAGGAGCCGCAGATCGACGAGCCCTCGCCGGCCACGCAGGGGCAGCTCAAGGTCAGCGTCTTCGTGGAGGTGGAGGGCGCGGGTGACTACCTGCCGCCGTACGCCGGCAACCTCGACATCATGACCGCCGCCGCGACCCAGGTGGGCGAGCACCTCGCCAGAGCCATCGGTGGTTGAGGTGCGAGCGAAGCGAGCCTCGAAACCCCGGAAGTCGAAAGGCGACCCGAAATGAGCGACCTCAACGCCCTGACCCGCACGTGGAAGGACCAGCACGGGGGAGACCTCGACCTGCGCCTGACCGACACCTGCCTGCGCGACGGGTCGCACCACAAGCGGCACCAGTTCACCGCCCAGGAGGTCCACGACATCGTCGAGGCCCTGGACGCCTCGGGGATCCCGGTGATCGAGGTGACCCACGGCGACGGCCTGGGAGGCTCGTCGTTCAACTACGGCTTCTCGAAGACGCCGGAGCAGGAGCTGATCAGGATCGCGGCGGAGACCGCCAGGACCGCCCGGATCGCCTTCCTGATGCTCCCAGGCGTCGGCACCAAGGACGACATCCGTGCCGCCCAGGACAACGGCGGCGAGATCTGCCGGATCGCCACCCACTGCACCGAGGCCGACACCGCGATCCAGCACTTCGGTCTCGCCCGTGATCTCGGCCTGGAGACGGTCGGCTTCCTCATGATGAGCCACACCCAGCCGCCCGAGGTGCTCGCCGAGCAGGCCCGGGTCATGGTCGACGCGGGATGCCAGTGTGTCTACGTCGTCGACTCCGCGGGCGCGCTGATCATGGAGCAGACCGCCGACCGGGTGTCCGCGATCGTGGCCGAGATCGGTGGCCAGGCCGACGTCGGCTTCCACGGCCACGAGAACCTGGGGCTCGGCGTGGCCAACACCGTGATCGCGGCCCGCGCCGGGGCCACCCAGATCGACGGGTCGGTCCGCCGCTTCGGTGCCGGTGCCGGCAACACGCCGCTGGAGGCGTTCATCGGGGTCTGCGACAAGCTCGGGTGGCGCACCGGCGTCGACTTCCTGCAGATCGTCGACGCGTCCGAGGACGTGATCCGCCCGGCGATGCCCGAGGAGTGCCAGCTCGACCGGATGACGCTGATGATGGGCTACGCCGGGGTCTACAGCTCGTTCCTCAAGCACGCGGGCAACGCCGCGGAGCGGTACGGCGTCTCCGGCGCCGAGATCCTGCTCGAGGCCGGCCGGCGGAGCCTGATCGGCGGTCAGGAGGACCAGCTGATCGAGATCGCTCTCATGCTCAAGCGCGAAGCCGACCTCGAGGAACGAGAGGTTGGCGAGTCGCGCGCAGGTTGAGCAAACGCGCGACCGAGCTTGCGAGGTCGCGACCGCGCGTCGAAACCCAGTGGCGCTGCGAAGAACGGCGTGCTCAGCCCGCGTAGGGCCGGGCGTACGCGGGCAGGGCAGGCTCGCGGTCGACCCAGCGTCGCGGGTCCGTCAGGCCGGCGGCGAGGCGGGCCACGCCCTGCAGGTACACGTAGGAGCCCGCGGCGTCGCCGTGGGGGATGAAGGTCTCCTGGCACGTCGTCGCGGGGAGGCGGGACGGGCGCGCCGGGCCCCGGTGGGTGAGGGCGTCGAGGGCGAGCGCGTAGGCCACGGGGTCGCCGAGGATGATGCCGTGCTCGGACGGGTCGGCGGCGCAGACGTCCTGCAGCATCACGTTGGTGGCGCCGGGCAGGCTGGAGGCCTCCGGCTGCGGGCGGACGATCTCGTCGTACTGCGTGAAGATCGAGGTGACCGGCACGCCCTGCGGCATCGGCGCGTTGCGCAGCGCCGCGACGTGGTCGGACCCGCGCCGCAGCTGCCAGGCCAGCGGGGCGCACTGTCCGGGCGCGCACAGCTCGTTGCCGAGCTGGGTGCCGTCGAAGGGTCCGCCGAGGCTGATCAGGTCGGTGACCCGGTCGGCGACGTCGGGCCAGAACTTCGCCGCCCACACGGGCAGCGCACCACCCTGGCTGTACCCGATGACCGCCACCGGGCGATCGGCCCGCCTCGACGCCTTGCGGACACCGGCGACGACGTACTCCGCGGCCACGGTGAAGTCGCCGAGGCCGTGGTCGGGCAGCTGCACGGAGCAGGTCGCGAAGCCGTCGCCGCGCAGGGCGGGCTCGTAGCTCCACGACCACGTCTCGTCCTTCTTCTCGCCTGTGCCGTGCACCAGCAGCACGACCCGCCTCGCGGCGCGCAGCTCGGCCAGTGGCTGGCAGTCGGTGGCGCTGCGCAGCCGCTCCTGCGGCTGGTTCAGGGTCGGGCCGGACGGCGCCGGTCCGACGGCGCCCGCGGTCGGCCCGCCGACGAGCACGGCGGCGAGCAGGGTCGCCGCCAGGCCGACGACCGGGTGTGTGGGGGCTCTCATGCCGGTGCAACGAGCGACCGTGCCGTGGGGTACGACGGCTGCTCGTCGGTCGGGGGTGGCAGGGTGGCGGCATGGCATCTCGCGCATCCAACTTCTGCATCGACGCCGCTGACCCCTACGCCCAGACCATGTGGTGGGCAAAGGTCCTCGAGGACTTCACGGTCGAGGACGACTGGGAGATGAAGCCCGACGACGAGGAGTGCGGCCTGGCCGGCCCCGACGACCGCTACCTGCTGTTCCTCAAGGTGCCTGAACCGAAGACGGTCAAGAACCGGATGCACATCTGCCTGCGGCCCACCGACCGATCCCGCGACGAGGAGATCGACCGGGTCATCGGCCTCGGCGCCACCCTGGTCGACGACCTGCGCAAGGGGCCGGACAAGGGCTGGGCGGTGCTCGCCGACCCCGAGGGGAACGAGTTCTGCGTCCTGGCGGCTCGCTGCCCCTGATCGCTCGGTAAAACCTCCGCCGGCGGCCGGTCCGTCGGCCTATCCTTCCGAGCATGCGGGTCGGCGTACTGGGCGCGACCGAGGCCCGGCGCGACGGGGCCCC
>NZ_DASSXS010000157.1:0-6752 GCF_035703625.1 Nocardioides sp. | reverse complement strand
GCCGTCCACGACCAGCTGTCCACGCTCGGGCACATCTCGAACTTCTTCGCCAGCCGGCCCCAGATCGAGCTGGCGGAGAGGCTGCTGGACCTGCTGCTCGGTCCGGCCACGTCGAGGTCGACCGACGGTCGCGTCTTCTTCTCCAACTCCGGCGCGGAGGCCAACGAGGCGGCGTTCAAGCTGACCCGGCGCACCGGCCGCACCCGCATCGTGGCCGCCGAGGGCGCCTTTCACGGCCGGACCATGGGCTCCCTCGCGCTCACCGCCAAGGAGGCCTACCGGACCCCGTTCGAGCCACTGCCCGGCGAGGTGACCTGGGTCCCGTACGGCGACGTCGACGCGCTCGCCGCCGCGGTCACCGACGAGACCGCGGCCGTGCTGCTCGAGCCGATCCAGGGCGAGGCCGGTGTGGTCGTGCCGCCCGACGGCTACCTCGCCGCGGCTCGCCGGATCGCCACCGGGAGCGGTGCCCTGCTGTGGATCGACGAGGTGCAGACCGGAATCGGCCGGACCGGCCGGTGGTTCGCCCACCAGGCCGACCGCGAGCTGGCGGAGGACCCGCCCGACATCGTCACCCTCGCGAAGGGACTCGGTGGCGGCATCCCGATCGGCGCCACCATCGCGACCGGGCGGGCCGGCTCGTTCTTCGAGCCCGGCAACCACGGCACCACCTTCGGCGGCAACCCGGTGGCCTGCGCGGCGGCACTCGCCGTGCTGGGCGTGATCGAGGACCAGGGGCTGCTCGACGAGGTCGAGAAGATCGGAAAGCGGCTCACCGACGCGATCGTCGCCGGGCACGAGGTCACCACCGTCCGTGGCCGGGGACTGCTGATCGGGGCGGACCTTGCCACCGACGACGCGGCCGCGGTCGTCGACGCCGCGCGGGCGGCGGGCTTCCTGCTCAACAACACCGGTCCCGCGACGCTGCGCTTCGCACCTCCGCTCGTGATCTCCGACGACGACGTGGCCGCCTTCGGCAACGCCTGGGCGGGCATCCTCGAAAAGGCGACGTCGTGAGGCACTTCCTGCGCGACGACGACCTCTCCCCGCCGGACCAGGCGCGGGTCCTGGAGCTGGCCGCCAAGTGGAAGGCAAGCCCGTACGACGCTGTGTCCCCCGGGCCGCTGGCCGGCCCCAGGACGGTCGCGATGATCTTCGACAAGCCGACGCTGCGCACCCAGGCGTCGTTCGCCGCCGGGATCGCCGAGCTCGGTGGCCATCCCATGCTGGTCGACGGCACGCTGGCGGGGATCGGGGTGCGCGAGCAGGTCTCCGACGTGGCCCGGGTGCTGGGACGGCAGGCCTCGGCCATCGTGTGGCGCACCTTCGAGCAGTCGCGGATCGAGGAGATGGCCGAGCACGCCGGCGTCCCGGTCGTCAACGCGCTGACCGACCTGTTCCACCCGTGCCAGCTGCTGGCCGACCTCCTGACCGTCTCCGAGCACAAGGGCCGCACCACCGGGCTGAGCGTCGCCTTCGTCGGCGACGGCGCGTCCAACATGGGCAACTCCTGGCTGCTTGCCGGCGCGACGGCCGGCATGGAGGTGCGCGTCAGCTCCCCGGAGGGCTACCAGCCCGACCCGCAGCTGGTCGACGAGGCCACCCGGATCGCCGAGGGCACCGAGGGCTCGGTACTGCTCGAGCCGGACCCCCGGGCAGCGGTGGCCGACGCCGACGTGGTGGTGACCGACACCTGGGTCTCGATGGGGACCGAGGACGAGCGCGCGGGGCGGACCGAGGCCTTCCGCGACTTCTCCGTCACCAGCGACCTGTTCGCGCTGGCCCGGCCCGACGCGATCGCCATGCACTGCCTGCCGGCCCACCGCGGCAAGGAGATCGACGCGGCGGTGATCGACGGGCCGCGCAGCGTCGTGTGGGACGAGGCGGAGAACCGTCGCCACGCCCAGAAGGCGGTCCTCACCTTCCTGCTGGAGGCCTCACCATGAACCAGACCGCGCTCCGGCCCACGACCAAGAACGCCCGCCACCAGTGCATCATCGAGCTGATCTCGCGGCGCGAGGTGAAGTCCCAGGGCGAGCTGGCCCACCTGCTCGCCGAGAGCGGGCTCCACGTCACCCAGGCCACCTTGTCCCGCGACCTGGTCGAGCTCGACGCGGTCAAGGTCCGGGGACCCTCAGGGGCCCTGGTCTACGCCGTGCCGGGCGAGGGCGGCGACCGACGACCCTCGGCACCCGGCTCGAGCGCCGCGGCCGCCCAGCGCCTTGCTCGCCTCTGCGGCGAGCTGCTGGTCTCGGCCGACGCGAGCGCCAACCTCGTCGTCCTCCGGACGCCGCCGGGTGCCGCCCAGTACCTCGCCAGTGCCTTCGACAAGACCGAGCTCTCCGACGTTCTCGGCACCATCGCCGGCGACGACACGGTCCTCGTGATCGGCCGCGACCCGGCCGGTGGGGCCGACCTCGCCCGGCGGTTCCTGGCCCTGGCCACCGACCACTCCGAACAGAAGGAACGTCCCACGTGAGCAAGGTCCTCACCTCCCTGCCCCTCGGCCAGCGGGTCGGCATCGCCTTCTCCGGCGGCCTCGACACCTCCGTCGCGGTGGCGTGGATGCGAGCCAAGGGCGCCATCCCGTGCACCTACACCGCCGACATCGGCCAGTACGACGAGCCCGACATCGACGGCGTACCCGAGCGCGCGCTGCTGTACGGCGCCGAGATCTCGCGGTCCGTCGACTGTCGGCGCACCCTCGTCGAGGAAGGACTCGCCGCGCTGGCGTGCGGCGCCTTCCACATCCGGTCCGGTGGGCGCGCCTACTTCAACACCACGCCCCTCGGCCGCGCCGTCACCGGCACCCTCCTGGTGCGTGCCATGCACGAGGACGGCGTCGACATCTGGGGCGACGGGTCGACCTTCAAGGGCAACGACATCGAGCGGTTCTACCGTTACGGCCTGCTCGCCAACCCCGACCTGCTGATCTACAAGCCCTGGCTGGATGCGGACTTCGTCCACGAGCTCGGTGGCCGGCACGAGATGAGTGCCTGGATGACCGCGCACGACCTGCCCTACCGCGACAGCCAGGAGAAGGCGTACTCCACCGATGCCAACATCTGGGGCGCGACGCACGAGGCCAAGATCCTCGAGCACCTCGACGCGTCCCTGGAGGTGGTCGAGCCGATCATGGGCGTCAAGTTCTGGGATCCCGAGGTCCGGATCGACCCCGAGGACGTCAGCATCCGGTTCGTCGAGGGGCGGCCCGTCGCCCTCAACGGACGGGACTACGACGACCCGGTCGAGCTCGTCCACGAGGCGAACGCGATCGGCGGCCGTCACGGCCTGGGCATGTCCGACCAGATCGAGAACCGCGTGATCGAGGCCAAGTCGCGGGGCATCTACGAGGCCCCCGGGATGGCCCTGCTCTGGATCGCCTACGAGCGGCTGCTCAACGCGGTCCACAACGAGGACACGATCGCCAACTACCACGCCGAGGGGCGCCGGCTGGGCCGGTTGCTCTACGAGGGGCGATGGCTCGACCCGCAGGCCCTCATGCTGCGCGAGGCGATCCAGCGCTGGGTGGCCTCCCTGGTCACCGGCGAGGTGACCGTGCGGCTCCGCCGCGGCGAGGACTACACCGTCCTGCGCACCGACGGGGAGAACTTCTCCTACCACCCCGACAAGCTGTCGATGGAGCGCACCGACAACGCCGTGTTCGGCCCCACCGACCGGATCGGCCAGCTCACCATGCGCAACCTCGACATCTCGGACTCGCGCGCGAAGCTGGAGTCGTACGCCGCGCAGCCGCAGGACCAGGGCCACGTGCTGGTCGAGCACGGCAACCTCTTCGGCGCCATCGAGCCGGGCGGTGCCGACCGGATCGCCCGCCGCGACGACGCCGACCAGCTCGACGACGAGGCGCTCGACCATGCCGCGATGGAGTCCGGCACCGACTGATGGGCCCGGTGATCCGCACGGCTGCCCGGGTGCTCCCGGTCAGCCCCGAGGGACAGGTGCTGCTCCTGCAGTGCCAGGACCCGGCGCGCCCCGGTGACCTGCACTGGATCTCGGTCGGCGGAGCCGTGGACCCGGGCGAGACCCGGGTCGAGGCGGCGTTGCGCGAGCTGCGGGAGGAGACCGGCATCGAGGCGGAGCCGGGCGACCTGACCGGCCCGGTCCACGAAGGCGACTACCGCTTCTCCTGGGACGGCGTCGAGTACCTCAACCAGGCGACCGTCTACGCCATGGCGTGCGAGCGCGGGGTCGAGGTCAGCCTGGACGCCCTGGAACCGGGTGAGGTGGGCAACGTCCTGGCGGCCGCGTGGTGGACCCCGGAGGCGCTGGCCGCCGACGGGACGGCCGCAAACCCGGACCTCCCGAGGATCATGGGACGGGCCGTCGCCACCATCCGGGAGCGGGAAGACCAGAGGGAGGCAGCCCGTGAGCGGCACTGAGTCGACCACCAACACCGGCAAGCTGTGGGGCGGACGCTTCGCCGCCGGGCCGTCACCGGAGCTGGAGGCGCTGTCCCGGTCCACCCACTTCGACTGGCGGCTCACCCCCTACGACCTCGCCGGCTCCCGGGCCCACGCGCACGCGCTGCACCGTGCCGGGCTGCTCACCGCCGGCGACCTCTCGCAGCTCGAGCGTGGACTCGAGGCGCTGGGGGAGCGGTACGCCGCCGGGGAGCTGCGTCCGGATCCGTCGGACGAGGACGTCCACGGCGCGCTCGAGCGGTTGCTGCTGGAGGAGGTGGGCCCGGAGGTGGGCGGACGCCTGCGCGCCGGCCGTAGCCGCAACGACCAGATCGCCACGCTCCTCAAGGTGTTCCTGCGGGATCACGCGGGCGTCATCGGCCGCCAGGTCCTCGGCCTGGTGGAGGCCCTGGCCACCCAGGCGCGCGACCATCTCGACGTGATCATGCCGGGCCGGACCCACCTCCAGCACGCCCAGCCGGTGCTGCTCGCCCACCACCTCCTGGCCCACGCCTGGCCGCTCCTGCGGGACGTCGACCGGCTGCGCGACTGGGACCTCCGGGTCGCCGCCGACTCGCCGTACGGCTCCGGTGCCCTGGCCGGGCAGAGCCTCGGCCTCGACCCTGCGGGGGTGGCCGCCGAGCTCGGCTTCACCGGCTCCAGCGCCAACTCCATCGACGGCACCTCCGCCCGGGACTTCGTGGCCGAGTTCGCCTTCGTCACCGCGCAGATCGGCGTCGACGTCAGCCGGCTCGCCGAGGAGGTCATCCTCTGGTCGACCCGGGAGTTCGGGTTCGTCGAGCTGCACGACTCCTGGTCGACCGGGTCGAGCATCATGCCCCAGAAGAAGAACCCCGACATCGCCGAGCTCGCCCGCGGAAAGGCAGGGCGCCTGATCGGCAACCTGAGCGGCCTGATGGCCACGCTCAAGGCCCTGCCCCTGGCCTACAACCGGGACCTCCAGGAGGACAAGGAACCGGTCTTCGACTCCGTCGACACCCTGGAGGTGCTGCTGCCGGCCTTCACGGGACTGGTCGCGACCCTGACGTTCGACGGCGCACGCCTGGCCGAGCTCGCCCCCCAGGGCTTCTCGCTGGCGACCGACATCGCGGAATGGCTGGTGCGCGAGAACGTCCCGTTCCGGACCGCCCACGAGGTGGCCGGCGCGTGTGTCCGCCGGTGCGAGGAGCTCGGCCTCGAGCTGCACGACCTCGATGACGACGAGCTGTCGGCGATCTCCCCGGCGCTGACGCCCGAGGTGCGATCGGTCCTGACGGCCGAGGGCTCGGTCTCCTCCCGCCAGGACCGGGGTGGCACCGCGCCGGACCGCGTCCGCGACCAGCTGGGAGAGCTGGCCGCAGCCGTCCACGCCCAGCGGGAGTGGCTCGGTGGGCCGTGAGCTCGGCGAGCTGCTCACCCGCCCCGTGCTCGAGGTGGCCCCCCTCCTGCTCGGCGCGACGCTGCGCCACGGCGACGTGGCCGTGCGGCTCACCGAGGTCGAGGCGTACGACGGGGCGAACGACCCGGGATCACACGCCCATCGAGGTCCCACGGCCCGCAACGCGGTGATGTTCGGGCCTCCCGGCCACCTCTACGTCTACTTCACCTACGGGATGCACCACTGCTGCAACGTCGTGTGCGGGCCCGACGGCGAGGCCTCCGCGGTCCTGCTCCGGGCCGGGGAGGTCGTCGACGGTCTCGAGGCCGCACGGGAGCGCCGCCCGCGGTCCTCCGATCGCGACCTGGCCCGCGGCCCGGCCCGGCTCTGCCGGGCCCTGGCGATCGATCTCGAGCACAACGGCGCGCCGCTGATCGCGCCGCCCCTCACCCTCGACCTCGACCCCGCCACCGGGCCGGTGGCGACGGGTCCCCGGGTGGGTCTGCGCCACGCTCCCGACCGGGCATGGCGGTTCTGGCTGCCGGACGAGCCGACGGTCTCGCAGTACCGGAGCGCGGTCGCCCTCCCGCGCCGGCGCACCGCGCGATGAGATACCGAGTTGAGTCCCTCGGTGGGGGAGCGCTATCGTTGTCGGGCGCTGCGATCGCGGCCCCCGGGCCCGGCCTCGAGCCGGACCCGAAGGGCATGTCGCGCGTGGTCGGTGCGGGTGGCCCCCAAGTTGACGGGGTCGGACCGAACCGGTAAGTTTTCCAAGGTTGCCCCAGCGCAGGCCCGAGAGGGTGTGTGTCGGTGCGCGTCTGATTTTTGAGAACTCAACAGTGTGTCAATAGTCGATGAATTATTTTGTATGCCCTGTTGATGATCCTTTTTGGGTTGTTGATGGTTTGATGATGATTCTGGCGATAGCTAGGGTTTGTTGTCAGGTGTTG
>NZ_DASSXS010000138.1:0-6671 GCF_035703625.1 Nocardioides sp. | reverse complement strand
AGCGCGTCGAAGACGGGTGTGCCCCGCAGGCGCAGCGACTCGAACGCGCCGAGGAACTGGTAGCCGCCGCCGTAGCTGCCGCCGATGGCGCCCATCCGCGGGTCGCCGGGGCCGTCCTGGCGGACCCAGCCGAGGTCGGCGACGAGGGAGATCAGCCGGCGGACGTCGTGGCCCTCGTAGTCGGGGTTCTCGACGTGGGCCTTGCCGCCGCTCTCGCCGAAGCCGCGCTGGTCGAAGGAGAGCACGCCGTACCCGGCCTCGAGCCACTTGCCGAAGCGCGCCGGGTCCTTGGTGCGGGAGCCGCCCCAGCCGTGGCTGTGCATGATGAACGGAACCCGGTCGGTCCGGCTGGCGCCGGCGGGCCGGAAGAGCGTGTAGCAGATCTCCACCTTCTCGGTGGAGCCCGGCTCGGGCACGCTCTTGATGCACCCGTTGGTCGTCGAGGCGGTGGCGGCCTGGGCCGAGCCGAGCGGGACGAAGGACAGCGTCGCCGCCACGAGACCGGCGCCGAGGGCGAGGGCGATGCGCGACTTCATAGGTGTTCAACTACCCAGCAATGCCGGAGGTCACGCGTCCGAGCCACTAGTCTTGCGCCGCGTGGGCGTGACCTGGAACACGGTGGTGGAGGGGGACAACCTCGACGTGCTGCCCACGCTGGCGCCCGGGTCGGTCGACCTGATCTACATCGACCCGCCCTACAACACCGGCAACCCCTTCGCCTACCACGACGACTTCCGGGGCCACGGGGCCTGGGTGGCGATGATGCGGCCCCGCCTGCAGGCGGCGCGGGAGGTGCTCGCCGAGACCGGCGCGATCTTCGTCAGCATCGACGACAACGAGGCGGCCCACCTGCGGCTGCTGATGGACGACGTCTTCGGCGAGGCCGGGTTCCTCGCCCAGGTGGTGGTCAACCTCAACGCCAAGGGACGCCAGCTGGGGAAGGGGTTCGCCACCAGCCACGAGTACCTCCTCGTGTACGCCCGCGACCCGCGCCGGTGCGTGCTCGACGCCAGCAGCTCCGAGACGGTCGACGAGCGCGACTTCCCGCTGACCGATCCGCAGGGGCGCCGCTTCCGGCACCTGCCGCTGCGCAACACCAACAAGAAGTTCAACCCGGTCACCGCCCGCACCCTGCACTTCGCGGTCTGGGGCGACCCGGAGAGCGGCCGGGTGAGCACGACGCCGTACGACGGCGCGGTGGAGATCTCGCCGGTGTTCGGCGACGGCACCCCGGCGGTGTGGCGGTGGAGCCGGCCCAAGATCGACGCCCAGCCCGGCGACCTGGTCTGCCGGGTGGTGCGGGGAACGCGCGGCGAGCGGGTCGACGTGTTCCAGAAGGACTGGCTGTACCGCGACGACGGTCGCGGACGCCGCAAGAAGCTGCGCACGATCTGGCTGGCGGCCGAGATCGGCTCCACCGACACCGCGGTCGCCGAGCTCAAGGAGCTCGTCGGCCACGTGTTCGAGTCGCCCAAGCCGACCGGGCTGGTCCGGCGGATCCTGGCCACCATGCCCGAGGATGCCCGGGTCCTCGACTTCTTCGCCGGCAGCGGTACGACGGGGCACGCGGTCGCCCTGCAGAACGCCGAGGACGGCGGGACCCGGCACTGCCTCAGCATCAACTCCGCGGAGCCGACCCGGCCCGGGTCCAACGCGCAGCTGGCGGGGCTGGCGACGGTCGCCGACGTCACGCGGGCCCGGCTCCGGGCCGTCGCTGAGCGGGTCGGCGGTGGGCTCGAGGAGC
The DNA here is from genome assembly GCF_035703625.1 of Nocardioides sp. Lineage (GTDB taxonomy): Bacteria > Actinomycetota > Actinomycetes > Propionibacteriales > Nocardioidaceae > Nocardioides. The sequence goes on along the minus strand of NZ_DASSXS010000138.1, from coordinate 4,927 downwards.
GCTCAGCCGGCAGCCCGGGCGGCGCCGGCAGCGAGCCGGTCGAGCAGCAGGCGTAGCGGCGGCCACGCGTCGCGGCCGCGACGCACCACCGCGTACGCGCGCAGGACCGTGCCGGTGCCGGCCAGTGGCACCACGTGCACGCCGGCGAAGGCCCGGTCCAGGGGCAGCAGGGCGACGCCGAAGCCGGCACCCACCAGCTCCGCCACCAGGTCGAGGCTGTCGATGCGGTGGGTGACCCGGGGTTCGAACCCGGCTCGGGAGGCGAGGGTGCGCAGGGCGCCCTCGTCGGCGGTGTGGCGCGAGTTCACGATCCAGGGGCGGTCGGCGTGGGCCGCGAGGTGGCCCGGGTCGCCTGTCGCGCCCGCCTGCTCGCCCGCGGGCACGCCCAGCCCCCAGGGCGCCGTCCACAGCGGCACGGCCACGACGTCGGCCGGGGTGGAGATCGGGGCCAGGTCGTAGTCGTAGACCAGGGCGAGGTCGAGGTCGTCGCGGGCGAGCAGGTCGAAGGCCTCCAGCGGCTCGTACTCGTGGAGCACCACGCTGAGGTCGGGATGCGTCGTCGCGAGGTCGTGGACGACCGGCAGCAGGGAACGCACCATCGCGGTGGCGAAGCCGCCCACCCGGACGGTGCCGGCCGGCTCCGCCTCCGGGTCGAGGTCCAGCCGGGCCGCGTCGACCGCGGCCAGGATGGTGACCGCGTGGTCGGCGAGGCGCCGCCCGGCCGGGGTGAGGCGCACCCGGCGGCCGTCGGGCTCGAGCAGCGCGACGCCGGTCTCGCGGGCGAGGGCGGCGATCTGCTGGGAGACGGTGGAGGTGGTCAGCCCCAGCTCGTCGGCCACCTCGCGCATCGAGCCCAGCCGGGACAGCTCCAGCAGCAGCCGCAGGCGGCGTACGTCCATGGCCCAATCGTTCATGATCAACGAACGGAATGTCCAGTATTCTCACGTGGACGCGAACAATGGTGGTGGGGTCCCATGAGTCCATGACCCCGACCGCGCTCCTCACCGCCACCGGCCGACCCGCCGCCCGGGTCGGCGCCTCGATGGCCGTGGTGTCCATGCTCTCCGTCCAGCTCGGCCTGGCCGCCTCCGTGGGCCTGATCGAGACCCTCGGCCCGGAGGGCGCCGCCTGGCTGCGACTGGCGTGGGCCGGGCTGCTCCTGCCCGTGCTCGTCCGGCCCCGCCGGCTGCGGATCCCGGCCTCCGCGGTGCGCACCTGCGTGGCGCTCGGGGTGGTGACCGCCTCGATCACGCTGCTGTTCATGGCCGCACTGGCCCGGCTGCCGCTCGGCACCGCCAGCGCGCTGGAGTTCCTCGGCCCGCTCGGGGTCGCCGTCGCCAGGGGACACGGGGCGGCCCGGCGCTGGGCGCTCGTCGCCGCCGTCGGGGTGCTGTTCCTGACCCGTCCGTGGACGGGCGAGGCCGATCCCGTGGGCGTCGCCTTCGCGCTGGCCGCGGCGGCCTGCTGGGCGGCCTACATCCTGCTCACCCAGCGCGTCGGCGACGAGGTCGACGGGATCGCGGGCCTCGCGATCTCGATGCCGGTGGCGGGGCTGGTGGCGACCCTGGTCGCCGGTCCGTCGGTGGTCGGCTCGATCACGCCCGCGATGGTGCTCGCCGGCCTCGGGCTGGCGGTGCTGCTCCCGGTCGTGCCGTTCACCCTCGAGCTGCTCGCGCTGCGCCGGCTCACCACGTCGGCGTTCGGGACCCTGATGAGCCTGGAGCCGGCCTTCGCCACGCTGGTCGGGCTGGTGGTGCTCGGTCAGGTCCCGGACCTGCTCGCCGCCGCCGGCGTGGCGTGCGTGGTCGTGGCCGGGCTCGGGGCGGAGCGGGTCGGCGCTCGATCGCCGGACGAGGCACCGGAGCCGTCGAGGCCAGGCTGACGGGGGCTCGGCGCCCTATCGCCGCGTGCGGCGGATCCGGTCCGGCCACTCCAGCTGTACGCCGTGCTCCCGCAGCCGTTGCTGGAACCCGGCCAGCAGCTCGGGTACGGCGCGGACCGCGGCCGGCCGGGTGCGTCGTTCGAGGCAGAACGCGGCCAGCGCACCGGCCGCCTCGCCGACGTTCCACTCGACCGGGTGCAGGCGGTAGCAGCCGTTGGTGATGTGCGTGACGCCCAGGCTCTTGCCGGCGGCGACGAGGTTCTCGATCCGCCGGGGGAGGAGGGCGCCCAGCGGGACCTGGAAGGGGTAGGTGGCGATGTCGAGGTAGCCGCGCCCCGAGGTGCTGGGGTGCAGGTCGATGCGATAGCTGCCCACGCCGACGGTGTCCTCGAACGGCTCCGCGCCGGTGGCCCCGGGCCGGGCCTCGACACCGACGTGCTGCTCCAGCACGGTGAGCTCGGCCTCGATCCGGCGGGCCTCCCGCACGTAGGGACGCAGGGCGAGCCCGTCCGCCGTACCCACCACGCTGCCGCAGGGCTGGAGCTCGGGGTAGCCGGTTCCCCCGTCCGGCCGGGGTGCATCCGCCTGCAGCCAGTGGATGAACGCGCACGTGAGCTCGCGCGCCCCCGTCAGCGCGGCGCGGCGCTCCTCCTCGCCCACCCCGACCAGGGGCGCCAGCCAGTAGTCCACCTGTGGCCAGTTCACGAGCGTGACGTCGGTGCGGGCGTCCCGGTAGTGCTTGCCGTCACGGATCCGGCGGAACGACCAGAGGTCCTGGCCCGCGTCGTCGTGGAGCGGACGACGCAGGGGGTTGCCCGTCTCGGGCTCCGTCGTCGCCCAGCCGAGCTGTGGTCCCGGCCAGTGCTCCGCCCGGTAGGCACGCCAGAACTCGTAGCCGGCCGGCGCAGCGAGGATCTCGGTGCTGCCGGGGCGGTGCTCGAGGGCGGCGCACCAGGTGATGGCCTGCTGGTCGTGGGGGTTCGCGGGCCCCTCGAGCGCATGGGGCTCGCCGGTGTCGTTGCTGCTCTCCGCGCCGATCACGTGCTCGCACCCCACCATCGGCAGCAGCTCGCCCTCCTCCGTGGCGTCCAGCACGTACTCCGCCGAGATGGTCACCGTCTCCGCCCGCTCGGTGTCGACGAGCTCGACGGCCCGCACCCGGTCGCCGTCCACGCTCGCCCCGGTGGGGGCGTGGTGGGTGAGCAGCCGCAGCAGGCCCTGCTCCCGGGCCGGCCGCAGCATCGCAAGCAGGACCTCCTGGAAGACGCGGGGCTCGGCCGCCAGGTTGCTCACCCAGGCGCTGCCGGGGTTGAGCTGCTCGTCCCGGCGCGCGGCGTCGGTCAGGTCACGCGAGGCGCGGTAGTGGTCGCGCACCGCCTGCCGCATGCGTCGGTACGACGCCGTGGTGCCGGTGGACTCCACCCAGGGGTGCTCGTCCGGCGGGACCGCCTGGCTGGTCAGCTGCCCGCCGACCCAGGCCGTCGGCTCGGTGAGCACGACGCGTCGGCCGCTCCGGGTGGCGGCCAGGGCGGCGGCGACCCCTCCGCAGCCGGCGCCGACGACGAGGACGTCGCAGTCGAGTTCCATTGGGCCACAATGACGCCATGAGCACACCCGTGGCCCTCGTGACAGGCGGATCGAGCGGAATCGGCGCCGAGACCGCGCTCGGTCTGCAGCGGGCAGGGTTCGAGGTGTACGCCGTCGCCCGCCGCGTCGACCGGATGGTGTCCCTCGCCGACGCCGGGGTGGGCGTGTTCGGGATGGACGTCACCGACGACGAGTCGATGACCTCCGGCGTGAAGCGGATCCTCGACGAGCACGGCCGGATCGACGTACTCGTCAACAACGCGGGGTACGGCTCCTACGGGGCGGTCGAGGACGTGTCGATCGACGAGGCCCGGCGACAGTTCGAGGTCAACGTCTTCGGCCTGGCGCGGCTGACCCAGCTGGTGACGCCGGCGATGCGCGACCAGGGCGGCGGCCGGATCATCAACGTCTCCTCGGTCGGCGCGGTCATCTACGAGCCGTTCGGTGCGTGGTACCACGCCACCAAGTTCGCGGTGGACGGCTTCAGCGACAGCCTGCGGGTCGAGCTGGCGCCGTTCGGGATCGATGTCGTGATCATCCGGCCCGCAGGGATCCGCACCGAGTGGAACCAGATCGCCCGTGACGGCCTGCTGGAGAGCGCGAAGGGTGGCGCCTACGAGCAGATGGCGGCCTCCGCCGCCCGCCGGCTGGCCAGCGTCGACAACCGGGTGCTCTCCAGCGGCCCGAGGACCGTGGCGAGGACGATCGTCAAGGCCGCGACCAGCCCGCGCCCGCGGTCGGCGTACGCCACCGGGCGTGGTGCCCGGATGGTGATGGCGACGCGGCGGCTGCTGCCGGACCGGGCGTTCGACGCGGTGCTGAGCCGCGCCTACCTCCGCTAGACCTGTGGAATAGCCCGCCCGGACGGGCCTGATCACGCCATTACCAGACGGGTGACGGCGCGCCTACGGTCCATGCAGCGGGCCACGGCGTCGGACGATGCCTCGCCGTTCTCGGCCGACGTGGCTCCAGGCACGACCCACGACTGGGGACGGGAAGCGGGGCAACCCAGCCTGAGAACACCGGCTTGCCCTCGTGGCGACAAGACCGGAGCCAGCGGACCCAACAGTGGCCCGCTTACCCATTCTTGAGATTGAAGGCACCCCCATGCACCACCTGCTGAAACGACTCCTGCTCATCACCATCATGACGCTGTCCCTCGGACTGGTGGCGGGCCCGGCCGCGGCCGCGAACCCCCACGTCGTCAAGGGACCGACCGTCAAGGTCGAGGGCAACACGCTGATCATCACGGCGTCCATCGCCGGGCTGGGCAACGTACCGTCCGCGAGCTTCACACTGACCGGCACCGTCGAGGTCTTCTCCCAGTGCTACAACAAGGGCGGTCACAACCCGGCTGCCGACAACAAGGAAGAGACCGTCGCCGTCGAGGAGTCGGGCACCTTCCCGGTCCGCAACGGCCGCACCAACGTCTCGTTCTCCGTCGCGCCGCTCTCGACG
>NZ_DASSXS010000312.1:0-26036 GCF_035703625.1 Nocardioides sp. | reverse complement strand
ACCAACGTGAAGTGGCTGCAGGACCGCGGGGTCTCGATCTGGGACGAGTGGGCCGACGACAACGGGGACCTCGGCCCGGTCTATGGCTACCAGTGGCGGTCCTGGCCGGCCCCCGACGGGCGCCACGTCGACCAGATCCGGTTGGTGCTCGACCAGCTCCGGCGCGATCCCGACAGCCGGCGCCACATCGTCAGCGCCTGGAACGTGGCGGACATCCCCGACATGGCTCTGGCGCCCTGTCACACGATGTTCCAGTTCTACGTCGCCGAGGGGCGGCTGAGCTGCCAGCTCTACCAGCGCAGCGCCGACGTCTTCCTGGGCGTCCCGTTCAACATCGCCTCCTACGCGCTGCTCACCCACATGGTCGCCCAGGTGACCGGGCTCGAGGTCGGCGACTTCGTGCACACGCTGGGGGACGCGCACCTCTACAACAACCACCTCGACCAGGCCCGGCTCCAGCTGACGCGCGAGCCGCGGCCCCTGCCGACCCTGCGGCTGGACGCGTCCGTGAGCGAGATCGACGGCTTCGACCTCGAGCACATCTCGGTGGAGGGCTACGACCCCCACACGGGGATCAAGGCGCCCATTGCGGTCTGACCAGCGACTGGTGCTGATCGCTGCGGTGGCGCGCAACGGCGTCATCGGCCACCGCGGTGGGATCCCGTGGCACCTCCCGGAGGACTTCGCCCACTTCAAGGCCACCACCCTGGGCCACACGCTGGTGATGGGGAGGGCGACGTACGACTCCATCGGGCGCCCGCTGCCCGGGCGCACCACCATCGTGCTGACCCGCGACCCAGGCTGGCGCGCCGACGGGATCCTCGTCGCCCACGACCTCGACTCCGCCCTCGCCCTCGCCGAGGACCTGCCGGGAGACGTCTACGTCGCCGGCGGCTCGCACGTGTACGCCGCAGCCCTGGAGCTGGCCGAGGAGCAGATCCTCACCGAGGTCGACCAGGCGCCCGAGGGCGACACGTTCTACCCGGCCTTCGACCGGGAGCAGTGGGTCGAGAAGCGGCGCGAGTCCCGCGACGGGTTCGCCTGGGTGTGGCTCGAGCGGGCGTAACAGGGTCAGTCCCTGCTGGGACCTCGGGCACGCATGGGCCGGCGGCCGGTGAGTGGGTCACTGGAGTTGCACCTATTTCGGTGCCTGCTCACCGCCGGATCGAGTGTCCGGCCAGTTTCCGGTCAGAACGGGTCGGAGATGGTCGGACGAGCCGGGCCGGAGATCCGGTCCTTCCCCCAGGTCCGGGAGGCCGGGTCGAGCTCCGTGCAGGCCACCCGCCTGGTCCCGGCCGGGGGAGTGAAGGTGCGGCAGTACGACAGTCCGCCTCCGGGGGAGGGGACGAAGGTGCCGTTGTCACCCCACGCCGTGTTGCGCGCAGGACCGGTCGACGCCCAGCCGCGCCGGGTCAGCACCGTGCAGGTGAGGCGCTGGTCGCCCTCGTCGCCGGCGCGACCACACAGCGCGGGCCCGGAGGGCGTCTGCTGCCAGGTCCTGCTGTCGGCGAGGCTGCGCTCGACGACTGCGGCCACCCGGTCACCGGCCCAGGTGCCCCGCGCGGCGTCGAGGCGGGTGCAGACAGCCCGGTCGCCCGCGGCTCCCGCGACGGTCCGGCAGTAGGAGACGCCGTTGTCGCCCGTGCGGACGAAGGCGCGGCTGGTGGGGGCGCCCCAGGCGAGGCTGCGGCCCGACCCGGCGAACGTCCAGCCCGCATCGGTCAGCACGCTGCAGCCGAGGCGCTGGTCCCGCTCGGTGCCGGTGCGTCCGCACAGGGCCGGACCCGCTCCGGTCGCCACCCAGGTGCGACTGAGGTCCACGGTCGGCTCGGGTGTCGGGGAGATCCGGTCGTAGCCCCACACGCGAGCGGACGGATCGAACGGCGTGCACGAGGCCAGCTCCTGGCGGCCAGGGCCGGCCACCCGGCGGCAGAAGTCCACGGTGCCGTCGTCGGCGCCGAGGAACGCGCGCGACCCGGGGAAGCCCCAGGCCGTGTCGCGGCCGATCCCGACGAAGGTCCATCCGGCGTCGGTGAGGACGGTGCAGCCGATCCGGGGCCGGGCGGGGGAGCCGGCGCGCCCGCACAGTGCGGGCCCTTCGCCGGTGGACACCCACGTGCGGTCATCCTCGAGGGTCCGGTCGACGTGGCGTGCGACCTGGTCACGGCCCCAGGTCAGGGTGTCGGCTTCGAGAGTCGTGCAGGCGACCCCGTCCGGCCCCGTCCCGTCTCCGACCGTCCGGCAGTAGGAGACGCCGCCGTCAGGGGAGGCGACGAACGAGCGCGTACCCTCCCGGCCCCATCGGGTGTCGCGCCCCAGTCCCGCGTAGCGCCAGCCCCTCCGGGTCAGGACCGTGCAGCCCAGTCGCTGGGCCTCGGGTGTTCCGGTGCGCCCGCACAGCGCCGGTCCGGCATCCGTGGGCACCCACGCCCGATCGGCGGACTCCGCGACCTGTCCGGCGTCGACGGTGGCCGGGTCCGACTCGTTGCCCGCGCCGTCGTAGGCGACCACGGTGTAGGAGTAGTCCTGGCCCGGCGAGACCTGGTGGTCCCAGTACGTCGTCGTCCCGGCCGGCGCGGTCGCCAGGGGGACGCCGGACCTCGAGACGCGGTACCCGGCGACGCCCGAGGCGTCGGAGGAGGCCTGCCAGTCGACCCCGATCCGTCCGCGGTGGCTCACCACCCGCAGTCCGGTGGGCGCGGTCGGAGCAGTGGTGTCGACGGGGACCACGGTGGCCGCACCGGGCACGATGTCGGCCAGGTGGAGGAACTTGTCCGGCCAGCCCGACCCCGGGTAGATGGTGATCATCCGGAAGCCGTTGTGGCCGTCGTAGTTCATCTCCGAGATCATGATGCTGCCGTCCGGGTTGACCGACTCGACGTACGCCACGTGGCCGCGGGCGTACCACGCGACGTCACCGGCGGTCGGCGTCTCGACGGGCTTGACCTTGATGCCCTTCGCGACCTCGGCCCACTGGTCGGCGTCGCCCCAGTGCCGGCCCGCGTACCAGTTGGTGAAGCTGATCCCGTTGAGCTGGCTCAGCCGGTGGGCGACCCAGGACGTGCACTGGCCCTGGAAGAAGCCGCGCCCGTCGTCCACGCAGCCGGCGTTGGTGGCCGGCGACTCGTCGCAGTCAGGCGCGAGGGGCCAGGCGTAGCCGTAGGTCGCGTTGGCCTCGATGGTGCCCGGCGAGCCGAGCGGCTCCTCGGGCTCCTGGTCGGGCCCCACCTCGGGCTGCTGCTCCTCGGCGGTGTCCCCGGGCTGCCCGGCCTGCGTGTCGGACGCCGGGCCGTCGGGCTTGCCCCCACCGGGGTCGGCAACGGCGGAGGAGAACCCGAGCGCGAGGCCGAGGACGAGGCTCAGCGCGATCACGCCGGTACGCCGAGCGGCGCGCGGACGCGTCGAGGCGCGATGCTTCCCGTGCCCCATCTCCCACCTCCCGAGAACGAAATGAGCCCGCCTCACACGCGGACTCGAGTCGATTTTTCACGATGTCAAGAGGGCGCGCTGAGGAATGCGACAAAATGGCGCAGGCGGTCTATACGGCGTCGGGCCGGTCGGACATGGCCGCACACAGGGGAGCCGATAGCCTGACCCCATGATCAGCGCACCCCCGGAGCGTGCACCTGCGCCGTTCGGTCGCGTGCTCACAGCGATGGCGACCGCCTTCCACGACGACGGGACCGTGGACCTCGAGGGGACCGCCAGGATTGCCACCCACCTCGTCGACCACGGCAACGACGGCGTCGTCGTGTCGGGCACCACCGGTGAGTCGCCCACCACCACGGTGGAGGAGGACGGCCAGATCCTGACCGCGGTCAAGGACGCGGTCGGCGACCGCGCCACCGTGGTCGCCGGCGTCGGCACCAACTCCACCGCCCACTCCGTCGAGCTCGCCCAGCAGGCCGCGAAGATTGGTGTCGATGGGCTGCTGCTGGTGACCCCCTACTACAACAAGCCCAGCCAGGCCGGTGTGCTCGAGCACTTCCGGAGCGTCGCCGGCGTCAGTGACCTGCCGGTGATGCTCTACGACGTGCCGCCGCGCACCGTCACCGCCATCGCGCTCGACACCTACGCAGCGCTGCGCGACCTGCCCCACGTCGTCGCGGTCAAGAACGCCACCGGCGACCTGCCGGGCTCGGCGCGACTCGTCGACCTCGGCTACGCCGTCTACTCCGGCGATGACGCCGCCACGCTGGGCTACCTGGCCTACGGCGGCTGCGGCCTGGTCAGCGTGGTCGGCCACGTGGCCGGGGAGCGCCTCCGGGCGATGATCGACGCCTTCCTGTCCGGTGACCACGCGGAGGCGCTGCGGCTCCACACCAGCCTGCTGCCGGCCTTCGAGGCGGTCATGGGCGTCCCCAACTACGGCGCCACCACCGCCAAGGCAGCCCTCGAGCTGCTCGGCGTCCTCGACAACCGCAACGTCCGTGGGCCGCTGATCCCGCTCGACGACAACGAAGTGGCCGACCTGCGCGCGGGACTCTCCGCCGCCGGTCTGCTCTAGGAGACAGATGTCCCACCCCCATCCCGAACTCTCGACTCCGCAGCCGCTGCCGGAGGGAGGGTTGCGGATCACGCCCCTGGGCGGACTCGGCGAGATCGGGCGGAACATGACCGTCTTCGAGTACGACGGGCGACTCCTGATCGTCGACTGCGGGGTGCTCTTCCCCGAGGACCACCACCCCGGCGTCGACCTGATCCTCCCCGACTTCGAGCCGTTCCGGGACCGGCTCGACGACGTGGAGGCGCTGGTCCTCACCCACGGGCACGAGGACCACATCGGCGCCGTACCCTTCCTGCTGCGCGAGCGCGGCGACGTGCCGCTGGTCGGGTCGGAGCTGACCCTGGCCCTCCTCGGCAGCAAGCTCCGGGAGCACCGTCTCAAGGAGACCGTCCACCACAAGGTCAGTGAGGGCGACCGGATCAGCTTCGGTCCCTTCGACCTCGAGTTCGTCGCGGTCAACCACTCCATCCCCGACGCCCTCGCCGTGGCCATCCGCACCGGCGCCGGTCTCGTGCTGCACACCGGCGACTTCAAGCTGGACCAGCTGCCCCTCGACGCCAGGATCACCGACCTGAGGGCGTTCGCCCGGCTCGGCGAGGAGGGCGTGGACCTGTTCATGACCGACTCGACCAACGCCGAGGTCCCGGGCTTCACCACGGCCGAGAAGAACATCGGCCCGGTCCTCGACCAGGTGTTCTACCGCAGCGAGAAGCGGGTCATCGTCGCCTGCTTCGCCTCCCACGTGCACCGCGTCCAGCAGGTGCTCGACGCCGCCGTCACCCACGGGCGCAAGGTCGCCTACGTCGGTCGGTCGATGGTGCGCAACATGGCCATCGCCCGCGACCTGGGCTACCTCCAGGTGCCGCCGGGCGTCCTGGTCGACGCCAAGGAGCTCGCCGACCTGGCCCCCGAGCGGCAGGTGCTGATCTCCACGGGTTCCCAGGGCGAGCCGCTCAGCGCCCTGAGCCGGATCGCCCAGCGCAACCACAACTTCGTGCACATCGAGGAGGGGGACACCGTGATCCTCGCCTCGAGCCTGATCCCCGGCAACGAGAACGCCGTCTACCGCGTCATCAACGGGCTGGCGCGGTGGGGTGCGAACGTCGTGCACAAGGGCAACGCGCTGGTCCACGTCAGCGGGCACGCCAGCGCCGGAGAGCTGCTCTACTGCTACAACATCGTCCGGCCGCGCAACGTCCTGCCCATCCACGGCGAGATCCGGCACATGCGTGCCAACGGCGAGCTGGCCCGTGCCACGGGCGTCCCCCACGACAACGTGGTCATCGCCGAGGACGGAGTGGTCGTCGACCTCATCGACGGCAAGGCACGGGTGGCGGGGAAGGTCGACTGCGGCTACGTCTTCGTCGACGGTTCCTCGATCGGCGACGTCACCGAGGCGTCGTTGAAGGATCGCCGGATCCTGGGGGAGGAGGGCTTCATCTCGGTGATCGTGGTGATCGACTCGGTCAGCGGGAAGGTCTCCGGGGGGCCCGAGATCCACGCCCGCGGCTTCGCCGAGGACGACTCGACCTTCGACGAGATCAAGCAGCCGATCATCGACGCGCTCGATGCCGCGGTGCGCGAGGGTGTGGACGACTCCTACCAGCTCCAGCAGACGGTACGACGCGTCGTCGGCCGCTGGGTCAACAGCACCCACCGCCGCCGGCCGATGATCATCCCGGTCGTCCTGGAGGCGTGATCCGAGACGCGTCAGCGGATCGGATCGTCGGTGGTCGAGCAAGCCAGGGCCCTGCACGGGTGCGGGGGTTTCGAGGCTCGGGCCTGACGGCCCTCGCACCTCAACCTCCGGCAGCGAGGGCCCTGCAATGGGGCGGGGTTTCGAGGCCTCAACCTCCGGCAGCGAGCACGCCGGCGACGATCAGCGCCTGGCCGACGTGGTAGGTCACCATCAGCAGCAGGTGTGCGTGCGGGATCGGCCGTACGAACCGGTCGACCGACAAGATGGCGTCGCTGGCGACGAAGACGGTGGCGCCCACCGCGACCAGCGGCTCTCCGGTGAACCAGGCGCACAGCAGCATCGCGCCGATCACCAGCGAGTAGGCCGCGACCGGCAGGGAGAGGGAGCGACCGCCGAGCCGGTGGGTGGCGGGCACGACGCCGCGGGTGACGATCAGGGCCACCGCGAGCACCACCAGGCCCGCCCACGACCACGTCGGGATCATCGTCAGCCCGAGCGAGGCGAAGCAGGCGACGTAGGCGAGGTGGCCGACCAGGAAGGCGAACACGCCGGCCCGGAAGCGGGGGAGTGAGTCGGACAGCAGCGCGACGTCGCCGGCCAGCCCGAACACCAGCGCCACCAGGAGCCAGACGCCCGCCAGGGTGTCCGTCGCGCCGAGGACGAGGGCGGTGACGACGAGCGAGACCAGGACCAGCGGCTTGGCCCAGACCTCGGTACGGCGGTCGTCGCGCGCCACGGCGTACCAGTCGAGGAGCGCGCAGCAGGCGGGCAGGACCCAGATCACCTCGGCACGCACCGCGTGATCATCGCAGCAGCCGTTCGGGTCAGTCCCGCCGCCCCGCCGCGCCGCCGGCCGCCCGACCAGCAGACCTGACGCAGACCGTCACCCTGATGTTGTCGACGTACCACCCGTCGATGCCGCCGCAGCCGTCCCTGCCCATGTCGAACCGGAGGCGGAACCGGGATCCGGGTCCCAGCCGAAGCGCCGAGAGGTTGATCTGCGACTCGCCCCAGGAGCCGGTGACCTCTCCGCCGTCGGTGCCGGTGAAGGCGGCCTGGCCGGCCATCGGGTTCGTGTTGCCCACGGCCGCGCCCGCCAGGCGGTCAGGCTTGTTGAAGGTGTAGGCAGAGGCGGGGATGACCCTCCACCTCCTGCCGGTGCGGTACTTGACGTTGCCGCCGTCGAAGCCGAGCTCGGTGGCCACGTAGTGGTTGAAGGCCAGCTTGCGGGCGACGGCCCGACGCCTCGGGATGCTGATCACCGGACTGATGATCGAGTCGCGCGTGGAGAAGTCCGACGCGCTGCCGTTGCACTCGCCCCGGTCGGGTGCGGGTCCATGGGCCGCGGTGCCTAGTCGGCCCTTCGGGAGCGTCGAGTCGGTCCGCCAGCGCGCACCGTCCGCGCCACGGAACACGACGGCGCTCGACCTGCTCCACCCGGCGAGACCCTTCTCGAAGCGTTCGGAGAAGACCGTCCGCGCCCTGGTACCCGGGCCGCACAGTGCCGGCGGGTTCCGGCGGAACATCGGCTGGAAGTTGCACTGGGTCGGCGCGCGCCGCAGCTCCACAGCCGCGGCGGCCTGCGTCACCGAGGTGCAGTCGACGCGCCTGACCGGGGCGACCACGGCTCCCGGGTTCCGGGGTGCCGTGGACATCGCCGTGATCCGGTCCCCGATCTTGTCCCGGCAGGCGGCATCGAGCGAGTCGGCGAAGTCGGCGAAGTCCGAGGTCGGGGTCAGATAGGCGTTCTGGGCGCGCCAGAAGATGTGTGCTGCCCGATCCAGCCCGATGCCCCGGACGGTGACGCCGTTGTAGGTCCCGCCGTCGACCAGGAGGCTGAACGCGTGGTTCGGGACACCGGAGTTGGTGTGCACCCCGCCGGCGTCATCGGTCGAGCAGTGGTACTCCGCGTCCGAGACCTTGGCCGGGTCGCCGTAGCACTCGGGGCTCCACATGTCGCGGATGGCGCCGCCGAACGCCGGGTCGCCCTCGCCGGAGAGCCACCGGAAGGAGTTGACCCTCTGGTCGGTCCCGACGTCCCTGATGGTGACGTTGACCGATCCGGCCGGAGCCGACTTGATCTTCTCGCCGTTGCGCAGACCGATCATGACGCCGTAGAGGGCGGACCTGGCGAACATCTGGAACGGGGCCTCTCCGGCGACGTTGTTGCCGACCACGATGCCCCGGGCGCCGGCCGCCGATGCGTTGTTCACCTTGGTCTGGAAGGTGCAGAGGCCACGGTCGACGTAGACGAAGCCACCGGCGATGGCGCCCGCGTTGGTGAACGGGCTGCAGCCGTTGGTGGCGGGGTCGCCGGGGCCGCGGGCATCGCGGCCGACGACGACGTCGTCGCTCACCCCGTTCTGGTCGATCACGGGGCCGAACGCCGCCGGTGCCGCGTTGCACGGCCCGGCGATCTCGGGCGGGGAGTTGATGTCCAGGCGGACGTCACCCCGGGTCTGCGTCGAGCAGAGGCCGACGGGGCGGACCGTGGTGTCGTCACCCTGGTCCTGCCGGCCGTTGACCATGTCGACGGTCTCGCCCCAGATGTCGGAGTAGGACTCGTTGAGGGCGCCGGACTGGAACTGGTAGATCAGGTCCGACGTGTGCTCGGTGTAGGCGTGCCCCCACTCGTGGGCGACCGTGTCGTCGGAGGTGACGCCGTTGCAGTAGTTGGTGGTGGTGCCGTTCCAGCTCGCGTTGGGACACAGGAGGGTGGGGTCGTTGTTGACCGTGTTCATCCGGTGGCCCCGGCCGTCGTAGGAGTCGCGGCCGAAGGCGTTGCGGAAGAGCCAGTAGGCCTCGCCGGAGCCGCGCACGATGCTCTGCTGGTTGGCGTTGAGGTTGCCCGGGAACGGATCACCCTCGGACCAGACCTCTGCGGCCGGCCTGAACCGCCGCTCGAACACGCGTCGGTGGAGAGCGTTCTCCATCATCGAGTAGCGGTTGAGGAGCTTGCCGGTCCCCGCGTCGACGAACACCATGTCGCGGATGTTGCTGCGGTTGGTGACCTCGACGACGTACGTCAGGACGTTGTCGCCCGCCACCCCCCGGGTCGCACCGGTGCGGTAGACCACGAGGTCGGTCGACGCCGCGCGGATGCCGGCCGTGCTGCCCCGGCCGCCGTGGTGGGTCGGCGGGTCCGCGCGCACCGCGCCCAACGCGCGCGCCGACGCCTGAGCGGACGAGAGGCGTGGGGTCACCGAGAGGTCCAGGCCGGGAGCCGCGTAGCCGTTGACGGAGGTCAGGTCACCCTGCTTGTCGAGCTGGGCGCGCAGCATGGAGCCGAAGACGGGCACGCCGCGGTAGACCTGCTCGAAGGACACCGTGGTGCCGTCGCTGGTGGACTGGACGCGCGTCTTGCGGAGCTGGCCCGGAGCGGCTCCGAAGGCCGGTGCGAACTCGGCGAGATAGGCGGTCGCCTTGTCGACGGCGCCCGGCGCGGCCCGGGCGGGGGCAGTCGGGCTGAGGTCTCCGGCCCGGGAGACCCGGACGAAGCCGATCCTGCCGGTGGCGGGCTCGGCCGAGAGGGCCACCGCGCCGTCGGCCTGGGTCCTCATCCGCTGCACCAGGCCACCGCCGGGGGCGGCCGAGGCGTGGGGGGAAGCCGATGCCTGGGTCAGGGTGACGCCGGCGAGACCGGCGCCGACGAGGACGAGACAACTTGCCTGGCTGAGGATCTTCACCGGCCAATCCTTCCGGAGACATTCCGATCAAGCGGTGGCCGCATGGCAGACCCCCGTCCGTCCCTTCCGTCCACGGTAGACCCGGTTGAACCCCTGGTGAAGTACGAGATTCAACCAATCGGGCGGATCGGTGCTCGGGTCACCGGTTCCGACCCGCCGGCGCGCCCGCGGTCAGCCGCGCCCCCCGGCGCACGCAGACCGTGACGGTGACGTCGTCGACGTACCAGCCGTCGATGCCGCCGCAGCCGTCGCGACCGATGTCGAAGCGCAGCCGGAGGCTCTGCCCTCCGGTGACCCCGATGGCCGACAGGTTGATCTGGGACGTGCCCCAGCTGCCGGTGACCTCGCCGCCGTCGGTGCCGGTGAAGCCCCGTTCGCCGGCCATCGGGTTCGTGTTCCCGGCGGCGGCCGTCTCGAGCTGGTCCGGGCCGTTGAACGTGTACGCCGAGGCGGGGATGACCTTCCAGGTCCTGCCGTCGCGGTACTTGACGTTGCCGCCGTCGAACCCGAGCTCGGTGGCCACGTAGTGGTCGAACGACAGCTTCCGTGCCACCGCGGCCCCGCTCGGGATGTTGATCACCGGACTGATGATCGAGTCGCGCGAGGAGAAGTCCGCCGGGCTGCCGTCGCACTGGCCCTGGTCGGGCGCCGGCCCGTACGCCGCTGTTCCGGCGCGGCCCTTCGGCAGGGTGGAGTCGGCCACCCACGGAGATCCCTCGGCCCTGGGGAAGACGACCTCGCTCGCGGTTCCCCAGTCCGCCAGTCCGTCCGAGAAGTTCTCGGCGAAGACGGTCCGGCTCGTCGTGTTCGCCCCGCACAGGCGCGGCGGGTTCCTGTCGAACATCGGCTGGAAGTTGCACTGCGTGGGCGGCCGGCGCAGCTCGACGGCCGCGGCCACGGCGTCGAACGTCGTGCAGTCGGCGGCCGAGATCACCTCGGTGGACACCGTGCTGTCGTCCGGCTCGGTGCTGAGGTTGTTGAGCGGTTGTCCCACCAGGTCCGCGCACGCGCTCCTGAGAGCGTCGGCGTGATCGGCGAAGTCGGTGGTCGGGGTCTGGTAGACGGTCATGGCCCGGAAGTAGACCGCCGCCGCCTTGGTCAGGCCGATGCCGGAGATGGTCTGGCCGTTGAAAGTCCCGCCGTCGACGGTGAGGGCGTAGGCGTGGTTGGGCACGCCCGAGTTGCTGTGCACGCCGCCGCCGTCGTCGGTGTCGCAGAAGTACTGAGCGTCGGAGACCTTCCCGGGGTCGTTGTAACAGGTGGGCGACCACATGTCGCGGATCGCGCCGCCGAACGCGGTGGCGTCCTCTCCCATCAGCCACCGGAAGGAGTTGGCCGCCGGGGCGGTCCGGTTGTCCCTGATCGTGGCGTTGACGGTTCCCGCTGCCTTCATGCGCGCGCCGTCCTCCAGGGTGACCATCAGGCCGAAGATGTCGGAGGTGCCGGACATCGAGATCGGCGCGCGCCCGGCGACGTTGTCGCCGACCACGATGCCTGCGGCCCCGGCGGCCGAGGCGTTGTCCGCCTTGACCTGGAAGGTGCACGTGCCTCGGTCGAGGTAGACGAAGCTGCCGGCGACCGCGCCGGCGTTCGAGAGCGCCGTGCAGCCGTCGGTCGTGGCCGGGCCCGTGGGGTTCGCCGCGTCCTGGCCCACCACCACGTTGGTGGTGACACCCGCCTGGGGGAAGACCGGGCCGAAGGCCGCCGGCGCGGCAGTGCAGGGTCCGGCCGCGGACGCGGGGGAGTTGATCACCATCGAGATCGCGCCGCGGGTGAACGCGGAGCACTGCCCGTCGGGGCGCTTGGTGTCGATGTCGCCCTCGTCGTTGTCCATCCGGCCGTTGATGAGGTCGACGGTCTCGCCCCAGATGTCGGAGTACGACTCGTTGAGGGCCCCCGGCTGGAACTGGTAGATCAGCCCGTGGGTGAACTCGGTGTAGGCATGGCCCCACTCGTGGGCGACGACGTCGTCGGCGGTGACGCCGTTGCAGTAGTTGGTGGTGATCCCGTTCCAGTTGGCGTTGGGGCAGGCGATGGTCGGGTCGTTGTTGACCGTGTTCATGCTGGCGCCCGCACCGTCGTAGGAGTCGCGGCCGAAGGCGTTGTCGAAGAACCAGTAGGACTCGCCGGAGCCGAGCACGATGTTCTGCTGGTCCACGTTGAGGGCCCCCGGGAAGGGGTCGCCCTCGGCCCAGACCTCGGTGTTGCGGGCGACCCGCTGCTCGAAGACGTGGCGGTCCAGGGCGGTGTCCATCACCGAGTAGCGGTTGAGGAGCTTGCCGGCGTCGGCTTCGACGAACACCATGTCGCGGATGTTGCTGCGGTTGGTGACCTCGACGACGTAGGCCAGGACGGTGTCGCCGGCCACGCCACGGGTGGCGCCGGTGCGGTAGACCACGAGGTCGGTCGAGGCTGCCCGGATGCCGGCCGTGCCGGCCCGGACACCGTCGTGGGAGGGCGGGTCGGCCCGCACCGCGCGCAGTGCTCGCGTGGCCGCCTGTCCGGCGGAGAGGCGTGGGGTCACGGAGATGTCGATGTCCGGGGCGGCGTACCCGTTGACGGAGGTCAGGTCACCCTGCTCGTCGAGCTGGGCACGCAGCATGGAGCCGAAGACGGGCACGCCGCGGTAGACCTGTTCGAAGGTCACCGTGGTGCCGTAGCGGGTGGAGCGCACACCGGTCTGGCGGAGCTGCTCGGGCGTGGCTCCGAAGGCCGGTGCGAACTCGGCGAGGTAGTCGCCCGCCTTGTCGGCGGCACCCAGCGCGGTCCGGGCCGCGTCCGCGGGGTTGAGGTCGCCGGTCCGCGCCACCCGGACGAAGCCGACCCGGCCGGTCGAGAGCTCGGGGGAGAAGCTGACGGGGGCATCGGCCGCGGTCCGCATCTGCTGGACCAGGCTCTGACCGGGGGCGGCACTGGCGGTGGGAGCGGCGGCGGCCTGCGTCAGGCTGACGCCTGCGAGACCGGCGCCGACGAGGACGAGACAACTTGCCTGACTGAGAATCTTCACCTGCTGGGCCTTCCGGAAACGCGCCGATCACCGGTGGCCCTCGCGCCGGACCACCCGGCCCGTTCCCCTCCGTCAAAGATAGCCGCGGCCGCCCGCTGTCGGAAGTGTCCCGTTCAACCATTCGCCCCCGTCCCTTCACCACCGTCGGCGACACGCATGTCTGTGATCCCTGTGACTGGTGTGACCGTGGCCTAAGTTGATCACCATGGCGACCCGTACGTCTTCCCCGCCGGGGTCGCGGAGCAAGAGCACGTCCTCGTCCAGGTCCACGAAACGTGGTCGAGGCGGCTCGAGCACCCGATCCCGGAGTACCCGCAAGGGTTCCGGCACCACCCGCAAGAGCCCGAGCAAGACCTCCACGCGCAGCCGTCGTCCGGCACCGCGGGCGGTCCGCAACGGCCCCGGACCGGTCTCGCGCGCCTTCGGAGCGTTCGGACACGTGCTGGTCGCAGTCTGGATGGGAATTGCGCACGGACTCGGCGCCACCGCCCGGAGCATCGGCCGCACCGCCCGCGACCTCGACCCCGAGCACCGCCGCGACGGCGTGGGCCTGCTCCTGGTCGCCCTCGCGGTCATCAGCGCGGCCGCCGTCTGGTGGGAGCTGCCGGGCGCGATCATGGACGTCGCCCGGACCATCGTCTCCGGCTCGGTGGGCAAGGTCGGCTGGCTGGTGCCGCTGATGCTGGTCCTGATCGGCTGGCGCAACATGCGCGATCCCGAGCACAACGGCCCCGCGGGGCGCCAGGTCGTCGGCTGGGCGTCCCTCGCCTTCGGAGTGCTCGGCATCGTGCACATCGCCGCCGGCAACCCGCAGCCCACCCTCGGTGACACCACGAGCCTGCGGACCGCGGGTGGCGCGCTCGGGTACGTCGTCTCGAGCCTGCTGCTCGACCTGCTCCGCACCGTGTACGTCGTCGTACCGCTCCTCGCGCTGATGGCGCTGTTCGGGGTGCTCGTCATCACCGCGACCCCCGTCTACCAGGTGCCGGCCCGGCTGGCCGAGGCGCGGGACCGGCTGCTCGGCCGCCCCACAGCAGCCGAGGACGAGCCGACCCAGCCGGTGCGCGGCCGCCGCGCCGGGGACGACCTCGACCCGGAGGGTGACCCGGCCTACGACTCGCCGGTCCTCGAGGACCGCGAGGTGAAGAAGCGGCGTGGCCGCAAGGCGACGCCCACCCCGGAGGCCGAGGCCGAGACCGAGCTCACCCCGGTCGTGCCCGACACCACGGGCGACCTCGAGCCACCGCCCCACACCCCGATCCCGCAGCGGGTCGAGCAGCTCGCGCTGTCCGGCGACATCGCCTACTCACTGCCGGCCAACGACGTGCTGAAGCCGGGGTCGCCCCACAAGGCCCGCTCCCGCGCCAGCGACGCGGTGGTCGACCGGCTCACCCAGGTGCTGGAGGAGTTCGGCATCGACGCGCAGGTCACCGGCTACACCCGCGGGCCGACGGTCACCCGTTACGAGGTGGAGGTCGGTCCGGCGGTCAAGGTCGAGAAGGTCACCGCGCTCTCCAAGAACATCGCCTACGCGGTCGCCTCGGCGGACGTGCGGATCCTCAGCCCGATCCCCGGCAAGTCGGCCATCGGCATCGAGATCCCCAACACCGACAAGGAGATCGTGTCGCTGGGGGACGTGCTGCGGTCGGGCACGGCGCGTGCCGACCACCACCCGATGGTGTGCGGTCTCGGCAAGGACGTCGAGGGCGGCTTCGTCGTCGCCAACCTCGCGAAGATGCCGCACCTGCTCGTGGCCGGCGCCACCGGCTCCGGCAAGTCGAGCTTCATCAACTCGATGATCACCTCGATCCTCATGCGCTCCACGCCCGACGAGGTCCGCATGATCATGGTCGACCCGAAGCGGGTCGAGCTGAACGCCTACGAGGGCATCCCGCACCTGATCACCCCGATCATCACCAACCCCAAGAAGGCCGCCGAGGCCCTGGCGTGGGTGGTCCGGGAGATGGATCTTCGCTACGACGACCTCGCCAACTTCGGCTTCCGCCACATCGACGACTTCAACAAGGCGGTCCGGGCCGGCAAGGTCGAGGTGCCCGCCGGCAGCGAGCGCCAGCTGGCGCCGTACCCCTACCTGCTGGTCGTCGTCGACGAGCTCGCCGACCTGATGATGGTCGCGCCGCGCGACGTCGAGGACGCCGTCGTGCGGATCACCCAGCTGGCCCGGGCGGCCGGGATCCACCTCGTGCTCGCCACCCAGCGCCCGTCGGTCGACGTGGTCACCGGGCTGATCAAGGCCAACGTGCCGTCCCGCCTGGCCTTCGCGACCTCGTCGCTCGCCGACAGCCGGGTGATCCTCGACCAGCCCGGAGCCGAGAAGCTGGTCGGCCAGGGTGACGGCCTGTTCCTGCCCATGGGCGCCTCCAAGACGGTGCGCGTCCAGGGGGCCTGGGTCACCGAGGCGGAGATCGCCCAGGTGGTGCGGCACTGCAAGGAGCAGCTGGCGCCGACGTACCGCGAGGACGTCACGGCACCCCAGCAGAGCAAGCGCGAGCTCGACGACGACATCGGCGACGACATGGAGCTGGTCGTCCAGGCGATCGAGCTGGTGGTGTCGACGCAGTTCGGTTCCACCTCCATGCTCCAGCGCAAGCTGAGGGTCGGCTTCGCCAAGGCCGGCCGGCTGATGGACATCCTCGAGAGCCGCGGCGTCGTCGGGCCGAGCGAGGGATCGAAGGCACGCGACGTACTGGTCAAGCCGGACGAGATCGACGGCGTGATCGCAACCATCCAGGGGGAGGGCCCGTGATGAGTGCTGCAGAGTTCCGCGACGACGTCGACATCGAGGTCGAGGACAAGCCGACGACCGAGCCGCTGGGCCTGGCTCCCGACGCCGTGGAGGTACGCCGCAATGCCGGCCTGGCTGCGTTCGTCGGGGCCGTCGCGTCAGGCGTGGCCATCGCCTACCTGGCCCGGGCGACCGACACCGGAGCCCCCCTCGACTGGGTGCTCGCCTCGGTCATGGGACTGCTCGGCATCGCGAACCTGGCGGCGTTCGTCGACGCCCGCACCCCACTGCTCGTCGCAGACACGCAGGGTGTCCGGATCCGTCTCGGGAACACCTGGCGCGGCCTCCCGTGGGGCGCGCTGTCCCGGGTGGAGCACCGCCCCCGGCGCGGTGCCCTCCGTGACGGTCGGCTGGTCCTGGTCGTGCGCCACCCCGCCCGGCTGATCGAGGAGCTCGACGCCCGCGGTCGCCGCCAGTCCCGGTTGTCCCAGAAGCTCTACGGGGCCCCCTTCGCGGTGCCGCTGGCCCTCTCGACCCGGGTGACCGGTGCCGGCGACGACCTCACCGCGGCCCTCACCACGCTGGCCGGCGCGGAGGCACGCATCGTCGTGATCCAGCCCGAGCCCGACACCGAGCCCGAGGCCGAGGCCGAGGCGGAGCTCGCGGTCGAGGCTGCCCCCGAGGTCGAGCAGGAGACCGGCGAGGAAACCCGTCGTCACTGGCGCGACCCACGCCCGGCGCTCGCCCGCGCGATCAGCCAGGTGGCGGGGCTGCTCACCCTGCGCGGACGGGCGGCGAGCGAGGACGAGACCGACGAGGCTGACGAGGCCGTGGTCGCCAGCGCGACGCCGAGCCCCCTGCGCGAGCCGGTGGCCGCCCAGAGGGCCGAGGTTCGCCGCGAGGGAGTGACCGAGCCCGAGCAGGACCTCGAGGGCGGTCGCGAGCTGCGCCGGCCCGGGAGCGTGAACCTGGTCGAGGACACCCAGGTGTGGGGAGAGCGGGTCAGCCCGATCGCCCGACCCGGCCATGCGGTGGAGCCCCTGCTGGTCGACGACTACGTGGTCGAGCCGGCCGAGGACCCGGTCGTCGGGCCCAAGCTGGTCGCGGCGCGCACGCGTCTCGGCCTCACGGTCGACCGGCTCGCCGAGCGGACCCGGATCCGCCCCCACGTCATCGAGTCGATCGAGGTCGACGACTTCGCGCCCTGCGGCGGAGACTTCTACGCCCGCGGTCACCTGCGCACCCTCGCCCGCGTGCTGGGCATCGACGTGGCGCCCCTGCTGACGGCGTACGACGACCGGTACGCGGACGCGCCGATCAACCCGCGCCGGGTGTTCGAGGCGGAGCTCGCGACGGGGTCGCACGGCTCGATCCGCGGGACGCGTGGTGGCCCGAACTGGTCGGTGATGGTCGCCGCCGTGATGGGCCTCGTCCTGATCTGGTCGGTCGCCCGGCTGGTCATGGACAGCCCCGTGGACCTGAGCGGGGCCGCGCCTGTGCTCAACGGGTCGGCCGGTGTGGGCAACACCGCCGCGCAGGCCTCCGACCCGGTGCCGGTGGTCCTCACTGCCGCGGGCGGCGGGGCCCGGGTGCTCGTCCGGGACGGGATGGGCAAGGTGGTCTTCAGCGGCAACCTGACCTTCGGCGAGACCAGGAAGATCCAGGCTGCCCCGCCGGTGCGGGTGCAGTCGTCGGACGGGTCGCTCGAGATCGGCATCGCCGGTGAGCCGCGAGGTGCCCTCGGTGCCACGGGCGAACGGGCCCAGAACACGTTCACGATCGAGTAGTCGGCCCTCCCGCGTTTCGGCCCCTGGGCGTCGGAGGCGGCATACTCGGGAGGGATCATGACCTCCTCGACCCCCGCCCTCGAACAGTCCGCCCTCGATCAGCCTGCCCGTGAGCAGGCGATCTCCGTGGCGATGGTGACGCTGGGCTGTGCCAGGAACGAGGTCGACTCCGAGGAGCTGGCCGGGCGCCTGGCGGCCGGGGGGTTCACCCTGGTGCCCGACGCCGCCGATGCCGACACCGTCGTGGTCAACACCTGCGGGTTCGTCGACGCGGCCAAGAAGGACTCGGTCGACACGCTGCTGGCCGCCGCCGACCTCAAGGAGTCCGGCCGGACCCAGGCGGTGGTGGCGGTCGGCTGCCTGGCCGAGCGGTACGGCGACGAGCTCGCGCAGTCCCTCCCCGAGGCCGACGCGGTCCTCGGCTTCGACGACTACCCCGACATCAGCGCCAGGCTGCGCTCGATCGTGGCGGGGGAGCAGCACCAGGCGCACGTGCCCCGCGACCGGCGAACCCTGCTGCCGCTGGCGCCCGCCGACCGGGCCGCCCCGGCCGGCACCGTGCCCCGCCGCCGTCTCGAGTCCGGCCCGATGGCGCCGCTGAAGCTGGCGAGCGGCTGCGACCGGCGGTGCACCTTCTGCGCGATCCCGCGATTCCGCGGTTCGTTCGTGAGCCGCCGCCCCCACGACCTGCTGGCCGAGGCCCGGTGGCTGGCGGGCGAGGGCGTGCGGGAGGTCTTCCTGGTCAGCGAGAACTCCACGTCCTACGGCAAGGACCTCGGCGATCTCCGGCTGCTGGAGACCATGCTGCCGGAGCTCTCCGCAATCGAGGGGATCGACCGGGTGCGGGTGTCCTACCTCCAGCCGGCCGAGATCCGTCCGGGGCTGGTGGAGACGATCGCCACGACCCCGGGGGTGGCGGCCTACTACGACCTGTCCTTCCAGCACGCCAGCGCGGGCGTGCTGCGCCGGATGAGGCGCTTCGGTGACCCCGAGAGCTTCCTCGGCCTCCTGGCCCGGATCCGGGAGCATGCTCCGCAGGCCGGTGTCCGCTCGAACGTGATCGTCGGCTTCCCCGGCGAGACCGACGCCGATCTCGACACCCTGTGCGAGTTCCTCGTGGCCGCCCGGATGGACGTCACCGGCGTCTTCGGCTACTCCGACGAGGAGGGCACCGAGGCGGCGTCGTACGACGGGAAGCTGGACGACGACGAGATCCGCGCCCGGGTCGAGCACGTCACGGGCCTCGTCGAGGAGCTCACCTCCCAGCGTGCCCAGGAGCGGGTCGGCGAGACCGTGCAGGTCCTGGTCGAGGACCTCTCGGGAGCCGTTCCCGTCGGGCGCGCGGCCCTGCAGGGTCCCGAGGTCGACGGCACCACGAGCCTCGAGGGCGCCTCGTCGGGCGTGGCCGTCGGCGACATCGTCGAGGCGGTCGTGGTCGCGAGCGACGGTGTCGACCTGGTGGCCCGGCCGACCGGGGGTGATCCGGCATGACGGAGACCGGTGCACCGGTCAGCAACCTGAACCTGCCGAACCTGCTGACCACGTTGCGGATCGTGATGGTCCCCTTCTTCGGCTGGGCGCTGCTGCAGGACGGTGGCGACTCGGTCACCTGGCGGTTGGTCGCGTTCGGGCTGTTCGTGCTGGCGATGATCACCGACAAGGTCGACGGCGACATCGCCCGGGCCCGCGGCCTGGTCACCAACTTCGGCAAGATCGCCGACCCGATCGCCGACAAGGCGATCACCGGCATGGCCTTCATCGGCCTCTCGATCGTCGGTGACATCTGGTGGTGGGTCACGATCGTCGTCCTGGTGCGCGAGTGGAGCGTGACCGTGCTGAGGCTCTCCGTGCTCCAGCACGTCGTCATCGCGGCATCGGGGAGCGGCAAGCTCAAGACGGTGCTGCAGGCCGTCGCCCTGTCCCTGCTGCTCCTCCCGTTGCCGCACGGCGACGCCCACGGGGGAGCGTTCGACCAGTTCGGAGTCGCCGGGGCGGCGCTGTTCTACCTCGCCCAGGTCTGCCTGGCCGGAGCCGTGGCGATGACCCTGTGGTCGGGGTACGAGTTCTTCCGGGACGTGTGGCGCCAGCGCCACTCCATGCGTGGCAACTGATCACAAATCGTTAGCCCTGACTTCATCAAGTGTGGTCGCTGCGATGGGCTAGGCCGGGGTTAGGGTGATCCCGCTCTCTTCCCCGCCGCTGCTCTCGGGCCTCGGGCTCAGCGGCCATCCAGGTTCTAGTTCGCTCGGAGTTCCCACATGCCCTCGTCACGCAGGAGCGTGGCCGTCGCCCTCGGGCTCGGCCTTGCCGTCTCCGCTCTCACCTTCGCCCCCGCGGAGGCCGCGCCCGACAACAGCGGCCTCGTCATCAGTGAGGTCTACGGTGCCGGCGGCAACGCAGGCGCCGTCTACAACGCTGACTTCGTCGAGATCCTGAACCCGACCGGCTCCTCGGTCGACCTCCTCGGCTCGTACGTCAGCTATCGCTCCAGCACCGGCAGCGCCGGCGGCTCGCCGGTCGCGCTCAAGGGCTCGTTGCCCGCCGGCGGACGTTTCCTCGTGCGCATGAGCAGCACCTCCGGTTCGGCGCCTGCCGTGCCCGCTGACCTGATCGCCAGCCCGGCCGTCTCGATGGCCGCCGGCGGCGGGCAGGTGTTCCTGACCGACAACGCGCAGGCGGTCACGGCCACGGGCCAGATGGCCGGGCGCGATCACGTGGTCGACATGGTCGGTCTCGACGGCGCGACCAGCTACGAGGGCACCGGCTCCGGACCGACGGCCACGGCGACCAGCAGCGCGCAGCGCTCCGGGGGCACCGACACCGACGACAACGCGGCGGACTTCTCGCTCGCCGCGCCCTCGCCGGCGGGCTGTGGATGCTTCACGGCGACGAACGTCGGCAGCAAGAGCATTGCCGAGATCCAGGGCAGCACCGACACCTCGCCGTTCGTCTACGACACCGCGACCACGCGCGGCGTCATCACCGCGGCGTACCCGACCGGTGGCTTCAACGGATTCTTCATGCAGACCGAGGGCACCGGTGGCGCGACCGACGCCACGGCGGGTTCCGACGGCGTGTTCGTCTTCGGCAGTCAGGCGATGGCCGGCACCCCGACCGTGGGCGACTTCGTCCAGGTGACAGGCTCCGTCTCCGAGTTCGCCGGGTCCACCCAGCTGACGCCGGGCAGCGGCGGCGTGGTCACGATCAACGACCAGACGCACACCGCCCCGACCGCGCAGGACGTGCTGCCGACGACGGAGGCCACCCGGGAGGCTCACGAGAGCGAGCTCTTCGACCCGGCCACGGCGTTCACGGTGACCAACACCTTCAACACCAACAACTTCGCCGAGATCGGGCTCGCCACCGGCGGTGAGCCCCTGATCGCGCCGACCGAGGTCGCGCGACCGGGCACGCCGGAGGCCGCCGCAGTCGCTGCGGACAACGCGGCCCGCGCCATCACCCTGGACGACGGCTCGAGCAACAACTACATCGGCTCCGCCAGTGGTACGCCGTCGCCGTGGATCACCCCCACCGACTCGGTGCGGGTCGGGGCCGACGCAAACCTGCACTCGCCCGTGGTGCTGGACTGGCGCAACAACGCCTGGAAGATCCAGCCGCTCGTCCAGGTGACCGGTCGGGGGACCGAGGTCGCCACCTTCGAGAACACCCGCGCTGCCAACGCCGAGCCGCAGTCGGTCGGCGGCGACCTCAAGCTGGCCACGTTCAACGTGCTCAACTACTTCCCGACCACGGGCGAGGAGTTCGACGCCCTGCCGGGCACGACCTGCAGCTACTTCAACGACCGCGGGGGTGTCCGGATCGGCGTGAACGCCTGCACTCCCGACGGCCCGCGCGGTGCCGCCACGACGGTGAGCTTCCAGCGCCAGCAGGCCAAGACGGTGACCGCCATCAACAAGCTCGGTGCCGACATCGTCGGCCTCGAGGAGCTGGAGAACTCCGCCAAGTTCGGCAAGGACCGCGACTTCGCGATCGCCAACCTCGTGGACGCGCTCAACGCGGCCGCCGGCGCGGGCACCTGGGCCTTCGTTCCGTCCCCCGCCGCGGAGGACCGGCCGACCGTGGCCCAGGAGGACGTGATCCGAACGGGCTTCATCTACAAGCCGGCGTCGGTGGCCACGGTGGGCAGCTCGCGGATCCTGGTCGACGAGACCCACTTCGGCAACGCTCGTGAGCCGCTGGCGCAGGCGTTCAAGCCCGCCGGCGCAGGGGACGACCGTGCGTTCTCGGTGATCGTCAACCACTTCAAGTCGAAGGGCTCAGGTGTCGACGACGGCACTGGCCAGGGCAACGCCAACCCCGACCGGATCGGGCAGGCGAACGCGCTGGTGACCTTCGCCGACCAGTTCGCCACCGACCGTGGCACGGACGCGATGTTCCTCGCGGGCGACTTCAACTCCTACTCCGAGGAGGACCCGATGCAGGTCCTCTACGACGAGGGGTATGAAGCGATCGAGTCCGACACCGAGGGCGAGGAGACCTACTCCTTCAGCGGCCTCGTCGGGTCGCTCGACCACGTCCTCGGCAACGCCACCGCCCTGGAGATGGTGACGGGCGCGGACGTGTGGAACATCAACTCGCCGGAGCCGGTCGCCTACCAGTACGGGCGCTACAACTACAACGTCACGCAGTTCTTCGACGCGACGAACCCGTTCGGAGCCTCGGACCACGACCCGGAGATCGTCGGCCTGAACACGGTCCCGGCCCCGGTCGACGTGCAGATCCTCGGCACCAACGACTTCCACGGTCGGCTCACCAACAACCCGACCGGCACTGAAGCCGGCGCGGCCGTCATGGCCGGGGCGGTCAAGCAGCTGCGGGCCGACAACCCGAACACCGTGTTCGCCGCCGCCGGTGACCTGATCGGTGCCTCGACCTTCGACTCGTTCATCCAGGACGACAAGCCGACGATCGACGCGCTCAACGAGGCCGGCCTCGAGGTGTCGGCTGTCGGCAACCACGAGTTCGACAAGGGGTACGACGACCTGGTCAACCGGGTGATGGCTCAGTACGACGCCGAGACCAACCCGCGCGGCGGTGCCGAGTGGAAGTACCTCGGAGCCAACGTGAAGTTCAAGAGCGACGGCTCCGACGCGCTCGAGGGCACCTGGATCAAGGACATGGACGGCGTCCAGGTCGGCTTCGTCGGCACCGTCACCGAGCACCTGCACGAGCTGGTGTCTCCGGGCGGCATCTCGCAGATCGAGGTGACCGACGTCGTCGACGCGACCAACCAGGCGGCCAACGACCTCAAGGCCGAGGGCGCCGACGTGGTGGTGATGCTGGTGCACGAGGGGGCGCCGAACACCAACTGCGCGACCATGGACGACGACCCGGCCTCCGACTTCGGCAGCATCATCACCGGGGTCAACAACAACGTCGACGCGATCGTCTCCGGTCACACCCACCTCGCCTACAACTGCTCCTTCCCGGTCGAGGGTTGGGCCGGTCGTCCGGTCACGGACCGTCCGGTGGTCTCCGCCGGCCAGTACGGCGCCAACCTGAACCGGCTGGTGTTCACGGTCGACAGGGCCACGGGTCTGGTGCAGGCCAAGACGCAGCAGCTGCTGTCGCTCAAGGCCGGTCAGACCGCCAACTACCCATCCGACGCGGCAACCGCTGCCATCGTGAAGTCCGCGGTGGACAAGGCGAACGAGCTGGGCGCGCGGGAGCTCGGACAGATCGCGGGTCCGTTCAACCGGGGCAGGCTCGCCAACGGCACCACCGAGAACCGCGGTGCCGAGTCCACCCTGGGCAACCTGGTGGCCGAGGTCCAGCGCTGGGCCACGTCGACCCCGGAGGCCGGGGGTGCCGAGATCGCCTTCATGAACCCGGGTGGCCTTCGCGCGGACATGGTCGGCAGCGGCAGCGGTGAGTTCCCGAGGACGCTGACCTACCGACAGGCGGCCGACGTCCAGTCGTTCGCCAACACGCTGGTCAACATGCGGCTCACGGGTGCCGACATCGAGAACGTGCTCGAGCAGCAGTGGCAGCCGGCGGGGGCGTCGCGTCCGTTCCTCCGGCTGGGCGCCTCGAAGGGCTTCACCTACACCTTCGAGCCTCCGGCTGCTGGGGCACCCGCGGGCACCAGGGGCGAGGTCACCCACATGTGGCTCGACGGTGAGCCCATCGACCCCGCCCGCGCCTACTCGGTGACCGTGAACTCGTTCCTGTCCACGGGTGGTGACAACTTCAGCGCCTTCAACAGCGGGACGCAGAAGCGAGACACCGGCAAGGTGGACCTGCAGGCGATGGTCGACTACCTGGCGGAGTTCGCGAACACGAGCGCAGGCGACCAGCCGCTGCCGGTCGACTACTCCCAGCGTGCGATCGGGATCAGGTTCCCGGTGGACGTCCCGGCGTCGTACCAGCCCGGCGACACGGTCGCCTTCGACGTGTCGTCGTGGTCCTTCACGACCGCAGCCGATGCGAAGGACGCCGAGGTCGTGGTCTCGCTGAACGGCCAGAATGTCGGCTCGTTCCCGCTCGACAACACCCCGCCGGCCGCACTGCCCGGGTTCGACGACCAGGGGAAGGCCGCGGTGAGCTTCACCCTCCCGGCCGGCACCCCGGCCGGCCAGCAGGTGCTGACCCTCACTGGTGCGACGACGGGTACGACGACCCAGGTCCCGATCAGCGTCGAGGCGCCGGACCCGGTCGCCTCGACGACCACCGCGACAGCCAATCCCGCCGCGGTGAAGGTCAGGAGGGACACCACCGACATCGTGACGGTCGTGCAGGCGGTCGGAGTGCAGCCGACGGGCGAGGTGGTGGTGCTCGACGGCACGACCGAGCTCGGTCGCACCACCCTCGTCGACGGTCGAGCGACGGTGACCGTCGGTCCGTTCACCCAGGCCGGCACCAAGACCCTGACCGTGCGGTACCTCGGTAACGAGCAGGTGGAGGGGTCGGAGACCCAGGTCCGCGTCGAGGTCGTGAAGGGGAAGCCGAGGCGCTAGTCACAGTCTGGCGGGCGGCTGGCCCGAGAGGGTCAGCCGCCGGCCAGGCTGTAGGCCGCCTCCACCAGCGTCAGGTGGCTGAAGGCCTGCGGGAAGTTGCCGACCATCCGCCCCGTGGCGGGGTCGTACTCCTCGGAGAGGAGCCCGACCTCGTTGACGAGCCCCACGAGGTGGTCGAACAGCGCGTGGGCGTCGGCTGTCCGCCCCGCGGCGGCATAGGCCGACACCAGCCAGAACGAGCAGGCCAGGAACGGGTGCTCGTCGCCCTCGAGGCCGTCCACGCCGGACTGGGTCCGGTAGCGCAGCAGCAGGCCTCCGCGCATCAGGTCCCGCTCGATCGCCTCGATGGTCCCCAGCATCCGTGGGTCGTCGCCCTCGATGAACCCGATCAACGGCAGCACGAGCAGGGAGGCGTCGACCTCGGTGGTGTCGTAGTGCTGGGTGAACGAGTTCCGGTCCGGGTCGAAGCCCTGCGTCAGCACCTCCTCCCGGCAGGCGTCCCGCACCCGCCGCCACTCCTCGACCGGTCCGGAAAGACCCTGCTCCTCGACCGAGCGCACGGCCCGGTCGAACGCCGCCCACACCATCGCCCGGGAGTGGGTGAAGTGACGGCGCGGCCCGCGGATCTCCCAGAGGCCGTGATCGGGTTCCTGCCAGGTCGCGGTGAGGTTGTCCATCAACACCCGCTGCAGGGCCCACGCGTTGTCGTCGTGCCTCATGCCCGCCGCCCGGGCGGCGTGGAGCGCGATCATCACCTCGCCCAGCACGTCGCTCTGGCGCTGGTCGACCGCGCCGTTGCCGATCCGGACCGGCCGCGAGCCGGCGTACCCGGGCAGGTGGTCGAGGGTGAGCTCGGGCAGGCGCCGGGCGCCGTCGACCTGGTACATGATCTGCAGGTCCTCCGGGTCGCCGGCCACCGCCCGCAGCAGCCAGTCGCGCCACAGCACCGCGGAGTCGAGGTGTCCGGCGGCGATGAGGGCCTGGATGGTGAGCGCCGCGTCGCGGAGCCAGCAGTAGCGGTAGTCCCAGTTGCGCTCACCCCCGAACTGCTCGGGCAGGGAGGTCGTGGGCGCGGCGACGATGCCGCCGGTGTCGATGTGGGTCAGGCCGCGGAGGGTGACCAGGCTGCGGAGCACCTCGGTGCGCCAGGGGCCGTCGTACTCGCAGTCGTCGGCCCAGGCCTGTTGCTCCTCCAGCGTGTACTCGAGCTGCGTCTCGATGTCGACGGCGTCGGGGATGTCGCGGTACGACGGGATCCAGGTCAGCGTGAAGTCGAGGCGGTCGCCCTCCTCCACCTCGAAGGTCTCCTCGTGGTGGCCGTCCACCGCCGGTGGCAGCCGCGGACCGGTGAGGACGAGCTTGTCCGGACCGGCGGTCGCGATGATCGCGGGACGGCCGTCGACCTCCTCGCGGTGCACCCACGGCCGGATCCGGCCGTAGTCGAAGCGCACGACCAGGCTGTGTCGCAGGGTGACCGTGCCACGCATGCCCTCGACGCGGCGTATGACGTCGGCGCGCCGGTCACCGGTCGGCATCAGGTCGGTCACCCGGACCTCTCCGGTGTCCGTCGTGTACGTCGTCTCGAGCACGGCCGTGTCAGCGACATAGCGGCGTGACGCCGTGTGCT
>NZ_DASSXS010000317.1:0-3530 GCF_035703625.1 Nocardioides sp. | reverse complement strand
TGGATGCTGGACCTGCGGCTGAAGGGGCTCAAGCTCTTCCACCGCAAGCCGATGCCGACGTGGGGCTCGGACCTCTCCCACATCGACTTCGACAACATCAAGTACTTCGTGCGGTCGAGCGAGAAGCAGGCCACCTCCTGGGAGGACCTGCCCGAGGACATCAAGAACACCTACGACAAGCTCGGCATCCCCGAGGCGGAGAAGCAGCGACTGGTCGCGGGCGTCGCCGCGCAGTACGAGTCCGAGGTCGTCTACCACTCGATCCGCGAGGACCTCGAGGAGCAGGGCGTCCTCTTCCTCGACACCGACACCGCGCTGCGCGAGCAGCCGGAGCTCTTCCAGGAGTACTTCGGCACGGTGATCCCGGTCGGTGACAACAAGTTCGCCTCGCTCAACACCGCGGTGTGGTCGGGCGGTTCCTTCATCTACGTCCCGCCGGGTGTCCACGTCGACATCCCGCTGCAGGCCTACTTCCGGATCAACACCGAGAACATGGGCCAGTTCGAGCGGACCCTGATCATCGTCGACGAGGATGCCTACGTTCACTACGTCGAGGGCTGCACCGCGCCGATCTACTCCTCCGACTCGCTGCACTCCGCGGTCGTGGAGATCATCGTGAAGAAGGGCGGGCGCTGCCGCTACACGACGATCCAGAACTGGTCGAACAACGTCTACAACCTGGTGACCAAGCGCGCCACCTGCGAAGCCGGCGCCACCATGGAGTGGGTCGACGGCAACATCGGGTCCAAGGTCACGATGAAGTACCCCGCCGTCTACCTCATGGGTGAGCACGCCAAGGGCGAGACGCTCTCGATCGCGTTCGCCGGCGAGGGCCAGCACCAGGACGCCGGCGCCAAGATGGTCCACGCCGCGCCCCACACGTCGAGCTCGATCCTGAGCAAGTCGGTCGCCCGCGGAGGCGGCCGGACGTCGTACCGCGGCCTGGTCCAGGTCAACGAGGGCGCCCACGGCTCGAAGTCGAACGTGCTCTGCGACGCCCTGCTCGTCGACCAGATCAGCCGTTCGGACACCTACCCCTACGTCGACATCCGCGAGGACGACGTCTCCATGGGCCACGAGGCGAGCGTCTCGAAGGTCTCCGACGACCAGCTGTTCTACCTCATGTCCCGCGGGATGGAGGAGGACGAGGCGATGGCGATGATCGTGCGCGGCTTCGTCGAGCCCATCGCCAAGGAGCTTCCGATGGAGTACGCCCTCGAGCTGAACCGGCTCATCGAGCTGCAGATGGAAGGAGCCGTCGGCTGATGGCAGCAGTTGCCGAGGCCCTCGAGGAGTCGAGGGTCGAGTCCCACCTGCACCCGGAGGGCTCGTTCGAGGTCGCGGACCACACGGTCCCGACCGGCCGCGAGGAGATCTGGCGCTTCACCCCGCTCAAGCGGCTGCGCGGGCTGCACGCGGACGCCGAGTTCGGTGCGACCACCACCTCCTGCACCTGGAACTCTCCCGGAGGCGTGCGGGTCGAGGAGGTCGACGGTGAGGAGGCCAGGGGCCTGCGCGGCCTCAGTGGCCTGGTGCCCAACACCCTGTTCGGCGCCCGGGTCCTGGCCGAGGTGCCCACCACCCTGCTGGTCGACGTGCCCGCCGAGGTCGAGGTCGACGAGCCGATCGTCGTGGAGCTCGACGGCCGCAGCGCGGAGGGCACCGAGGCGGGCCACGTCGCCCTGCGCTTCGGCAACCACGCCAAGGCCGTGGTCGTGCTCAACCACACCGGGCACGCGGCGCTCGCCCAGGTCGTCGAGATCTCGGTGGGCGACGGCGCGCAGGTGTCGGTCATCTCCCTGCAGGACTGGGCCGACGACACCGTCCACCTGACCCACCACGAGGCCACCGTGGGCCGCGACGCGACGTACAAGCACGTCGCGATCTCCTTCGGCGGCAAGACCGTCCGGATGGACGCCAACGTCCGGTACGCCGGCCCCGGCGGCGACGCCGAGATGCTCGGCCTCTACTTCGCCGACGAGGGGCAGCACATCGAGCACCGCCTGTTCGTCGACCACACCGCGCCGCGGACCCGGAGCCACGCCGTCTACAAGGGCGCGCTCCAGGGCGAGGGCGCACGCACCGTGTGGATCGGGAACGTGCTGATCCGCAAGGTGGCCGAGGGGATCGAGACCTACGAGGAGAACCGCAACCTCGTCCTCACCGACGGCTGCCACGCCGACTCCGTCCCGAACCTCGAGATCGAGACCGGTGAGATCGAGGGCGCCGGCCACGCGTCGGCCACGGGCCGCTTCGACGACGAGCAGCTGTTCTACCTGCGCTCGCGCGGGGTCAGCGAGGTCGAGGCCCGCCGGCTCGTCGTCCACGGCTTCTTCAACGACCTGATCCGCAAGGTCGGCGTACCCGCCCTCCAGGAGCGCCTGATGGCGACCGTCGAGGACGAGCTGGCCAAGAACGTCCTGAAGGACCTGGGAATACCCCACGACGTTCTTCGCTCCTCCCGCTCCGCTCCTTCCGCGAACAACGCCGAGGGGACCCCGTGATGGGTTTCGAGAAGGTCTGTGCGGCCGACGAGGTCCCCGTCGACGAGGCGCTGGCCGTGACGGTCGGAGACCTCGAGCTCGCCATCGCGCGTGACGGCGAGGAGCTCTTCGCCCTGCAGAACGTCTGCTCCCACGCGGAGGTCGCGCTGAGCGAGGGAGAGGTCGCCGACGGCACCGTCGAGTGCTGGCTGCACGGCTCCTGCTTCGACCTGCGCACCGGCAAGCCCACCCATCTTCCGGCCACCGAGCCGGTGGCCACGTTCGCGGTCGAGGTCCGCGACGGCGACGTCTACGTCGACGCGACCGAGGCCCTCAACGGCGTCAGGCCGAGCTGACTCACCCAAGGAGAGAAATGACCACGCTGGACATCAAGGACCTGCACGTCTCGGTCGACACCGAGGACGGCCCCAAGGAGATCCTCAAGGGGGTCACGCTGACCATCAGGGACGGCCAGACCCACGCGATCATGGGCCCGAACGGATCGGGCAAGTCGACGCTGGCCTACTCGATCGCCGGCCACCCCAAGTACCAGATCACGAGCGGCGAGGTCACGCTCGACGGTGCCGACGTGCTCGCCATGTCGGTCGACGAACGGGCCCGCGCCGGTCTGTTCCTGGCGATGCAGTACCCCGTCGAGGTGCCGGGGGTCTCGGTCTCGAACTTCCTGCGCACCGCCAAGACCGCGATCGACGGCGAGGCACCCAAGCTGCGCACCTGGGTCAAGGACGTCAACGGCGTGATGGAGCGCCTCGACCTCGACGCGTCGTTCTCGCAGCGCTCGGTCAACGAGGGCTTCTCCGGTGGCGAGAAGAAGCGCCACGAGATCGCCCAGCTCGAGCTGCTCAACCCCAAGGTCGCGGTCCTCGACGAGACCGACTCGGGCCTCGACATCGACGCGCTCAGGATCGTCGCGGACGGGGTGAACCGGTTCCGCGAGCAGGAGGGCAAGGGCGTCCTGCTGATCACCCACTACACCCGGATCCTGCGCTACATCCAGCCCGACTTCGTCCACGTGTTCGTCGACGG
>NZ_DASSXS010000278.1:0-12987 GCF_035703625.1 Nocardioides sp. | reverse complement strand
GGTGAGCGCGTTGGCCAGCCCGCCGATCGTGGGCGTGTAGGACCGTCCGTTGTCGTTGACGACGATCACGAGCTTGCTGTCGCGGGCGATGGCGATGTTGTTGAGCGCTTCCCAGGCCATGCCGCCGGTGAGCGCGCCGTCGCCGATGACGGCCACGACGTGGCGGTCCTCGCCCCGGATGGCGTAGGCCTTGGCGAGACCGTCTGCGTAGCTCAGGGCCGTGGACGCGTGGGAGTTCTCGACGATGTCGTGGGCCGACTCGGCCTGGCTGGGGTACCCGCTCAGGCCGTTCTCCTGGCGGAGCTTGTCGAAGTCGGCGCGCCGGCCGGTGAGGAGCTTGTGGACGTAGGACTGGTGGCCGGTGTCGAAGACCACCCGGTCACGCGGGGAGTCGAACACGCGGTGGATGGCGAGCGTGAGCTCGACGACACCGAGGTTGGGGCCGAGGTGCCCCCCGGTGCGTGAGCAGGTCGCGACGAGCAGGTCACGGATCTCGCTGGCCAGCAGGTCGAG
Source organism: Nocardioides sp. (assembly GCF_035703625.1). Classification (GTDB taxonomy): domain Bacteria; phylum Actinomycetota; class Actinomycetes; order Propionibacteriales; family Nocardioidaceae; genus Nocardioides. The sequence continues at coordinate 12,474 of NZ_DASSXS010000278.1, read as the reverse complement.
CTGGTCGTCGGAGAGGTCGCGCAGGTCCCGCGGGGTCGTGATCGACTCGAGGTGGCCCATGGCGGCGAGTCTATAGGTCGAGGACCGCAACGCCGTGTTCGTGGAGACTGCCCATCCAGACCCTCCCGGCGTGCTCCCGGACGCCCGTCACCATGTGGAAGTCGCGGGTGTCGACGTCGCAGTCGTGGACCAGCGCGCCGGCGTCGTCGTAGGCCTGCACCCAGACCCGCTGCTTCTCCTTCGGCTGCAGCCGCTCGGGGATCCGCGTCACCTGGCGCCGCAGCCAGAGCGGACCCCGCATCAGCTTCTCGAGGAGCGGATCGGTGGGTGACCCGATCGTGACCCAGATCAGGCCGTCGCTCCCGCGGGCGATGTTGTCGGGGTAGCCGGGCAGGTCCTCGACGAGGAAGTCCCGCTCCCCCGCGCGGCGGCCAGAGATCCAGTACCGGGCCACCCGACGGGTGCTGCTCTCCGCGACCGCCACGAACGCCTCGTCCCCGCCGAGGGCGACACCGTTGGCGAAGGCCAGGCCCCCCATCACCACCTCGACCTCGCCGCCGGGGTCTCGGCGCAGCAGCCGGCCGGTGGCGGTGACCTGGATGAAGTCGTCCTTCCACCGGTCGAGGGTGTGCACGGTCGAGGAGTCGCTGAACCAGATGGTTCCGTCGGCGGCGACGGCGGCGTTGTTGCAGACCAGGATCGGCGTGCCCGCCACGGTGTCGGCCAGCGTCTCGACCACGCCGGTGGCGGGGTCGACGCGAAGCAGGCCGCGGGTGGCGTCGCAGACCACCAGCCGACCGTCGCCGTCGTACTCGATCCCGAGCGGGCGGCCGCCGGTCGCGGCGACCCGGTCGACCTGCCGGCCCTCGTCCCGGATGCGCCAGATGCTGCCGTCCTCGGTGCCGGTGAAGACCGAGCCCTCGTCCGGGCCGTGGGTTGCCACCGCCACGTCCTCGCAGCCGTAGGCGGGCACCGGGATCACGCGAAAGCTCATGGCGTCATGCGTCGGTAGGCCTCGGACTCGAGGAAGAGCGGGAGCGCGATCCTGGCCGAGGACGTCAGGTCGAGGCCGAGGGCGCGGGTCGGCTCGACGAAGACCATCTGCCGTCCCTCGTGGCACTCGATGTCGTCGTCGGTCAGGTCGACCGGCGCCGCGTAGACCACGAAGGGCGTGTCGCCGCACTCCCCGCAGTTGCACACGAACTCGCCGAACTGCTCGAGACCACCGTCCAGCCGGACGCCGGTCTCCTCGGCGAGCTCGCGGTAGGCGGCGTCCTCGTAGGTCTCGCCGTCCTCGACGCCCCCGCCCGGGAAGCCCCACTTCTCCGGGTCGATGACCGGGTGCTCGTCGCGCTCCTGGAGCAGCACCCAGCCCCGACGGTCGATCAGGGCGACACTGGAGTAGCCGTACATGGGGGGCGACGCTACAGGCGGGCGACGAACCTGCGGCCGCGCAGTGCCTCCTCGACCAGCCCTGCCGCGCGGCGTACGGCGAGCAGCCGCGCCTCCTCGCGATGGAACGTCTGGACCGCTGCCTCGACGACGTCGGGGCCGACGACGTCACGCAACCCGGAGCGCGCCTCGCTCAGCCCGCGTCGGCAGGCCGCCTGGGAGGCCTCGACGTGGAGGACGGCGAAGCGGGCGAGCACCACGACGTGACGGCGCAGGGCCCCGTGGGCGCGGTACTCGGGCGGACAGATGTCCAGCAGCCAGTTGGCGGCCGTGTGCTCCCAGCCGGGAGCATCGGGAGGCCGGACCTGTGGCGGCCAGCCAGGAGGAGCGACGTAGGTGACCACTCGTCCAGCCTACCCGCGTTTCGAACATCTGTTCGACAAACCTCATTTCGGAGCCGGATCCTTCCCAAAGACCGCCCGGCACGCGAGGATGGTCGGGACATGGGGACCCAGGTGGCCGTCGATCAAATGCTCCCGGCGCTTCCGAGCAGCGCCGGAGAGGCGCGCAGGCTCTTGCGGGACGCCCTTCCCGGCGATGCCTCCGAGGAGGCCACCGACGCCGCGGCCCTGGCGCTCAGCGAGATCGTCACCAACGCACTCGTCCACGCGGGGACGCCGATGCGGCTGCGCGTCATCCTCGCCCCGCAGTCGGTGCGGGTGGAGCTCGCCGACGGCAGCGACCACCTGCCGCTCCCCCGCGACTACTCACGGGCCGCCGGGACCGGTCGCGGGCTCCACATGGTGACCGAGGTGGTCGACCAGTGGGGCGCGCACCACGACGAGGAAGGCAAGGTGGTGTGGTTCGAGATCGCCGACCCCCCTCCCGACGACGCCCAGGACACCGCCGAAAGGGTCTCGACCGCTCAACCATCCGCGGGGGCGTCGACGGTGCACATCGAGCTGGGCAACGTGCCGCTGCTGATGCATGCCGCCTGGCAGGAGCACGCGTCGGGACTCCTCCGCGAGCTCCTCCTCGCCAGGCTCGACGAGGACCCGACGGCCCTCGACGAGCACGCCGCCGCCAGCGCGGCGATGAGCGTGCTCTTCGAGCAGGTCCCGGCGCCCGACCTCGGCGAGGACCCGGAGGCGATCATGGCCGCCGCGGTCGAGCCCCAGGTCTCGGCCGAGCAGGTCTCCCTCGTCCTGTCGACCGATGCGGTGTCCGACTTCGACGTTCTCGACCAGATGATGGAGACCAGCGTGCGCCTGGCCGCGGAGGGACGGCTGTTCTCGCCGCCGACCCAGCCCGAGATCGCGGGGTTCAGGAGGTGGCTGTGCGCCCAGGTCCGCCGGCAGTCCGCCGGCGGCGCTCCGGAGGCGTGGACGGCGCCGATCGGCAACCCTCCCCCACCCGACCCGCGAACGCTCCACTGGGACCCCGCCCCGGTCGACAGCTCGACCCGCGCCCTGATCGCCGCGGACGACACCGACCAGATCGTCGCGGTCAGCCCGTCCGCGCTCACCCTGCTCGGGTACGAGGACCCAGGTCAGCTGGTCGGGAGCCGCCTCATCTGCATCATTCCGACCCGCTACCACCAGGCCCACATCGCCGGTCTGACGCTGCACCTGGCCAGCGGCCGGGGTCCCCTGCTCGGCAACCAGGTCACGGTGCCCGTGCTGCGGGCCGACCGGTCCGAGCAGGTCATCGGCCTGAGGATCGAGGCACGGCACCTGGCGGACGGCCGGGCGGTCTTCGTCGCCGAGCTCTTCGACTAGGTCGCGTCCGTCGCGAAGCCCCTCCCGAGATAGGCAGCCGCCACGATCGCGTCGAACCGCGCCACGGCATCCTCGCCCGGCGCCAGCGGACCGGGACGGAAGTGCGGGCTCGCCAGTCCGCGCTGGACGGACTCGCACGCCGTCCAGTCCTGGCGGTTGGTGAGGTCCCAGAAGTCGACGGCGTACGCCGGATCGGGCAGTCGCCCCTCGCCGTCGGGAGGGAAGTACCACGAGCACTCGACCAGCGTGCGATCCGGCGCGAGGGGCAGCAGGCGGTGGGTCATGACGTAGTCGGGGTGGGCGGAGACCAGCAGGTTGGGCAGCATGTGGAGGTACTCCACGGTGGTCGGCGAGACGCCCGCGATCGGCCACCCACGGGACGCGCCGTCGAGGGACATCGTGGCGACCCCGTCTCCCAGGCGCATCGAGCCGCCGACCCAGGCGCCGGGCAGGTGGTAGTTGTCACCCGACGTCGGCGGAGAGACGCGGCACAGCTCGGGGTGGATCGCCGGGCAGTGGTAGCACTCGTGGTAGTTCTCGGCGATCACCTTCCAGTTCGCGGCGACCTCGTAGTCGTGCCGCTCCCCCAGCCGCAGCGCTTCGGGGCGGTACGGCGCCACGATCGCCACCAGCGCCCCGAGGTGCGCGTCGAAGTCCGGCACGTCGGGGTCGCCCACCGGCCGCGTCCCGTGGCCGAAGAGCCAGCCGCTCCACTCCGCCACCGGCAGCTCGACCAGGCCGTGGGACTCCGGGGCGAACCCGTCGGCCTCGCGGAAGCCCGGTGCTGCCAGGACGCGACCGGCCAGGTCGTAGGACCAGGAGTGGTAGGGACAGACGATCGCCCGGTGGGCGGAGGAGGCGTCCCCGGTCAGGAGCTCGTGGCCGCGGTGCCGGCACGTGTTCGCGAACAGCCTCACCCGGGCGTCGGCGCGCGTCAGCAGGCCGGCCACATCGCCCACCGGCACTGCCCGCTGGGTGGTCCCCGGTGGCAGCAGCTCGTCGAGCCGGCCCAGGCAGGCCCAGGTCCCCGCGAAGACGAACCGCTGCTCCCACGCCAGCACCTCCGACGAGGTGTAGGCCAGGGCGGGCAGCATCGCCGGACCGGTCCGGGACTCGAGCGCTGCGCGCAGGTCCGCGAGGTCGCTCACGGGTGGGTCATCCCCCGGCCAGGAAGGAGAGGCGCACCTCACGCTCCGCGTTGTCGACGTTGACGTCGACGAGGCAGATGCTCTGCCAGGTGCCGAGCGCCAGCTCTCCGTCGAGCACCGGCACCGTGGCATACGGCGGCACCAGTGCCGGCATGACGTGCGACCGGCCGTGCCCGGGACTGCCGTGCCGGTGCCGCCAGCGATCGTCGGCGGGGAGCAGGTCGCCGAGGGCGGCGAGCAGGTCGTCGTCGCTGCCCGCGCCGGTCTCGATGATCGCGATCCCGGCGGTGGCGTGCGGGACGAAGACGTGCAGCAGACCGTCGCCCCGACCGGAGGCGAAGGCGGCGCAGTCGCGGGTGATGTCGCGGACGGTGTCGGTGTCGCCGGTGCGGTACGTGCGTGTCTCGGAATCCACCTGACGATCGTGCCATCCCTTGCGTACGTTCGCCCCATGGAGATCCGGTCCCTCGCCTGGCGGACCGACCTCGCGCTGCTCCGGGCAGCGGGTAGCGAGGTGGAGGACCGCGGTGACCACCTCGTCGTCCGCACGCCGGCGAACCCGGGCTTCTACTGGGGCAACTACCTGCTCCTCGACTCCCCCGCCGGCCCCGACGCCGTGCCGGACTGGCTGCTGGCCTTCGAGAGCGCGTTCCCGGAGGCCGAGCACCGGACCTTCGGCGTCGACGGCGCCGATGGGTCGGTCGACGACCTCGCACCGTTCCGGGCAGCCGGGATGGGCGTCGAGGCGTCGACGGTGATGACCGCGCAGGCGGTCCACGAGCCGCCTCACCCCAACGCCGGGGCAACCGTCCGTCCCCTCGCGAACGACGACGACTGGGCGCAGCAGGTCGAGCTGGCGCTCAGCGACGAGGACCTGCACGGCGGGCGGGTGTTCGCCACCCGCCGTGCCGCCGCGGAGCGGCGCCTGGTCGACATGGGCCTCGGGCAGTGGTTCGGCGCGTTCCTCGACGGTCGGCTCGCCGCCTCGATGGGGCTGTTCGTGGCCTCCGAGGGCCTCGCCCGCTACCAGGGGGTGATGACGCATCCGGACTTCCGGGGCCGCGGGCTGTGCGGCACGCTCGTCCACCACGCCGGTCGCTTCGGCTTCGACGACCTGGGGGTGCACACGCTGGTGATGGTCGCCGACCCCGACTACCTGGCCATCCGGATCTACCGCTCCGTGGGGTTCACCGGTTCCGAGACCCAGCTGCAGGCGATGCGCGTCCCCGAGCCGTGATCAGGCCTCACCGGCGGGGTCCTCGAACTCCTCGACCCCACCCAGGCAGGTCACCTCGGGCTCCGGCGAGGTGTGCCCGTCGGAGTACTCGTCGATGAACTGCTCGAGCCGCGGGTCGTCCGGTCCGTCCAGCGCAAGCTGCGCCTCCCACACGGTGACGACGACCGGCGCGTCCTGGCCGTCGTACGGCGAGAGCAGGCCCTTCTCCGGCAGCTTGTCCGCGAGGCTGTCGACCTCCTCGTCGGAGAGGCTCGGGTCGTAGGTGATCCAGAGGGCACCGTGCTCCAGGGTGTGCACCGCGTTCTCGTCACGGACCTGCTGGTCGTAGACCCCGCAGTTCTGCCACGCCGGGTCGTGGGCGCCGCCCACCGGCGGGGACTGGTCGTAGTCGACGTCGCTCTCCACGTGGTCACGCGGCAGGTCCTGGTAGGTCGCCACCTCACCCAGACCGGAGGGCGGTCCGTCATCGCCGCGCAGCAGCTGGACCATCACCGCCAGGCCGATGAGGACCACGAGTGCGACACCCACGACGACGAGCCTGCGGCGGCCACCGGCGGTCATGACTCCAGCGCCTTCTCGATGCGCTCCACCTTGGCGGAGAGCTGGCCGTCGTACCCCGGACGGATGTCGGCCTTGAGCACCAGGCCGACCCGCGGGGAGACGGCGGCGACGACGTCGACGGCCTGCTTGACCACGGCCATCACCTCGTCCCACTCGCCCTCGATGTTGGTGAACATGGCGTTGGTCTCGTTGGCGAGCCCGGACTCGCGCACCACGCGGACGGCGGCCGCCACGGCCTCCGACACGCTGCCGGAGTCGTCCGCGGCGGTCGGGGAGATGCTGAACGCGGCGATCATGACGACCACCGTAGCCAGCCCGGTCCCGCGTCCGTGGGAGGTGCTCGACGAGTGTTCAGGGCCGCGCGGTTCCGGCCGTCGGCGGACAGGTCTAGCGTGCGGGATGAACAACGGACATGAGCGAAAGGGAGGACACCGTGGCATCGAAACTCAACCCCTACGTCACCTTCGAGGGCAACGCGCGCGAGGCGCTCGAGTTCTATCGTGACGTCTTCGGCGGGGAGCTCAACATCAACACGTTCGGCGACTTCGGCAACGACACCGGCGGCGAGGCCAGCAAGGTCATGCACGGCCAGCTCGAGACCGAGGCCGGCTTCACCCTCATGGCCGCCGACAACCCGCCCGGGCAGGACCTCACGGTCGGCAACAACCACTCCATCAGCCTCAGCGGCGACGACGACGAGATGTTGCGTGCCAACTGGAAGCAGCTCTCCGACGGCGGCACGGTCATGGTGCCGCTCGAGAAGCAGATGTGGGGCGACGAGTTCGGCATGTGCGCCGACCGGTTCGGCGTGACCTGGATGGTCAACATCGCCGGGCAGCAGGGCTAGCTAGCCGCTGGAGGTCCGTCGCCGGAGGTGGTGGAGCGGCACGAGGATGAACACGGCGATCGCGAAGTAGCCGACCACGGCGATCACCGGCAGGAACAGTCCCAGGACGATCATCACCACGTAACCGGCCAGGCCAGGAGTGAGCCGGCGGGTGAGCGACCTGACGTCCTCGTCCGGCAGGTCTCGCCGGACGAGGTCCGCGTGAACTGCGTACCGCCACAGTGCCGAGACCAGCAGCGAGGTGAGCAGCAGGTTGATCCCGTAGACCGTGGCGGCGACGCGCGCGGGCTCGGGCTCGCCGATGTACTCCGCCAGCAGGCGCGTCGGGAACGGGAGGAACGACACCACGAGGAGCAGCAGCAGGTTGAGTCGCACGAACACCGAGGTGGTGTGGTGGAGGTACTCGGTGACCACCGTGTGCGCAAACCACACCGCGCCGATGGACGCGAAGCTCACGATGTAGGCGAGGTACGAGGGCCACTGGTCGGCAAGAGCACCCAGCAGGTCGTCCTCCGCGCCGGCCGGAACGCCGATCTCGAGCACGAGCAACGTGATCGCGATCGCGAAGACGCCATCGCTGAACGCCTCGGTGCGCGTGGTGCGATAGCTGCCTGAGCCGCCCAGCGCCTCGTCGTTCCTCACCCGACGAGTCTGGCAGCCGAGCCGCTCCCGGGACAGCCACAGGAGGCACACCGAGGCCGGAATGCTCCTCCGTGGTCGCCGAGGCGCATACTGGCAGTAATGACACCCTCACCCGCACGACGGCGCCACCTCGCCAGCAGCCCGTTCCAGCCGAACCCTGATCCGGTCATCGAGCAGTTCGAGTGCGGCGACCTGGTCTCGCACGACTCCTACGGGATGGGCCGCGTCGTCGACGCCGAGGCCGCTGCGGTGACGGTCGACTTCGGGGCCCGGAGGGTGCGCATCACGAGCCCCTTCGCCAAGATGTCGAAGCTCTCCTGACGGAGCTGCTCGTCACGGCTGTCCCGCGACTCACCCGCCTGCATCCCGGGGCTAGACGAGCGACCTGACCAGGAGGACGACGGCGCTCGTCGCGCAGAGCAGCAGCACGACGGCTCGCACCCGGTCCGGAGGCAGGCGGTGCCGCAGCGCCCGACCGAGGACGGCACCGACCGGCAGGACCGGCGCCAGGCACGCGGCCAGGAGCACCTGTCGCAGCTCCAGCTGCCCCGCGACGGCGAGCCCGCCGAGCGAGAGCGCCGCCCCCACCATGAAGTAGACCGCCAGCGTGGTCCGGATCTGGCGGGGTGGTTGCTCCTGGTAGAGGATCGCCATCGGCGGGCCGCCGATCGAGGTCGCCGTACCGGAGAACCCCGAGACCAGGCCCGCCGTCATGAGCGACCCCCGGGTGATCGGCGGTCGCACCGCGAGCCAGGTGACCAGCACGGCCACGAGGACCATCACGGCGACCGCCAGGCCGAGGACCCGGGTGGAGAACGACGCCACCGCCGCGACCCCGAGCGCGGTGCCGACCAGCCGGGTGGGCAGCGACCACCCGAGGCCCGCCCAGTGGATGTCCTCGCGCTCCGCCGCCAGGGTGACGATCGGGTAGGTGCAGGCCAGCCAGAGCATGAGCTCCGGCATCAGCTCGGGCTCGACGAGCGTGATCACCGGAGCGGCGACCAGGCCGAGTCCCAGACCGACGAGGGACTGCACGGTGGCCCCGGCCAGCAGGGCCAGGGCCACCGCGACCAGGGCCGGGACTCCGAGACCCAGCAGGCTCAGACCGCGCTCAGCTCGCCCGCAGGTTGCGCAGGACGTAGGGCATGATCCCGCCGTTGCGGAAGTAGTTCGCCTCACCCGGGGTGTCGATCCGGACGACGGCGTCGAACTCGGTGTCGCCGGCGGTGACCTTGACCGTGCTCGGGGTCGTGCCGTCGTTGAGCTCGGTGACCCCGGTGATCGCGAACGTCTCCTCGCCGGAGAGGCCCAGCGACTCGGCGCTCTCGCCCTCGGGGAACTGCAGCGGCAGCACGCCCATGCCGATCAGGTTGGACCGGTGGATCCGCTCGTACGACTCGGCGATGACCGCCTTGACCCCGAGCAGCGCGGTCCCCTTCGCCGCCCAGTCGCGGGAGGAACCCGAGCCGTACTCCTTGCCGGCCAGCACCACCAGCGGGATGCCCTCGCGCAGGTAGTTCTCCGACGCCTCGAACACCGTGGTCTCGTTGCCGTCAGCCGTGAAGTCGCGGGTGACGCCGCCCTCCGTGCCCGGGGCGAGCTGGTTGCGGAGCCGGATGTTGGCGAACGTCCCGCGGATCATCACCTCGTGGTTGCCGCGCCGCGAGCCGTAGGAGTTGAAGTCCCGCTGCTCGACGCCGTGCTCGGCGAGGTACCTGCCCGCGGGCGAGTCCTTCTTGATCGCGCCGGCGGGGCTGATGTGGTCGGTGGTGACCGAGTCGCCGAGCTTGAGCAGGACCCGGGCGCCCTCGATGTCGGTGACGGCCTCGGGCTCCTCCGGCATCCCGTCGAAGTACGGCGCCCGGCGCACGTAGGTCGAGCCCTCGTCCCACTCGAAGATGTCGCCCTCCGGTGTGGACAGGTTGCGCCAGCGCTCGTCGCCGGCGAAGACGTCCTCGTAGGACGACCCGAACATGTCGGCGCTGATCGACTCGCCGATCACCCGCTCGATCTCGGACGGAGAGGGCCAGATGTCCTTGAGGAAGACCTCGTTGCCGTCGGAGTCCACGCCGAGCGGGTCGCCGAACAGGTCGACGTCCATCGACCCTGCGAGCGCGTAGGCGACCACGAGCGGCGGCGACGCCAGGTAGTTCATCTTCACGTCCGGGTTGATCCGCCCCTCGAAGTTGCGGTTGCCCGACAGCACCGAGACGACGGCCAGGTCGTTGTCCTGGACCGCCTCGGAGACCTCCGGGATCAGGGGGCCGGAGTTGCCGATGCAGGTGGTGCACCCGTAGCCGACGAGGTTGAACCCGAGCTTGTCGAGGTAGGGCGTCAGGCCGGAGCGCTCGTAGTAGTCGCTGACCACCTTGGAGCCCGGCGCCAGGGTGGTCTTGACCCACGGCTTGCGCTGCAGCCCCTTCTCGACCGCGTTCTTGGCCAGCAGGGCGGCACCGATCATCACCGAGGGGTTCGACGTGTTGGTGCACGACGTGATCGCCGCGATCGTCACCGCCCCGTGGTCGATCTCGAACTTCGTGCCGTCGGAGAGCTCCACCCGGGTCGGGCTGGAGGGTCGGCCCCTGGTGCTGTCCCGGTTGAGGTGCCAGTCGGTCGGCTCGCCGCCGCCGTCGATGTCCGCGGAGTACGCCGGCGCGTCACTCGCGGGGAAGGACTCGGCCGACGCCTCGTCCGCATGGGAGATCACGCCGTCGTGGGAGTCTCCCTCGTCGACGTAGTCGGCCAGCGCCGAGCGGAAGGCCTCCTTCGCCTCGGTGACCTCGACCCGGTCCTGCGGCCGCTTGGGACCGGCCAGCGACGGCACGACCTCGGACAGGTCGAGCTCGAGCTTCTCGGAGTAGCGCGGCTCGACGTACCCCTCGGCGGACGGGTCGTGCCAGAGGCCCTGCTCCTTGGAGTAGGCCTCGACCAGGGCGAGCTGCTCCTTGCTGCGCCCGGTGAGCTCGAGGTAGTCGATGGTCTGCTGGTCGATCGGGAAGACCGCGATGGTGGAGCCGAACTCCGGGCTCATGTTGCCGATGGTGGCCCGGTTGGCCAGCGGCAGCGCGCCGACGCCGTCGCCGTAGAACTCGACGAACTTGCCGACCACGCCGTGCTTGCGGAGCTGCTCGGTGATGGTGAGAACCAGGTCCGTGGCGGTGGAGCCCTCGGGCAGCTCGCCGGAGAGCTTGAAGCCCACGACCCTCGGGATCAGCATGGACACCGGCTGGCCGAGCATCGCTGCCTCGGCCTCGATGCCGCCGACGCCCCAGCCGACCACGCCGATGCCGTTGACCATCGTCGTGTGGGAGTCCGTGCCGACGCAGGTGTCGGGGTAGGCGACGGTCGTCCCGTCGGAGTCACGCGTGAAGACGACGCGCGCGAGGTGCTCGATGTTGACCTGGTGGACGATGCCGGTGCCGGGCGGGACGACCTTGAAGTCGTCGAAGGCGCCCTGGCCCCACCGCAGGAACTGGTAGCGCTCCTGGTTGCGCTCGTACTCGATCTCGACGTTGCGCTCGAAGGCCTCGGGACTGCCGAACACGTCGGCGATCACCGAGTGGTCGATGACCATCTCGGCGGGCGCGAGCGGGTTGATCCGGGAGGGGTCGCCGCCGAGCTCCTGCATCGCCTCGCGCATCGTGGCGAGGTCGACGACGCACGGAACGCCGGTGAAGTCCTGCATGATCACGCGAGCGGGCGTGAACTGGATCTCCTTGTCGGGCTCGGCGTCGGCGTCCCAGCCGGCCAGCGCGCGGATGTCGTCGGCGGTGATGTTCTGGCCGTCCTCTGTGCGCAGCAGGTTCTCGAGCAGGACCTTGAGGCTGAACGGGAGGCTCTTGACGTCCAGGCCGTCCCCGTCGACCGCATCGAGGCGGTAGATCTCGTAGGACCTGCCCTCCACGTCCAGCGTGCTCTTCGCCTTGAAGCTGTCCTGACTCGACATCAGCCGTCTCCTCGTCGTCGTTCGCTCGCCACTCCGTGCCCATCTTGCCGTTGGTCACGCGGACCCGAAAGGTCGGGTCCACCCGCGCTCTTCCCGGGCGAGCATCCGCATTCTCTTGACATCAAGATACATGAGGTCGAGGGAGTGTTCCAGTCCGTGCCCCACCGACCGCGTCCCCTGCCTGACCGGGGGGAGCCTCCGGAGCCCGGGTCGGCCGCTCAGGCGATGTGGACGCCGTAGTCGCCGAGTGTCGCCACGAGCCCGTCACGACCGGAGGCAGCCAGCGCTCCGCCGACGAGGCGCTCGTCGGAGCTCACCTCGGCGACGGGATCGAACCCGGGCAGGAGCCCACGGTCGGGGCCGGATCCGCGGTCGACCTCGGCCAGGACGAGCCCGGCGAGGCCCCCACCGAACACGTCGACGGCGACCGGCTGCCCGTCCCGCACGGTCCGCCACCTCTGTGTGTGCAGCACCCGGGCCGGCAGGACGGACAGGGCCGACCACTCGGCGTCGTCGAGGTAGAAGCTGGTGCAGGCGACCTCGGCGGGGTCCGAGCCGAGTCGCACCTGGTGGCCGAGCTTGTGGACCACCGGCTCCCCCACAGCCGCCTCACGCAGACGCAGCCGGGTCCCGAGGACGTACCGGTCGGTGATCTCCATCGGGCTGCCGCTGAGCTCCGGGGTGGACCCCAGCAGCCATCGCCGCTCGCGCTCCACCCGGGCGTACTTCAGCGAGACCGTCACCCCGACCTCGTCAGCAGGGCGACGCACTCCACGTGGTGGGTCATCGGGAAGAGATCGAACGCGCGCAGCCGCTCCAGCCGGTAGCCGTGGCCGACGAAGGTCTCGACGTCCCGGGCGAGCGCGGCCGGGTCGCAGGCGACGTACGCGACGGCACGGGGAGACCGCGCCACGATCTGCTCC
>NZ_DASSXS010000041.1:0-5027 GCF_035703625.1 Nocardioides sp. | reverse complement strand
GTCGGGCGAGCGCGGGGCGATCGTCAACCTCGCCAGCGTGGCGGCCTTCGACGGCCAGATCGGCCAGGCGGCGTACTCCGCCTCCAAGGGCGGCATCGTCGGGATGACCCTCCCGGTCGCCCGCGACCTCTCCGCCGCGGGCATCCGGCTCAACACCGTCGCGCCCGGCCTGATCGACACCCCGATCTACGGCGAGGGCGAGGCCTCGGAGGCGTTCAAGGCCAAGCTCGGTGAGAGCGTGCTGTTCCCCAAGCGGCTCGGTGACGCCGACGAGCTCGCCTCGATGGTGGTCGAGTGCGTACGCAACCCCTACATGAACGCCGAGACCATCCGCGTCGACGGCGGCATCCGGATGCCACCGAAGTAAACCGGCGTGCGCGCACCCTCCGGCCGACCTAGGCTGGGGGCAGGATGACGAACGCACCGGACTTCAACCTCGACGACGAGCTCTCCGAGACCAGCGACTGGGACACCGACGACTGGACCGAAGGAGAGCTCGAGTCGGACAGGGCCGACGCCTGGACCGACGAACCCGACCCGGAGGAGACCCTCACCGGGGGCGACCACGACCTCGCCGAGCGGCACGCGCTGCGACGGGTCGCCGGGCTGTCGACCGAGCTCGAGGACATCACCGAGGTCGAGTACCGCCAGCTCCGGCTCGAGCGGGTCATCCTCGTCGGCGTGTGGACCTCGGCCGCGGTCGAGGACGCCGAGAACTCCCTCGCCGAGCTCGCGCTGCTCGCCGAGACCGCCGGCTCCCAGGTGCTCGACGCGATCTACCAGCGGCGGCAGAAGCCCGACCCGGCGACGTACGTCGGCCGCGGCAAGGTGGACGGCCTGCGCGAGATCGTCCAGGCGACCGGGGCCGACACCGTCATCTGCGACGGCGAGCTCGCGCCGAGCCAGCTGCGCAACCTCGAGGACCGGCTCAAGGTCAAGGTGGTCGACCGGACCGCCCTGATCCTCGACATCTTCGCCCAGCACGCGAAGTCGAGGGAGGGGCAGTCGCAGGTCGAGCTCGCCCAGCTCAACTACATGAAGCAGCGGCTGCGCGGCTGGGGTGGCCAGCTCTCCCGCCAGGCCGGTGGCCGGGTCGGCGCGGCCGGCGGTGGCATCGGCGGCCGTGGCCCCGGTGAGACCAAGATCGAGACGGACCGGCGGCGGATCAACACCCGCATCGCCAAGCTCCGCCGACAGCTGAAGGACATGAAGGGCACCCGCGACACCAAGCGGGCCGAGCGCCGCCGCAACCACATCCCGAGCGTGTCGATCGCCGGCTACACCAACGCCGGCAAGTCCTCGCTGCTCAACCGGCTCACCGACGCCGGGGTGCTCGTCGACGACTCGCTGTTCGCGACCCTCGACCCGACCACGCGGCGTACGACGACCACCGACGGCCGGGTCTACACGATGAGCGACACCGTGGGCTTCGTGCGCCACCTGCCCCACCAGCTGGTGGAGGCGTTCCGCAGCACGCTCGAGGAGGTGGCCGACTCCGACCTGATCCTCCACGTCGTGGACGGGTCGCACCCCGACCCCGAGGGCCAGCTGAGCGCGGTGCGCGAGGTGTTCGCCGAGATCGGCGCCGACACGGTGCGCGAGGTGGTCGTGATCAACAAGGCCGACCTCGCCGACCCGATGGTGGTCGCGCGGCTACGCCAGCGGGAGCCACACTCGGTCGTGGTCAGCGCTCGCACCGGCGAGGGGATCGTCGAGGCCCTCGCCGTCATCGAGGACGAGCTGCCCAGGCCCGACGTGGAGTTCAGCGCACTGCTGCCCTACGAGCGTGGCGACCTGATCAACCGGCTGCACCAGCACGGCGAGATCTCCTCGATGGAGCACACCGCCGACGGCACCCTGGTCTCCGGGCGCGCGAACGAGGACCTCGCGGGCGAGCTGGCGGCGTACGCCGTCTGAGCGGCGCTATTCAGAGATAGTCCCTAACGAAACGGTCGTGAATCGCGCCAGTTCACGACGGTTTCGTTAGGGACTATCGCTGGCGGGGCCGGGCACAGGGCGAGCCGGACCCGCGCGGTCGGGGGTGTTCCGCGCGGATCCGGCTCAGTCTCTGGGGTCGGTCAGCGACCTTCGACGATGCGGAGGGCCAGCCTCGGGCAGACCTTGACGGCCTCCTTGGCGTGGTCCATCAGCTCCTTCGTCACGGGGCCCTTGACGATCGGGTAGCCCCACTCGTCGAGGTCGACCAGCTCCGGCAGCACCTCGTGGCACAGTCCCCGGGCCTCGCAGGAGGGCCAGTCGACTCGCAGCACCTGAGGCATCACGCCACCTCGAGGATCCGGGTGAAGCTGTCGCCGACCAGCTGGTGGCTGCCCTCACGGAGGTTGCACCTGCCGTGGGCGTGGGCCTCGACCTCGTCCGCGAACGTGGAGAGCATCGAGTTGACCAGGCGGACGGTGCCGTCCGGGTGGGCGCAGGCCCCGCGGCGGACGACGAGGTTGGCGAGCTGCTCGACCCGCTCCAGGCCGCCCTCCCCGTCGTGGACGGCGGTCACGGCCTTGGCGAGCGCCGGCAGCCCGTTGAGGCAGGGGCCGCAGCGCTGGGCGCTCTGGCCGGCGAGGTACTCGACCGTGCGCGTGGTCAGCGTGACCGGGCACTGCGGCGACGACAGCACGAGGCCGGCGCCGAGCGCGCTGCCCATGGCCCGCATCCCGTTGACCGACACCTTGGCGCTGGCCAGGGTCTCCCACGTCGCCCAGGCGCCGTGGAACCCACCCACCATGGCCGGGAGGCCGTGCCGGTCGAACGGGATGTAGTCACGCAGCCGGTCGCCGTACGCCGCCTCGGCGACGATCGGGACCGAACCGGGCATGTTCAGCGTGAGCAGGGTGGCGCCGGGCTCCTCGGCGGTGCCGATGGAGGTGTACTCCTCCTCGCCGCGCAGGACGAGCAGGCCGACCCGGGCCCAGGTCTCGCCGTTGCTGAGCAGGGTGGGGCGGCCGTTGAGGCCCTTGATCGCCTCGGGGGCCCAGGTCGTGGTCGGCAGGTTGGGCCGCCCGGAGAGCAGCTCGACGACCGCACGGGCCTGGCCGGCGACGAAGCGCGAGGAGGCGGTGCTGGTGTAGATGTTCACCCCGTCGCTGCGCTCGGCGATCGCTGCCTTCATCGCGGCAGCGGCGCCCGGGCGCTCACCGGGGAGGACGACGTGCACCTTGCGGGTGCGCAGCGCCTTGGCGGTCGCCACCACGCCGTCCAGGACGAGGTGCGGGCGGGTGAGCGCCAGCGCGTGGTCCTTGGCGCTGGCCAGCTCGCCCTCGCTCATGTTGACGACCAGGATCGGGCGCGAGCCCTTGAGGATCGTCTCCAGCTTGATGGCGAACGGGAAGGCGGCGCCACCGCGGCCGCGGACCTGCACCCGCTTGACGAGGGCGTGCAGCTCCTTGCCCGTCAGGTGCGGGATCGGGCCGTACTGGGCGCGGTGCGCGGCCAGCGAAGGGCCGTTCTCGATGCCGGCGAGCAATGCCGGACCGGGACGGACGGTCACCTCCTTGGGCGCCGGGACCGGAGAGGCCGGGCGGCCGTCCTCCTCGCGCGTCAGGTGGGGCTGCAGGTAGGTGGTGGTCACTTCAATCCTCCAGGGGTGGTTGAGCTGGTCGAGGTGCGGTCGATCAGGAGACGGCCCAGGCGAAGGGCCGCGGCGAGCGGTACGGCGATGGCGCAGACGACGGTCAGCAGCCACATGTTCTCGGTCATGTCGGTTCCGACCCCGATGCCGTGGCCGATGGCCAGGGCCCACAGGGCGTAGGTGCTCACGTGGATGCCCCGCCACAGGTTGTGCTTCATGCGGGTGCGGACCAGGCTGGTCACGATGACGACGATCATCAGGTCGGTGGCGATGGCGCCGAAGCCGACCCAGAGCGGCTCGTAGGAGCCGACGAACGGGATGAACATCTCGTACCACCTGATCTCCACGAACTCGTCGAGCACAGCGGTGACCAGGTGGCCGACCAGCAGCAGCATCGAGAGCAGGGCGACGTTGCGGTGGAAGGCCTGGGTGACGAAGCGGGGGACCCGGCCGGCGGGACGCCCGCCGATGGCGAGCACGCCGAGGACGGTGGTGATCGTCAGCAGGACGATCGTGACGACTCCGGTGCTGCGGTTCAGGTACCAGAGGAGCGGGCCCTCGAGGCCCAGGATCTCCGCGGTCATGCTGCGCTCCTTTCCATGTCCTCGGCCGGCCAGTTGCCGGTACGGGTGACGTTGCCCTGGCCGTCGACGAGCCGGGCGGTGACGCCCAGGTCGCCGAGCCAACCCGTCGCCTCGTGCCCGAGGACGATCGACGCGGTGCTCGCGGTGTTCGCTGCGGTGCAGCTCGAGCCGATCGCGGTCACGGTGCGCCACACCTCGGGGGCCGGTGCGCCGGTGCGGGGGTCGAGCAGGTGGTGACGGACGGCGCCGCCGCGCTTCCAGCGGCGGACCTGCGTGCTGGAGGTGGCCAGTCCGCCACAGACCAGGCCGACCAGCGCGTCCGCAGAGGTGCCGGGGCGCTCCGAGATCGCGACGTGCCACGGCTCCCAGTCGGGGCAGGCGATCCGGATGTCGCCGCCGAGGCTGACGATCGCGGGGAGTCCGAGCTCCTGCTCGATCCCGGCGGCGATCATGTCGGAGGCCCAGGCCTTGCCGACCGAGCCGAGGTCGAGCGCGGTGCCGTCGGGAACCTTGATGGCGCCGGTGTGGTCGAGCCCGATCTCCTGCCAGCTGTCGAGCGAGGGGCCCGGGTCGACCCACGGGAGCTGGTAGGTGTCACCCGACTCCCTCAGCTCGTCGAAGTCCCGGTCGTAGCCGAGCTGGACCATCGGCCGGCCGAGCAGCGGGTGGACCAGGCCTCCGCTCTGCTTGGCGGCGTCGCAGGCGGCCTCCACGGCAGCGACGAGCAGCGGGTCGACGTCGACCCACCTGCCCGCGTGCCGGTTCGCCCGGGTCAGGTCGGAGTCGTCGCGGAACCTGCTGCAGGTCGCGTCGATCTCGGACAGGACCCGCTTCGCGAGGCGGACGGCGTCGGCCAGCCC
>NZ_DASSXS010000261.1:0-6325 GCF_035703625.1 Nocardioides sp. | reverse complement strand
TCACCCCGGCATCCGCGTCATCCTGCCGATACCCGAGGGCGTGCGCAGCGTCGCGATCGACGACCTGATGCCACTGGCGACCGGATGGAGCCCCGGGCGCGGCTCGAAGACGCTCTAGCAGCGCGGGCACTCCGCCGGATCCCCCACTCAACGGTCGCGGATCCCCCACTCAACGGTCGCGGATCCCCCACTCAACGGTCGCGAATCCCCGATTCAACGGTCGCGGATCCCCGACTCAACGGGTCAGCCGAGGTCGACGATCGCGGCGACGGGGCCGCCGCCGTCGGGGCCCTGATGGGCCGCGGAGACCGACACGAAGACCGCCGGGTCGCCGGTCACGGCAGCGGTCACCCCGCCGACGCACGCCTTGATCTGCCGGTGCCAGTGCACGTCGGAGTCGTCGAGCATCGCGTTGCGCCTGCCCCTCACCTCGCCGTCCTGCGAGGCCTCGCACTTGAGGAACAGGTTGACCAGCCGGCCGTCGAGGTCGGAGGTGTGCGGCCGCTCGGGGAGGTCGAGGCCGGCGGAGCGGATCGCCTCCCACAGCCCGTCCTGGTCGAGCGCGTCCTTCATCACCGAGTGCCCGATCCGGTACCGGCCGCCGACGCCGGTGGTGTTGCCGACGACCACGACCTGGGCCTGGTCGAGCTCCACACCCGAGGAGCAGGACGCCACCGAGGAGTACAGCGACCGGTCGTGCATGACGTCGTCGTCGGTCGGCATCCCGATCTCGCCGAGGGCGACCGCGATGCCGAGCGCCGTACACCCGTTGGAGAGGTCCATCGACTCGTGGGTGTGCTCGGTCCACACGGTCTTGCCGCGCGACTTGGCGTCGCGGATGGTGTTGATGGTGAGCAGCGGGGTCTTGGTCTGCACGTAGTGGACGTCGGCCGGGTCGTCGATGCCGGCGCGCGCCATCGCCGACCTCACGGCGTCGGCCACCTTCGAGATCATCGCCGTCCGGCCGATGTCCTCGGGCGCCAGCACCTCGCTCATGGCAAAGCCGACCGTCAGCCGCGGCTCGTCCATCGCCGGGTCGTCCTCGGTGGTGTCGACGGTCGCGAAGATCGTCGCGTGCGGGCTGATCACGCCGTCGGTGCCTCCGGACCACACGATCGGGATCTGCTTCACCTGGTCGGCGGGCGCGCCCTTCTCGACGAGGACCTCGCGGAACGCGCGGTCGGCGATGATCCGGGTGTAGTCGTTGACCCCCCCGTTGCCCTCGGTCTTGCCGATGATCGCGACCACACGGTCCGCGGCCATCACCCCGTCGTCGATCAGCGTCGCGAGCTCGGAGGCGTCGGAGACGGAGTGCAGCGGGACCTTGCGGACCTCGATGGCGTGGGTCATGGGACTGGGTTTCCTTTCAGCTGACCAGGTCAGTTGGGTACGACGATGGTGCCTTCGCGCTCCTCCTCGGAGGCGGTCACGGCGTTGACGATGCTGTCGAGGTCGGTGATCACGGCGTACTGGCCCCCCTCCTCGACGAACCTGCAGGCTGCGTCCACCTTCGGCCCCATCGAGCCACTGGCGAAGTGGCCCTCCTCCGCGAGCTCGCGGAGCCGCGCGATGGTCACCCGCCCGAGCGGCTCGGCGTCGGGCGTGCCGAAGCGGAGTACGGCGTTGGGGACGTCGGTGGCGATGACGAGCACGTCGGCGTCGACCGTGCGGGCGAGCAGGGCTGCGCCGAGGTCCTTGTCGATGACCGCCTCGACGCCGCGCAGCCCGTCGGCCCCCCGCACCACCGGGATCCCGCCACCGCCGTTGGCGATCACGACGAACCCGGCATCGACCAGGGCGCGCACCGCCGGGGCATCCAGGATCGCCCGCGGCTCGGGCGAGGCGACCAGGCGGCGCCAGCCCTTCTCGCCGCGGTCCTCCCAGTGCTCGCCGTGCTCGATCAGCATCGCGGCCTCCTCGGCCGACAGGTACCTGCCGATGGGCTTGCTCGGTCGCGAGAACCCCGGGTCGTCGGCGTCGACGAGGCAACGGGTGACGAGCGCCGCGGAGCGGCGGTAGAGGCCACGGGCGGCGGTCGCGACGTCCAGCGCCTCCATCAGCACGAAGCCCAGGGTCGCCTGGGTCTGGGCGCCGCACCAATCCAGCGGCACGGGGGGTACGACGGCTGCGGCCACCTCGTTCTTGACCAGCAGGTTGCCGACCTGCGGGCCGTTGCCGTGGGTGAGCACGATGTCGATGTCGTGCTCGAGCAGGTCGGCGACCGCTTCCATCGCCACCTTGCCGGCCGCGATCTGGTCCTCGACGCGGGCGCTGCCGTCCTCGCCGGTCATCGCGTTGCCGCCCAGTGCGATCAGGACCCTCATGCGTCGAATCTAGGGGGATCCGTCACCGGACGGGCACCTCAACACCGCTCAAGCGCCCACCGGATCGCTGGCAAGTGTTGCCAACCCACCCCGCTCAGGTGATCGGCTCCTCCTCGTCGAACCGCGGGTCGGCCAGGAGGTACTGCCAGACCAGCCCGGGCTTCGGCCTCGGCGGCGGCGGCGGTTCGGGGGCCATCCGCCCCTCGGCGTTGTCCCACCACGCGTCCACCGTGTGCAGCACCTTGCGCGACACCGCCCCGGCAATGCCCGTGTGGGGGGCGTAGGGGTGGGGGCGGGTCGGGGAGGTGGCCTCGGCCGACTGGAGCGACTCGGCGACCTGGTCGAGCGCGTCGGGTGACAGCACCTCCGCCAGGGCGTCGGCCAGGGCGAGCTCACGGGTCCGGTGCCGGGCCAGGCACTCGTCGACCTCGGCCCAGGCCTCTGGCCAGGAGTACCCCGACTCGTACGTCGACCCGTAGGCGTGCGCCTTGATGTGGGCCAGCGCCACCTCGAGCTCCCGCTCCGCGTGCACGTAGTCGTGGACCAGCCTGCTGCTGTGGGAGACCTTGTGGCGGACCGCGGGCACCAGGACCGCGTCGACGGCCCCGAGGTGTCGGCTCGCGATGGCGAGGAACGTGTCGATGTCCTCGAGGGCCTTGCGTGGTTGCTCACGCGTGCCGACCATCGCTCTCGCGCCCTCCAACCAGGCGCCGAGGTTCTCGTGCGTGTGCTCCACCGAGTGGCGCAGTACGTCGGCTGTGGTCATCGCGACTCCAAGCGCAGCAGTTCAGTCAATCGTCCACCGCTGTGCCCCTCCGTTCAAGGTAGCGCTGTCGGCGGGGCGTTGACGACCCCTCGGCACCCCGCAAATGTCCGCGGCACGGGCGCAGCCACCGCCGCACCCGGATCAGCTCCGGAAGCGCCGCCGGTGCAGCGACTTCATCTCCCCCTCGAGCTCGGAGACCGGCCCTTCCACCTGCGCGCCGGGCACCACGGAGGTGATCGGCAACGAGGCCACCGGCGAGGACCCCACGCCCCACTCCGCGAGCCACTCCCCCAGCTGTGACGAGGACACGGCGTACACGATCCGGCCGAGCCCCGTCCAGCCGTGCGCCGCCGAGCACATCGGGCAGTGCTCGCCCGAGGTGTAGACGGTGGAGGCGGCACGCTCGGCCGCGGTCAGGTGGGTGGCCGACCACCTGGCGATCTCGAACTCCGGATGGCGGGTCTCGTCCCCACCCTTGACCCGGTTCCGGTCCTCGAAGCGGACCTCTCCCCCGGCGTCGACGAGGACCGAGCCGAACGGTTCGTCGCCGTCCTCGAGCGCCTCGCGGGCGAGCTCGACGCAGCGGCGCAGGTGGACCAGGTCGGTGTCGTCGATCATCGCTGCCTGGAGCTCTCGTAGCGGGCAATGAGCTCGCCGGCGGGGATCTTCGCGACGACCTCTCCCAGGACGTCCAGCGGCACCTCGTCGAGCCCCTTGAAGCGCACGCACGACTTGCCCATGTCGAGGGTCATCCCGCGCTCGGCGTACTGCCGGCGGAACCACGCCTCCTCCGGCCCCCCGGCGTAGAGCCCCATCAGGTACACGGCCATGTGGTGCTTCTGGGAGGCGAGCGAGACGTAGGACAGCGGCCTGCCGTTGTAGGTGTCGGGGTAGTCGGTCAGCGGGACGACCCAGCTGACCATCCCCCACTCCATCTGCTCGACGTATCCCTCGGGCAGGTGCTGGTTGATCACGTCGCGGATGGTTGCGATCGCCTCGCGGCGATCGGGCGGCAGCTCGTCGAGGTAGTCCTCGACGGTCTCGGCGTTGCTCTTCATGCTCCCGATCCTCACACCAGGTCCACCGCGGCGTACGCCGTCCCGTCGGCGAGCCGGGCATAGCCGGGGCCGCGGTCGAAGAACGGCTGGTCGGCGTCGCGCGGCCGACCTGAGCGCTCGGTGGCGGTGGCGGTGACGTCGTAGCTGAGCGTGTCGGCGTCCAGCGAGCCGGTGAGCACCACGCCGTAGTCCGCCAGCGCCGCCTCGGGCGAGACCTTGCGCCAGACGACGTCACGTACGACCAGGTCCGGGTCGCGCTCGAGCGGGTCGCCCCAGCCGCCGCCTCCGGTGGTGCGGATGCGGATCAGCTCCCCGGCCCTGACCGGCTCGGCGTCGGCGAGGGCGTCGACCTCGCGCTCGCCGGGGCCGCCGGGGTCGATGGTCACCTCGAACGGCTGTCCGGCGCGACCACCCTTCACGCCCCAGCAGGCGAGGATCGAGCGGTCGGCGATGGACATGAAGTGGGCGTCCTTCAGCATCCGGATGCACTTCTCGTAGCCGAGCCCGCCCCGGTGCCGGCCCGCCCCGCCGCTGTCCACGGCCAGACCCAGCGACTCGACCCGGAAGGGGAAACGAGCCTCGGTGAACTCCGAGGGCAGGTTCCGGCTGTCGGGGACGACGTGGATGGTGTCCTCCCCGTCGCCGTGCGGCCGGCCACCGGAGCCGCCCCCGAGCACCTCGCGCATCAGGTACGGGCGCCCGTCGAGGTCCTCGCCGTAGACACCCGTGTAGCGGATGGTCTCCTGGTCCGCCGGCATCCGGCCGTCGACCGCCTTGGCCACGACACCGGCCAGGACGCCGAGCAGCCGGAGGATCACGAACGTGCGGGCGTTCGTGGGCGCCGGGAACACCGGCGTGAGCAGCGTCCCGGGCTCGGGGAAGCGCATCTCGATGAGCGGGACGATGCCCTCGTTGACGTCGAGCTCGGCCATCCGCTCCGGGCTGTCGGCGAGGTTGCGCAGGATCGGCGCCAGCCACTTCTTGAGGAAGACACCGTCGCTGTAGTCACCGCAGTGGTTGATCGGTCCCTTCGCCTGCGGCCCGGTGCCGTCGAAGTCGAGCACCAGCCGCTCCCCGCCGGGGTCGTCCGCGGGCGTGCGGGTCAGCGTGATCCGCTGGCGGTGCAGCTTCGGCTCGTCGACGCCGTCGTGCTCGGCGTAGTCCTCCCACGTCCAGGTGCCGACGGGGATCCGGCCCAGGATCTCGCGGCGGTACGTCGTCGTGGTGCGGTCGATGATCGCGTCGAAGCACGACTCGACCGTCTCGACGCCGTACCGGTCGAAGAGCTCGCCGAGCCGGCGGGCACCCATCAGGCAGGCCGCGCACTCGGCGTCGAGGTCGGCGGCCAGGCTCTCCGGCATCCGGGAGTTGCGCGTCATGATCGCCAGGGCCGCGCGGTTGGGACGACCCGCGTCCCAGAGCCTGATCGGGGGCACCATCAGGCCCTCCTCGAAGACGCTGGTGGCCGACGACGGCATCGAGCCGGGCACGGCGCCGCCGATGTCGTCGTGGTGGCCGAAGGCCTGCACGAACGCCACCACGCGCTCGCTCCCCTCGTGCCCGGCGAACACCGGGACGGTCACGCACAGGTCGGGCAGGTGCCCGATGCCGCCCTCGGAGCGGTAGACGTCGTTGTGGAAGAACACGTCGCCCGGCCGCATCTCCTCCATCGGGAAGTCGCGGGCGACCGGGTGCACGAGAGCGGAGTAGGAGCGGCCGGTGAGCTTGCGCAGCAACCGGTCGTGGATGCCGGCGCGGAAGTCGTGGGCGTCGCGGATCATCGGGCTCCGGCTGGTGCGCGCGATCGCGGTCTCGACCTCCATCTCCACGCTGGCCAGGGAGCCCTGGACGATCTCGACCAGGACCGGGTCGGCGCCTGCACCGGCGTCGTCGGTCAGGAAGCCGAACGGGAAGTCGGTCGGGACGCGTCTGCTCACTGCCCTGCCTCCGTTCCGGGGTTTCGAGACGGGCCTGGACGGCCCTCCTCAACCACCGGGGATCGCGTCACGATCAGGTTGAGGTACTCGTCGACCCGGGCGGTGAAGCCGGGGTGCAGCGGCACCGTCGAGCCGAACTCCTCGATGATGGCCGGGCCGTCGACGGTGGCCCCCGGCGCCAGGTCGGGTCGCCACAGCACCGCCGTGTCGACGTACCCCTCGGCGGCGTCGAAGCAGACC
>NZ_DASSXS010000272.1:0-6571 GCF_035703625.1 Nocardioides sp. | reverse complement strand
CTGAGACGAGGCCCCCTCGGTGGCTGAGCCTCGAACCCGGTCGGGAGGCTGGGCGGTGGTTTTCTGTTGGTTGCCGCCCTGCGTGGGTGCGGGGGTTTCGAGGCTCGGGCCGGGAGACGGCCCTCGCACCTCAACCTCCGGATCCTGGTTGTCGGTGGTTCCGAGGCTCGGGCCGTGAGGCGGCCCTCGCACCTCAACCTCCGGATGGTGGTCGCCGGTGGTTGAGGTGCGAAGGCGCCCTGGCGCCTGAGCCTCGAAGCCCCGGGAGGGTGGCAGGGCGGCGAGCACCGCCGTCAATCTCCAGAACGGCGTGGGGGGCGACTGGCGAGGTCAGGAAGGGCGTCGAAGCGGCCTTCGATCAAGGCGACCCGTTTCGCCCTGCTCCAACCCTGGATCTGCTTCTCGTAGAGAAAGGCATCCTCGACACGGCTGAACTCGGCTGCCCAGACCAGGCGGACGGGGCGTCGGCGGCGCAACCTCGTGTACGCCGCACCGAGCCCCAGGTTGTGCTGACTGACTCGGCGCTCGAGGTCGGTCGTGCTGCCGACGTACAGCGATCCGTCAGCGCACTCGAGGATGTAGGTCCATGGCATGGTCTGCTGATGCCCGGTCCCGGCCGATCGGACGTGAGCAGTCTGATGCCTGTGGATGACGCCCTGCGTGGGTGCGGGGGTTTCGAGGCTCGGGCCGTGAGACGGCCCTCGCGCCTCAACCTCCGGATCCTGGCTGCCGCCCTTGCGTGGGCGGCCCTCGCACCTCAACCTCCGAATGGTGCCCGCCGGTCGCTACGCTGCCGGAATGCCCGTGGATCCACAGCTGGCCGGTCTGTTGCAGTTCATCCAGGACGCCGGCTACCCGCCGATGTGGGAGCAGACGCCCGAGGCCGCGCGGAAGGGTTTCCGGGCGATGTCGGTCGGCACCGTGCAGCCCGATCAGGCGGTGCCGGTCGGATCGGTGGAGGAGCTGATGGTTCCGGGCGGGGACGGTGAGTGTCCAGCGCGGCTCTACCGGCCGGTGACCCGGGGCCCCCTCCCCACCGTCGTGTACCTCCACGGTGGCGGGTTCGTGATCGGGGACCTCGACACGCACGACCAGACCTGCCGCCGGCTGTGCGCCGACGTGGACGCCGTGGTGCTGGCGGTGGACTACCGGCTCGCGCCCGAGCACCCCTTCCCCGCAGGCGTGGAGGACGCGATCGCCGCGACCCGCTGGGCCGCGGAACAGAAGCTGGGTGGCGACGCCCGCCTGGCGATCGCGGGTGACAGTGCGGGCGGCAACTTCGCGGCCGTGGTCGCCCAGACCGTGCCGGAGCTGCTCACGGCCCAGCTGCTCATCTACCCCACGGTCGACGCCTTCGGCGACTACCCGTCCCGACACCAGAACGAGTCCGGCTACGGCCTCGAGGTCGCCGACATGCTGTGGTTCCACGAGCACTACACCGGCGGCGCCGAGATCGCACCGGAGGACCCCCGGTTCTCGCCGCTGCGCGCAGACTCGTTCGCCGGTCAGCCCCCGGCTGTGATGGCGGTCGCGGAGTTCGACCCGCTCCGCGACGAGGGCGTGGCCTACGCCGACCGGCTCGCCGCCGACGGCGTGCCGGTGGATCTCGCCGCCTACGACGGGATGATCCACGGCTTCGTCGACATGGGAGCGTGGAGCCCGGCCGCAGCGGCCGCCGTCACCGACCTGAACGCCAGGTTCGCCAAGCTCCTGCACGCCACCTGACCCGAGAGGAACCCATGTCTGACGAGGTCCTGACCGAGCGTCGCGACAACATCCTGGTCGTGACGATCAACCGGCCGCAGGCGAGGAACGCGGTCAACGGGGCCGTGGCCCGCGGGGTGGCCGACGCCATGGACGAGCTCGACGGCGACGACGACCTCCGGGTCGGTGTGATCACCGGAGCCGGCGGCACGTTCTGTGCGGGCATGGACCTCAAGGCGTTCCTCGCCGGTGAGGTGCCGGTCGTCGAGGGTCGCGGCCTGGCCGGGCTGACCCAGCGTCCTCCGCGCAAGCCGCTGATCGCGGCCGTGGAGGGCTGGGCGCTGGCCGGCGGGTTCGAGGTGGTCCTCGCCTGCGACCTGGTGGTGGCCGCCGAGACCGCCCGCTTCGGCGTACCGGAGGTCAAGCGCGGCCTGGTCGCCGCGGCCGGAGCGGCCCTGCGCCTGCCCAGCCTCGTCCCGCAGCCGATCGCGCTGGAGCTGCTGCTCACGGGGGACCCCGTCGACGCGTCACGAGCCTCGAGCCTGGGCCTGGTCAACCGCGTGGTGCCCGAGGGCCAGGCTTTGGACGGCGCCCTCGAGCTGGCGGCCGCCATCGCCGCCAACGGGCCGCTCGCGGTCGCCGCCACCAAGCAGGTGGCCCGTTCGGCGCGGGACTGGACGACCGAGGAGGGCTGGAAGCACCAGGACGAGATCCTGTCGCCGGTCTTCGTCTCCGAGGACGCCCAGGAGGGCGCGGCGGCCTTCGCGGAGAAGCGCGACCCGGTCTGGAAGGGACGGTAGGCCCGATGGACCTGACCCTCACCGACGAGGAGCGCGAGGTCCGCGAGTGGGTGCGGACCTTCGTCTCGAAGGAGATCATGCCCCTCGAGCAGACGGTGCTGGAGCGGGAGCGCCGTCATGAGCGCGGCCTGACGTTCGAAGAGCTCAAGGCCCTGCAGGACAAGGCCGAGGAGTCGGGTTTCTTCGGGGTGCAGACGCCCGAGGAGTACGGCGGCATGGGGCTCGGAGCTCTCATGAGCGCACTGATCGAGGTGGAGCTCGGCCGGTCCTTCGTGCAGTTCAAGTTCGGCGGCGACGCCGACAACATCCTCTTCAGCGCCAACGACGAGCAGCAGGAGGCCTATCTCCTGCCCACGATCAACGGTGACAAGAAGAGCTGCTTCGCGATCACCGAGCCCGGCGCCGGCTCCGACGCGCGCAACATCCGCACCACCGCCGTCCGCGACGGGGACGAGTGGGTCATCAACGGCGAGAAGACCTTCATCACCGGCGGCGACGTCGCCGACTTCTGCCTGGTCTTCGCGGTCACCGACAAGGAGAAGGGTGCGGACGGCGGGGTGACCTGCTTCCTCGCCGACCGGGACGCCGGCTGGACCTCCACCACCATCGACACCATGGGTGAGTGGGGACCGGCAGCGCTGTCCTTCCAGGACGTCCGCGTGCCGCACGCGTCGATCCTCGGGGAGGAGGGCCGCGGCTTCGAGCTGGCCATGCGGTGGATCGGCAAAGGGCGCTACATGCTGCCGGCGCGGGCGCTCGGTGCCTGTGAGCGGCTCGTCGAGATGGCGATGGAGCACGCCCAGAACCGGGAGACGTTCGGCGCCCCGATCGCCACGCGCCAGGCCATCCAGTGGATGGTCGCCGACTCCGCGGTCGAGATCGAGGCCCTGCGGTGGCTGGTGCTCACCGCGGCCTGGCAGGTCGACAACGGCCGCGACTCACGGCAGGCGCAGTCGATGGCCAAGCTGTACGGCGGCGTCAAGGCCAACGAGATCGTCGACCGGATGCTCCAGATCCACGGCGGCATGGGCTACACGCGCGAGCTGCCGATCGAGCGGTGGTACCGCGAGCTCCGCCTCCTCCGCATCTACGAGGGCACCGACGAGATCCAGCGCCGCACCATCGCCCGCAACCTGCTGGCCGGCCACGCCTCCGTGCGCGGCCACCTGGGATGACGACCCGGTGATCCGCACCTTCCACTGGGACGACTGGGCGCTCGACGCCCTGCTCGAGGCCCGGCGGGAGACGGCGGTGAGCCTCGTCGTACCTGCCCGCAACGAGGCCGCCACCGTCGGCGACGTGGTCACCCGGGTCCGCGAGCGGTTGGTCGACACCGTGCGGCTGCTGGACGAGATCGTGGTGATCGACTCCGACTCCACCGATGACACCTCGTCGGTGGCGGCCGACGCCGGGGCCGTCGTCCACCGCGCCGCCGACATCCGGCCGGACCTCGGCACCCACCCGGGAAAGGGTGAGGCGATGTGGAAGTCGTTGTTCGTCACCCAGGGCGACCTGATCGTCTTCATGGACGCCGACCTCCTCGACTGGGACACCCACTTCGTGCCCGGGCTGCTGGGCCCGCTGCTCACCGCCCCCGGCGTGGACCTGGTGAAGGGGTTCTACGAGCGCCCCTTCGGCGACGCGCCCTACGAGGGCGGCCGGGTCACCGAGCTGGTCGCCCGCCCCCTCGTCTCGCTGCTCTTTCCGGACCTCGGCGGGTTGCACCAGCCGCTGGCCGGTGAGTGGGCCGTCCGGAGGTCACTGTTCGCGTCGCTGTCGGTGCCCACCGGCTACGCCGTGGAGCTGGCCGCCCTGATCGACACCGCCGCGGCCAGGGGACCCGAGTCCATCGCCCAGGTCGACCTCGGCCGCCGGGCCCACCGCCACCAGTCGCTGCGCGACCTCGGCGGGATGGCGCAGCAGATCATGGCGATGGCTCTCCGACGCTCGGACGAGCGGGTCGCGGCCAGGCTCGACCTCACCGCGAGTGCCGAGGACGTCGAGCGCCCACCCGCACGGGAGGTCGCGTGACCCTGAGGCTGGGCCGGCACGAGTTCGCCGACGACGCGACGTTGATGATGGCCATCGTCAACCGCACACCCGACTCCTTCTACGACCGTGGCGCGACGTGGGACGAGGAGCGGGCCCTCGAGCGTGTGGATCTCGTGGTGGCGGAGGGGGCCGAGATCGTCGACATCGGCGGGATCAAGGCCGCCCCGGGCGTCCGGATCGGCCCGGAGGAGGAAAAGTCACGGGTCGTGGACTTCGTGGGGCGCGTGCGGGCGGCGTACCCCGGCCTCGTCATCTCCGTCGACACCTGGCGCGCAGAGGTCGGGCGGGCCGTGTGCGAGGCGGGCGCCGACGTCCTCAACGACGCGTGGGGAGGCGCGGACCCCGAGCTGGTCGACGTCGCCGCGGAGTTCGGCGCCGGGCTGGTGTGCACCCACACCGGCGGGGCGACCCCGCGCACCCGGCCCTACCGGGTCGAGTACGACGACGTCGTGGCGGCTGCGATCGGCGACACCGTGGCCTACGCCGAGCGGGCGGTCGCCGCCGGGGTGGCGCCGGAGAGCGTCGTCATCGATCCGGCGCACGACTTCGGCAAGAACACCTTCCACTCGCTGGAGCTCACCCGCCGGCTGGGGGAGATGGTCGCCACCGGCTGGCCGGTGCTGGTCTCGCTGTCCAACAAGGACTTCGTCGGCGAGACGCTGGACCTCCCGGTCGGGGAGCGGCTACCCGGAACGCTCGCGGCCACCGCCGTCTGCGCCCTGGCCGGCGCCCGGATCTACCGGGTCCACGAGGTGGCCGAGACCCGGCAGGTGGTGGACATGGCGTGGTCGATCGCCGGCCGCCGGCCGCCGCGGCGTGCCATCCGGGGGCTGCAGTGACCCGGGCGGTCCTGGTTCCGGGGACGCTCGCCCTGCTGCCGGAGTACGCGAGCATCGAGGACCCGGTGGCCGAGCTGCGCGCAGCGTGCCTGCGGGCGGTCGGTTGGCTGGGTGCGGACGTCACGGTGCTCGCCGACCAGCAGGGTGCCCGGGTCGCAGAGCACCTCCTCGCCTCCTCCACCCGCACGAGCGACGAGCCGTCGTACCTCGTCGTCGGCAACGGCAGCGCCCGCCGCACGGAGAAGGCGCCCGGACACCTCGACGCGCGGGCTTCCGGCTTCGACTCCGACCTGGGCCGCTGGCTGCGGGATGGACGGTTCGACGAGGTCGCCGCCCTCGACCGCCGGCTGGCGCAGGAGCTGTGGGCCGGCGTCGACCCGATCATCGAGCTGGCCGGAGTGCCGGACCTCTCCGTGGGGCAGGTCGACTACGAGGGCGACCCCTTCGGCGTGCAGTACTGGGTGATCCGCTGGGCCTCGCAGATACCGTGAAATGGTGCGGCTGACCTACACGAAGGAGCGCGGGGCGGGCTGGGCCCGGGCGGCTGCCTGGTCGGTCGGCTTCGTGGTGCTGCTCTGGGTCATCGAGGTCGTCGACGTCGTGCTCGGCAACCGGCTCGAGGACGAGGGAGTCCGGCCTCGCGACGACGAGGGGCTGGTCGGGATCGTCTTCGCCCCGCTGCTGCACGGCGGGTGGGACCACCTGATCGCCAACTCCCTGCCGCTGCTGGTCCTGGGATTCCTGGTCTTCCTGTCCGGCATCGGCCGGGCGCTGGCGGCCACAGCGGTGATCTGGGTGGTGGGCGGGCTGGGCACCTGGCTGATCGCCCCGGAGCGCACGATCCACATCGGGGCCTCGGTGATCGTCTTCGGGTGGCTGACCTACCTGATCCTGCGCGGCATCTTCGCCCGCAACGAGGGCCAGATCGCACTGGGGGCGGTCGTCCTCGTCCTGTACGGCGGCGCGTTGTGGGGCGTCCTGCCAGGCCAGCCCGGCGTCTCGTGGCAGGGCCACCTCTTTGGTGCGATCGGCGGCGGGCTCGCCGCCTGGTGGCTGGCGCCCGACCGGGCCCGGCACGCCTACGCCTGACCCGCGGCGGGCCTCGTCGCGGAATGTCTCGTCACCCCGGCCGGTTGGAGTGGGCATGCCCCAGGACTCCCGACGCGTCTCCGTCCT
>NZ_DASSXS010000179.1:0-5338 GCF_035703625.1 Nocardioides sp. | reverse complement strand
GTCACCGGCGGCAACCGTGGCATTGGACGGGCGATCGCGGAGGCGTTCGTCGCGGAGGGCGACAGGGTCGCGGTGACGACTCGCAGTGGCGGCGCGCCCGACGGCTGCCTCGACGTGCGCTGCGACATCACCGACGCCGACGCCGTCGAGAAGGCCTTCCAGCAGGTCGAGGAGGCGCACGGTCCGGTCGAGGTGCTCGTCGCCAACGCCGGCATCACCAAGGACACGCTGCTGCTCCGGATGAGCGAGGACGACTGGTCGTCGGTCATCGACACCAACCTCACCGGGACGTTCCGGCTCGCCAAGCGGGCCGCCAAGGGCATGCTGCGGCTCCGCCGCGGGCGGATCATCCTGATCTCCTCCGTCGTCGGCCTGCTCGGCTCGGCCGGCCAGGTCAACTACGCCGCCTCCAAGGCCGGGCTGGTCGGGATGGCCCGGTCGCTGGCCCGCGAGCTCGGCTCCCGGTCGATCACGGCGAACGTCGTCGCACCAGGGTTCATCGAGACCGACATGACCGACGTACTCACCGACGACCAGAAGGCCACGATCAAGACCCAGGTGCCGCTCGGGCGCTACGGCTCGGTGGACGAGATCGCGGGAACGGTGCTGTGGCTGACCGGCCAGGGCGCAGGCTACGTCACCGGGGCGGTCATCCCGGTCGACGGTGGACTCGGAATGGGGCACTGATGACGGACTCCAACACAGGCATCCTCGCCGGCAAGCGGATCCTCGTCGCCGGCGTCACGATGGACAGCTCCATCGGGTACGCCGTGGCCAGGACCGCCCAGGAACAGGGCGCCACGGTGCTGATCTCCAACTTCGGCCGCGCCCTGGGGATCACCCGCAGGATCGCCAAGCGGCTGCCCACCGAGCCGCCGGTCCTGGAGCTGGACGTGACCGACGAGTCCCACCTGGAGGGGCTCGAGGCCGCGGTCCGCGAGCACGTGGACGGCCTGGACGGCGTGGTCCACTCCATCGCCTTCGGCAACCCGGAGACCTTGCTGGGTGGCAAGTTCATGGGTGGCCCCTGGCCGGACGTCGCCCAGGCCCTCCAGGTCTCGGCGTACTCCCTGATGTCGCTGTCGAACGCCTGTCGCCCGCTGATGGGGGAGGGCGGCTCGATCGTCGGGATGACCTTCGACGCCACCGTCGCCTGGCCGGCCTACGACTGGATGGGGGTGGCCAAGGCCGGCCTGGAGTCGTGCTCGCGCTACCTGGCGCGTGACCTCGGTCCGGACGGGATCCGGGTGAACCTGGTCTCCGCGGGCCCGCTGAAGACCCTCGCCGCCAAGGCCATCCCCGGGTTCGAGGAGCTCGAGTCGATGTGGAGCACGCGGGCGCCGCTCGGCTGGAACGAGAAGGACCAGACCCCCACTGCCCGGGCGGTGTGCGCCCTGCTCTCCGACTTCTTCCCCGCGACCACCGGCGAGATCGTCCACGTCGACGGCGGCTACCACGCCATGGGGGCCTGAGCTCTCGGACCTGGTCAGCGGTGACCTGGGACTGCATGCCGTGGGCTGAGTCAGTCCTCATTCACCGCTGACTGCGATGTCCGCCCACAGACCGGGCCAGAAGTCGTCCCCGTGCGAGGTCCGTCGGCCTTTGTCCACATGAAGCGGGTCCGCATCCGCCCGATCTTCGCCCCGGCGGCTTCACTCGGGCGCCATGAGGCAGATCCCGACCCCGTTGATGTGCGGACCGTTCACCCGGGCCACGGCTCTCGATTGCGGAGTCAGCAAGAGCATGTTGCAGGGCAAAAGGTTTGTCCGGCTCCATCCAGGTGTCTGGCGCCACGCAGACCATGTG
This sequence comes from Nocardioides sp., assembly GCF_035703625.1. Classification (GTDB taxonomy): domain Bacteria; phylum Actinomycetota; class Actinomycetes; order Propionibacteriales; family Nocardioidaceae; genus Nocardioides. The sequence goes on along the minus strand of NZ_DASSXS010000179.1, from coordinate 3,532 downwards.
ATGACGCACGAGGACAGGATCGAGGCGGCGCGCCTGGCCCTGCCGTCAGGTGCCCGGACTACCGGGCTCACGCGGCTCCACCAGCTGGGTCTCGACTTCGGCCCACGCCTCCCCGTGCGCTTCGTGATCCAGGGTGATCATCACCTTGCGCTCGACGGGATCTTCCTGCACCGGACCAGGCTCATGCCGCCGACGGACGAGGTGGGCGCGACTCCGACGGCGGCGTTCGTCGCAAGCTGCGCGCATCTGCGCGTCATGGATGCCATCCAGGTCGGTGACTGGTTGCTGCACCGCGGCCACATGACCCGCGAGTCGCTCCTCGAGCTCGTCGTCACGCAGCCGTGGCGCCGCGGGATCAGCGAAGCCAGCTGGGTCCTGGGGCACCTCGACGGTGACTCACGCTCGCTGAAGGAGAGCGAGACCCGCGCGCTGATCTCCTTCGCCGGCCTGCCCAGACCGAGATGCAACATCCCGATTCCGGTGACGGACACGCTCACGATCCTTGTCGACCTGTGGTTCGAGAGGTGGCGGTGCGCGCTGGAGTACGAAGGAAGCCAGCACCAGACCGATCGTGCCCAGTACGTCGCCGACATCGAGCGCTACGCCTTCATGCGGCGGGAGGAGATCGACTATCGACAGGTGACGAAGGAGGCGCTGGGAGCGCCCAGGAACCTTGTCCGCATGGTCCACCGACTTCTGGTGGACAACGGTTATGACGGACCACCGCCCGACTTCGGGCGCCTGTGGGAGCGCCTGTTCGCCCGACTCCGTGACCTCGACGAGTGCCGACGGCCCGCCGGACCCACCCGAGCGGTGAACTAGGAATCGTTTGCAGCGGCCACATCAGTCTGAGCGCACCGCCACGGGCCGGGGCCGCGGAACGTCCGGCGGGCCGCCTCGATACGGTGCGGAACGTGACTTCACTCGTCGAGCTCAGGGTGCTCGAGGGCCCCAACCTCTACTTCCCGCGCGCGGCGATCAAGCTGACGCTGGACCTCGGGTCACTCGCCTCGGCCTCCACGTCGACGGCCGAGCGGTTTGCCGGCCGGATCGGCCTGCGCAACGCCCGGCCGGGGGAGCCCGACACCGGGTTCCGGCAACGTTTCGCGGCCCGCGCGGTCGGACGGCTGGTGCGGGCGGTCGCCACCGAGTCCGGGACCTCGCGTCTCGCGGTCCGGGTCCGTCCGACCAACGACCCGCACCGCATCGTGGTGGCCTTCCCGTGGTCACACCGCCAGCGGGCCCAGGTGATGGGCCGGGCCGTCGCCGAGGTGCTCGACGCGCTCCCGCAGGGTGACGTCGAGAGCGCGGTGAGCGAGGCGGCGGAGCGGGTGAGCGCCGCGGAGCCCGGCGAGGCTCCGCGCACGATCACACCGAAGATCCCGGTGGTCGCCGTCACCGGCACGAACGGCAAGACCACCACCTCCCGCCTGATCGCCCACCTCGCCCGCACCCAGGGCAAGCTGGTCGGCTGGTCCAACACCGACGGCATCTACGTCGATGGCGAGCTGGTGGAGGCCGGTGACTACTCGGGTCCCAGCGGCGCAGGGCGGGTGCTCGCCCACGACAACGTCGAGTTCGCGGTCACCGAGACCGCCCGGGGCGGAATCCTGCTCAAGGGGATCGGACTGACCCGCAACGACGTCTCGGTCGTCACCAACGTGAGCGCGGACCACCTCGGGCTGCACGGCATCGACACCCTCGACCAGCTGGCCGAGGTCAAGGCGGTCGTCCCGAGGATCACCCGCAAGGACGGCTGGGCCGTCCTGAACGCCGACGACCCCCGGGTCTTCGCGATGCGCGGCATCATCAAGGCGAGCGCCTGGGTGTTCTCCCGCGACCCCGACTCGCCGGCGATCCGTGAGGTCCTCAGCACCGGGGGCCGGGCCACCACCGTCATCGACGGCTGGGTATCGGTCCTCGCCCCCAACGCCGACCCCGACCCGCTGGTGGAGCTGGTCGACATCCCCATGACCCTCTCCGGGCTCTCGAGGTTCAACGTCGAGAACGCCCTGGCCGCGACCTCCGCCGCCCTGGCCGTCGGGATCCCGCGCGAGGTCGTGGTGCAGGGACTGCGCACGTTCCGCAACGACGCCGAGCACAACCCCGGCCGGATGAACATGTTCACCGTCGACGCCGCCACGGTCGTGGTCGACCTGGCGCACAACGAGGCCGGCCTGGAGGCGCTGATCGAGGTGCTCAACGGCGTACGGCGTCCGGGAGCGCGGCTGCTCCTAGGCCTCGGTGCCGTGGGCGACCGGCAGGACGACCTGATCGAGAAGCTCGGGGAGATCGCCGCCCGGGACAGCGACGTGCTCGTGATCGCCCACAAGCAGCGCTACCTGCGCGGTCGGGACCTGGAGGCGCTCGACCAGCTCCTCCGGGCCGGTGCGGAGCGGGTCGGGGTCACCGACATCGAGTCCTGTCCGACGGAGGTCGACGGACTCGCCGCGCTGGTCAAGCAGGCGGAGCCGGGCGACGTCGTGGGGCTGATGTGCCACGCCGAGCGGGAGGCGGTCTATGCCTGGATCGCCGAGCACGGCGGGGTGCCCGACACGCCCGAGAAGCTGGCGGAGAAGGTTCGGCTGGCCCAGTCCCCCTGAGCCAGTCCCCCTGAGCGTGGGCCGAGCCGGACGACCGGGGTCAGGGTGCGTCGCGCGGACCCCACGTCGAGACCAGGACGGACCTGCGCTCGTTCTGTCCCGGCAGCTCGACCTCGGGCGCAGGCGGCTCGGGCCACGCCAGCGCCGCCAGGCGGATGCCGGAGCGCCACGCTCCCTTCAACGCCCGGTCGAGCTCGCAGGACCTGGACCCGCACGAACAGGAGTAGCCCACGGCCTCCTGGTCCGGCACGGGGCCCTGCCCGTCTTCGTCGGTCGGAATCGGCGAGTGTTGCCCGAGTCGCCCGTCGGCTCCGGCGACCTGGTTCCCCCAGTTCACCTCAGCCATCCGCTCACCCTGCCTCGGGCGGAGGGTCAGGTCCACCGGGTTGAACAAAGCTGAGGCAAAAACTCGCGGCCGTTCGTCACAGGCGTCACATGCGTCAATGAGCGCCGGGTCAGCCCTCGACGGGGGCCGGGGTGTAGTCCGGGTCGGCGGCCGGTGCGCCGGCACTGGCCCCGGAGCCGGCCTGCGCCTGGCTGGACCAGTTCTCGAGCTCCGACATCACCTCGGCGTGCTTGTCGACGCACACCACGACCAGGTCGCCCTTGTTGGCGCGGCTCATGGCGTGCCGTACGGCATCGATCTCGTCGAGGACCTCCTCGGCCTGTCGGCAGCGGGCCCCCGAGGCCATCGCTGCACGGACACCTTCGAGCACCAGGGCCGCGGTCTCACCGCGCTTGCGCCCCCGCAGCGACACGTCCTCCCGCACGATCAGCACGTCGAAGTGTTGGGCGGCGATCTGGCCGAGCTCGCGCATGTCCTCGTCGCGGCGGTCTCCGGCGGTGGCGATGATCCCGATCCGTGAGGGCCGGGCCATGTCGTGGCTCTCCTCCATCGAGTCGCCCACGCGGTCCACGAAGTCGCCCAG
>NZ_DASSXS010000033.1:0-6781 GCF_035703625.1 Nocardioides sp. | reverse complement strand
TGACGAAGACGTCCTGCACCGACCCCTTGGCCTGGGTGAGCCCCGGGTCGGCCTCGTCGGAGTCCTTGGGATAGGCCGACAGGCAGGCGCGAGCGGCATCGCGGACCAGCACCAGGGCGTCGGCCAGCTGCTCGGGGACCGCGTCGAACCGGCCCGGCGAGGCGGCGGCGATCGAGTCGGCAAGCGCATCGGCGGCGTCGGCCAGGTCGTCGGCCTCGGAGCCGTCGACGTGCCGCTGGGAGCGGCGGGCCGCACGCTCGACGTCGGAGACGCCGAGCTCGTCGGTCGCGGCCTGGGTCACCCGGGCCACCAGCTCGTGGGCCTCGTCGATGACCACCACGTCGTAGTCGGGGATCATCGGGACGCCCTCGATCGCGTCGATCGCGAGCAGGGAGTGGTTGGTGACGACCAGGTGGCTGCGGTGCGCCTTCTCCCGCGCCAGCTCGGCGAAGCACTCGGTGCCGAACGGACACTTGGCGGCGCCCAGGCAGTCGCGGTGGCCGACGCTGACCTGGCGCCACTCCCGGTCGGTGTGTCGCGGCGCCCGGTCGCGCTCGCCGCTGCCGCCGCCCTCGGCCTCCTCCTCGGCCCACGAGCGCAGCTCGAGCACCTTCTTGCCCAGCGACCCCTCGGGGACGTCGACGAGCGTGCCCTGGTCGTCGGGGACGCCCTCGCGGATCCGGTGCAGGCAGGCGTAGTTGGAGCGCCCCTTGAGTACGGCGTAGCTCGCGTCGAGCCGGTCACCCACCGCCTCGACGAGGCGTGGGATGTCGCGCTCGACCAGCTGGTGCTGCAGGGCGAGCGTCGCGGTCGCCACCACGACCCGCCGGTCGTGCAGCAGGCTCGGGACCAGGTAGCCCAGCGACTTGCCGGTGCCCGTGCCGGCCTGCACGAGGAGGTGCTGGCGGCTCTCCATCGCGCTCGCCACGGCCTCGGCCATCGCCACCTGACCCGGTCGCTCCTGGCCTCCCAGCGCCTCGACCGCAGCGGCCAGCATGTCCTGGACGGGGGACTCGGGCTGCGGCACCTGTGCACCCTAAACCCCGGCCCGGACAGTCCCGTGCGGACCGCCGTCCCGATCTTTCCGGGCACCCCCGGATCGGGCGCCCGGGCATCCCGGAGCTAGCGTGTCCCGGATCACATGACACCCCGTCCGGGAGGGAAGAACCATGGCCGTCGAGCGCCGTACCGTCCTGAAGTCCACCGCTGCCGTTGCCGCCGCCGGTCCGTTCGCCGGGCTGATCGCCTCGCCCGCGCAGGCGCAGAGTGCGCCGTCGGCGGCCAACCTCGTGCCCGTCCCTGACGAGCGTGACAACGTGGTGCGGCTCCACCTGCCGGAGGGATTCCGGTACCGGTCCTTCCACGACACCGAGACGCCGGTGACCCTGACCGACGGCACCAGGCTGCCCGGCCGGCACGACGGGATGGGCGCCTTCGAGGGTCCCGGCGGCACGATCCTGCTGGTCCGCAACCACGAGATCAACAACCCCAGCCCGGCCTTCGGCCCGGGCCGGCCCTACGACCGGATGGGCGGCGGCGGGACCACCACCGTCCAGGTGACGAAGTACGGCGAGGTCGTCCGCTCCTACACCAGCCTCAACGGGACGATGATGAACTGCTCGGGTGGGCAGATGCCGTGGGGCGCCTGGATCACCTGCGAGGAGACGGTCAACGGACCCGACGTCGGCCCCGACTTCACCGGCGCCTCCAACGTGCCGCTGCAGAAGCGGCACGGCTACGTCTACGAGGTACCGGCCAGCGCCTACCCCGGCTCGGGCCAGTCCGACCGCACCCCGATCCGCCGGGCGGGACGCTTCGCCCACGAGGCGGTGTCGTTCGACCCGGTCGGCGGAGCGCTCTACCTCACGGAGGACAACTTCGGCTTCGCCTCCGGCTTCTACCGCTACACCCCCCGCGAGAACCCGATGACCACCGGGTCCCTCGACCGGCACGGCGAGCTGCACATGCTGAAGGTCACGGGCGTCACGAATGCCCACCTCGAGCAGCAGCAGACCCAGGACACGGTTTACCAGGTCGAGTGGGTGCCGATCGCGGAGCCCGACGTCGAGTACCCCTACGAGGAGGGCACCCCGGCGCCGACGCCCAACAACACCGCCCTCACCCACGTCAGCAGCCAGGGCTGGGCCCAGGGTGCGGCGTACTTCTCCCGGCTCGAGGGCCAGGTCTACGACGACGGCGTCGTCTACTTCACCTCGACCCAGGGCGGCGGCCCGGCCGAGCCCGGTTCGGCTGCGGGCGACGCCGGCGGCTTCGGCAACGGCTCCGGCCAGGTGTGGGCCTATGACACCCGGGCGGAGACGCTGCGGGTGGTCTTCCAGTCGCCCGGCCCGATGACCCTCGACCTGCCCGACAACATCACCACCTCCCCGCGCGGGACGCTCGTGGTCTGCGAGGACGGCGCCGGGGACAACTACGTCCGGGGCCTCTCGCCCGAGGGCAACCTGTGGGACATCGCCCTCAACCGGCTCAGGGGCGCGAACGGCTCGGAGCGGTTCAGGGAGGAGTTCGCGGGCTCGACCTTCAGCCCGGACGGGCACACCCTGTTCGTGAACATCCAGGCCTCCAACGGCCTGACCTTCGCGATCTGGGGCCCGTGGGAGGAGATCGGGGTCTAGCTCCGCCGCTCAGTCACCGGTGTCGACCTCGAACCTCGGCGTTCCGCCGACGCACTCCGCCTGCACGCGGGTACGGCGATCACCGTCGTTGCTCTCGAAGTCCACCTGCACCTCCTCTGGGCCACTGCGGTCGATCTCGATCGACCACCCGCTGTTGGGCTGAGCGCCCTCGAGCGAGATCGACCCGCCACGACACTCGACGGTGACCGCTCCGGCGCTCCCCTGCCAGGTGCGGCGCACGCCACTGTCCTGCGTCGGCTTGGGCGAGGACGGCGAGGACGAAGGGGGCGGGTTCTGCGGCGACGACGAGGGCCCCGGGCCGGGGCCAGGGCCAGGTCCCGAACCGGGGCTGGCGTTCACCGGCGGAGGTGGTGACGAGCTCGGCGGGGACGACGGCGGGCGCGCGCCCGGGGATCCGGTGGAGGGCCTGCTCGGTGACCCGGTTGCAGAGCTCGACGGGCGCGGCTGCGACGACTTCTCGGACCTCGGCCTGTCGGGCCGCTCGGACGGCGGCGCCGTGATCGGCGCGCCGGCACCCAGCGGCGCACCGGGCTGGGTCACCACGCCCTGGCCGGCCCGGGAGATCACGGCCCAGACCAGCACGGCACCCACCACGACGAGGACCAGCCAGGCGGAGGCCGCGAGGACGTAGGTGCGGGTGATCCTCATCGCGGCATCCTCTCAGTCAGCACCGCCACGGGACCAATAGGCGGCGCGAGCAGGGGGACAGCCGATAGCGTGAGGGCATGGCCCGCATCCTGGTCGTCGAGGACGACGAGGCGATCCGCATCGCCTGTCGCCGCGGCCTGACCGAGGCCGGACACGCCGTGGCGACGGCCGCCCGTGGGCTGACCGGCCTCGAGCTCGTGCTCAGCGGGGACCCCCAGGTGGTCCTTCTCGACCTCGGCCTGCCCGACGTCGACGGGATCGCCCTGATCTCCATGATCCGGGCGGCGTCGGAGGTTCCGATCATCGTGATCACGGCCCAGGACGACGACCCGACGATGGTCGAGGCGCTCGACAACGGCGCCGACGACTACGTGGTCAAGCCCTTCGGGACCGAGCAGGTGGCGGCCCGGATCCGTGCCGTCCTCCGCCGGTCCGGGGCCACCCAGAGCAGCGTCATCGAGCCGCTGCGGGTGGGCAAGCTGGTCATCGACGAGCGCAGCCGGATGGCCACGCTCAACGGACAGCGCCTCGAGCTGGCCCGCAAGGAGTTCGACCTCCTGCTGGCCCTCGCCTCGCGGCACGGTCAGGTGGTGACCAAGGCCGAGCTGCTGGCCGAGGTCTGGCAGGAGGCGTACGGCGGCTCCGACCGGACCGTCGACGTCCACCTCTCGTGGCTGCGGCGCAAGCTCGGGGAGTCCGCCGCCCAGCCGCGGTACCTGCACAGCGTTCGTGGCGTCGGGGTCCGTCTGGTCGACCCCGAGCACGAGCCGGACTGATGCGTCGTCACATCTCATGGCTGGTCCTGGCGGCCACGACGACCGTGGTCGTCTCGTTCGTGATCCCGCTGTGCCTGCTCGTCCAGACCCTGGCCGAGGACCGGGCGATGGCTGCGGCGGACCAGGAGGCCCGCAACGTCGCCATCCTGGTCACGGGGGGACTCGTCGACAACGAACGTGTGGACGAGGTGGTCAGGGGCCTCGACGCCCCGGGTGGGGCGGAGACTGCGGTGCTGACGGTCGACGGCGAGGTCCTGGGCAACGGCGACCTCGACCCGGACGACCCGGAGGTGCAGCGCGCGCTGGGGGGCGATGCGTTCGAGGTCGTGGACGACTCCGGCGGACGGGTGCTGCTGCCAGTCGTCAACGACCAGGGCACGGCGGTCGTCCGCACCTCCGTCGAGCCGGAGGTGCTGCACGCGGGAGTCACCAGCGCCTGGCTGGGCATCGTCGGGCTGGGTCTGCTGCTGCTGGCGCTGGCCGGCGCCACCGCCGCGTGGCAGGGCCGCCGGCTCGCCGAGCCGCTCCGTGAGGTCGCCGGGACCGCTCACGAGCTCCGCGGGGGAAACCTCGCCGCCCGGGCCCGGGTGAGGGGCACGGCGGAGACCAAGGAGCTGGCCCGGGCGCTCAACGGCCTGGCCGAACGGATCCGCGAGCTCCTGGCGGCCGAGCGGGCCACCGTCGGGGACCTCTCCCACCGGCTCCGCACACCGGTGACGGCGCTGAGGCTGGACGCGGAGGCCGTCAAGGACCAGGCGCTCGCGCGCCGGCTCGGCGATCACATCGCCGTCCTGCAGCGCAGCATCGACGCCATCGTGCGCGAGGCGCGGCGTCCGGTTCGCACCGACCTGCGGTCGGTCGGCGACTTCTCGGCGACGGTCCGCGACCGTACGGCCTTCTGGCAGGTGCTGGCCGACGACCAGGACCGCCCGACCGAGATCGCGATTCCCGAGGCGGCGCTCACGGTGCCGGTGGCTCCGGACGACCTGGCCGACCTGGTCGACTGCCTGATCGACAACGTCTTCGCCCACACACCGGAGCAGACCGCCTTCGCGGTCAGACTCGCCGAGGAGGACGGAGAAGTCCGGCTCGTGGTCTCCGACGACGGGCCGGGCCCGGCCACCCGAGCCGGTGATCGGCTGGGGTCGACCGGGCTCGGCCTCGACATCGCTCGTCGCACGGCGGTCGGCGCCGGAGGGGACCTGAAGTTCGGCCCCGGCGAGGCGGGCGGGACCACCGTCGAGGTGACCCTGCCGCTTGCTGCCGACTGACCTGTCAGTCTTCCTCACGGGCACCGCCGGAGCGGTGAGTGCCGGAACCGGAGGCGACACGGTCACCGTCCTCGTGCTCCTCGGCCTTGGCCTCCGCGCACTCCTCCTCGAGCTCGGCCTTCTCCTCCGCGTCGTCGTAGTCGTGCTCGCGCAGCTTGCGGCAGTCGCTGTCCTCATCCTCGTGGTGCTCACCCTCGCCGGCCGGGTGGCTGGCGGGCTGCTGGGCAGGAGCGACCGGTGCTGCGGGGGCCGGGGCGGGAGCCGGTGCCGGCGCCTGCGGAGCTGCCGGCGCGGGGGCGGCCTTCGGCGATGCGGGCGCGGCCGGTGCCGGAGCCGCGGCCGGGGCCGGGACGGTCACCGTCTGGACCTGGGTGGTGACGCACTTCCCGCCCTCGAGGACCGCGGGTGGGGTGCAGGGGGCGTACCGTACCTTCGCCTGGGGGGCACGAGCCTTGGGCGTGGCGGCCGCGGGAGCGGCTGCCTCGGTCTCAACCTTCGCGGGTGCGGTGGCTTGGTAGACCGCGACACCTCCGCCTACTCCGGCGACGGTGGCGGCTCCAGCGACGAGCATGCTTTTCAAGTTCATGGCGGAGATGTCACACGGAGATTCCCTATGCGCACATCTCCGCAACATCAAGCCTTCCTCAAGCCGGTTGACGCATAACGGATCCTTAACGCGACGTTGAGGCGCTCTTGCCTGCGTCCGAGGACTGTTGTGGCATGAGTTACAGCCACCGCCACCGAGACCGTTACCGCCTCGCCGTCACCGCCGTCACCGGCGTCGGCACGGCCGGTGCCCTGACCGCCACCGGGTGGCTGGTCGGGGTCACCGCCCAGGACTTCGCCGCCGAGCAGGCAGCCAAGGCCGAGAAGGAGGCACAGGCCGCCGAGGCCTGGGCCAAGAAGTACGCCCGCCAGCAGGCCAGGTACGCCAAGGCCCAGGCGGCCGCCGCTGTCACCCTCAAGCAGCGCCCCTACGTCACCCGCACCACGACACAGTACGTGCAGGCAGCCGGGGCCACCGCAGCTCCCGGATCGGGCGGCGCCGTCGCTCCGGTCAGCTCCAGCTCGTCGGGCGGCGCCGTCTCCTCCGCTCCCGCCCCGGCCGCCCCGGCCTCCGCCCCGGCTCCCGCCCCGGCCGCCCCGGCTCCCGCCCCGGCCGCCCCGGCACCGGCTCCGCCGCCTCCCCCGCCGCCGGCACCGAGCAGCGGTTCCTGACATGACGACGACGCACGCGCGCTTCGACGCCCTCGGCACCTACGCCTTCCTGGCGGTACGCCGCCCCGGAGGGCTGGCCGACGCCGTCCGCCTCGCGAAGCGGGTCCTGTCCGAGATCGACGCGACCTGCAGCAGGTTCCGCGACGACTCCGACCTGACCCGGGCGAACCGGCACGCGGGCAGGTGGGTCGACGTCGACCCGCTGCTCGTC
>NZ_DASSXS010000270.1:0-10275 GCF_035703625.1 Nocardioides sp. | reverse complement strand
AGTGAGAAGCCCGCGGCAGGGAGTCTCTGCACGACAGTCATCCAGAGCGTGGTGCTGCGGGACCCGAGACCCGCTCACTGCCGACCGGCCGGGTTGCCCACGGGGGAGCGACCCGGCCGGTTTCTCGTCCCCGGGCGTTGGCCCGCGGATCTCCCGTCGCGGTGTCCACGACCCGAACCTCAGGGAAGGTCCCGATCACGGCCGCTGGCGAGCGTCCCGCACTCGACGTCGACCACCCCGTGGCCGGCCAGGTAGGTGCGCGCCCCCTGGTCACCGGCCACGGAGTCGGCCACCGCGGCCCAGTGGTCGCGACCGATCACGACCGGGTGGCCCGGCCTGCCTTCGTACGACGCCCGGGCGAGCTGGCCGGGCCCGGTCACAACGGCGGTCACGCTCCGCACGACCTCGGCGGTGACGTCGGGGAGGTCGACCAGCATCACGACGGCGGCCAGGGCGTCGGAACCGGCCAGGGCGTGCAGCCCTGCCCGCAGGGAGGCACCCATCCCCTCCGCCCAGTCATCGGCCACCACCACCGTGACGCCCGTGCCCTCCAGGAGATGTGTGGCTTCGTCGGCGCGCGCGCCCAGGACGACGGTGACGCGATCACAACCACCCGAGCGCAGCACCCCGACGCTGCGCCGGAGCCAGGAGGTGCCGTCGCCGTCGTGCACCAGCGCCTTGGGCTGACCCATCCGGGTGCCGGCACCGGCAGCCAGGAGCAGCCCGTGGTGACCCATCACCTACTGACCGAACGCCTGGCCGTACAGCCGTTGCAGCCGCGGCGAGAAGTCCGAGCTGAACCCGCAGACCATGACCTGACCGTTGTCCGAGGCAGCGACCAGGTAGCGGCCGCCGTCCTGGAAGTCGACGGCGACGAGCAGCTGCTGGAGCTCCTCCGAGGGGCCGCGCACCGTCACCAGGTCGGTCGGCTCGCCTGCGTACCAACGGGTGGCACGGAGCGTCACGAGACCCTCGTCGATCTGCTCCACGGTGCCGTCGAAGGCGACGTCGGCCTCCGCCAGCACGTCCGCTGTCGGAGGCAGGCAGCGGCCCGAGATCGCCTCGGCGCCGGGCGCCCGCAGCTCGGTGGTCCCGGACGCGCTCGTCGAGCCGCTCGGGTCCGGGCCGGCGACCGGCGATCCGGCCTCCTCGGTGCCGTTCACCAGGGCGAAGGCGCCCACCCCGGCGATGATCGCCACTGCGGCAGCCGCGACCAGCCAGGTCAGCGGGCCGCGCCGGCGGTCGGAGTCGGTGGGGGTCTCGGGGTGGCTCATCGTGTCCTCCAGCAGTCGGGCCACCCGGTCCGGGTCGGACCGGGGCAGGGAGGAGGCGGGATCGGCGGCGCTCAGCCGGGCACGCAGCTCGTCGTGCTCGTCGCTCACGACCCTCTCCCCTCTCTCGACTGCTCATGTCCGGCCACCTGCTGGATCTTTCGCAGCTCCTCACGCAACTTCTCCCGCGCCCGGTGCAACCGGATGCTGGCGGCGTTGGCCGAGACCTGGAGGACCGTGGCGATCTCGGCGGACGTCAGCTGCTCCCAGGCCCACAGTCGGAGGAGCTCGGCGTCCTCCGGACGGAGCGCGGCCATCGCCTCCAACAGCTCGCCGTCCCGGTCGTCGGGCGCGGCCACCTGCTCGGGCGGCGCCACGACGGAGAGCCTCGCGACCAGCCGCTCGCGCCGCCGTTCGCCCCGCTCCGCGTTGGCCAGGCAGTTGCGGGCGACGCCGTAGGCCCACGGAAGTGCGTTGTCGGGAACGTCGTCCAGCCGGCGCCAGCAGACCAGCAGCGCATCCGAGAGGACGTCGTCGGCCGTCGCCGGGTCGGTACGACGTGCGAGGTAGCGCCGCAGCGGATCGATCAGCTCGCGGGCGAGCGCCTCGAAGCGGGCTCGTCGTTGCTCCTCACCCTGGTCTGTTGCCACCCGTCAACGGTGGCACAGTTCAGGCGCGGGTCGCGACCGTCAGCAGCACCACGGCGTCGCTCACCGCATGCAGGTCGTGCCGTAGCGGCGGGATCACCAGGTAGTCGCCGGTCGTGCCGGACCAGGCCTGGTCGCCCGCGCTGATCCGGACCTCCCCGGACAGCACCTGGAGGCTGGCCTCGCTCGGCGACTCGTGCTCGCTCAGCGCATGGCCCGCGGCAAGCGCGATCAGGGTCTGGCGCATGTCGTGCTGGCGGCCGCCGAAGACCGTCTCGGCGGCACGGCCGCTGCTCGACTCCCGGGCGGCAGCGAGCTTCTCCTCCGCCAGCCGGGGCAGTGACGTCGATTCCATGGATTCCTCCTCATCGGACCGGTTGGTCCCAACCACGGCGTGGTCGGTGGCTGCCGAGCCGGTCCTCGCGACTGCGGTAGACGATGTAGGGCCGGGTGAGGTACCCCACCGGGGCGCTGAAGACGTGCACGAGGCGGGTGAACGGCCACAGCGCGAAGAGGCCGAACGCGACGAGCGCGTGCAGCTGGAAGCCGACCGGGGCGTCCGCCATCAGCGAGGCATCGGGCTGGAAGGCCAGGAAGGAGCGGTACCAGACCGAGACCCCCTCCCGGTAGTCGTAGTGCCCGCCGACCGACAGGATCGATCCGGCGACCGTGTTCCACATGCCCAGGGCGATGACGACGGCCAGGAAGGCGTACATCACCTTGTCCATGACCGTGGTGGCCGAGAACACCGGCCCGACGGTGCGACGCCGGTAGACCAGGATTGCCAGGCCGACCAGCGTCATCACTCCTGCGACCAGACCGCCCGCGACGGCGGCGAGGTGGTACGTCTCCGTGCCGACCCCCAGCGCGGCGGTCCACGACTCCGGCACCAGCAGGCCGATCACGTGGCCGCCCACGACTCCGAGCATGCCGAAGTGGAACAGCGGCGAGCCCAGCCTCAGCAGCCGGTCCTCGTAGAGCTGGCTCGACCTCGTCGTCCAGCCGAACTTGTCGTAGCGGTAGCGCCAGAAGTGGCCGATCACGAACGTCGCCAGGCAGAGGTAGGGGACGACCACCCAGAGGAACTGGTCCATCACCCACCTCGCACACGGGGCATGGGCAGGTCGACGGTGGCCTCGGCCAGGGTCGCGTCGAACGCGGGGCCGCCGTACGGCGTGAGCCCCACCTCCTCGGCGGGCGGCCCCTCCGCGGCGAGCGCGCGGACGGCGTCTCGCTCGTCTCCGCGCAACGGCGGGAACGTGGCCGAGATGGCAGCGACCGCGCCCGCCCACGGGCTCTCCTGCTCGAGCAGCGACAGCCGCAGCAGCTCGAGCCCCGCCCGGTGGTCCAGCAGCAGCCGCCACCCCTGCTCCTGGTCGACCGTCGCGGCGTACTCCAGCACGACGCACAGGTGGTCGGGCAGCTCGGCCCCTGTGTCCGGCTGAGCGTCGAGCGCGACGCCCGAGCGAAGGTAGGTCTGCTTGAACCGCAGCAGCGCCACCCCTCGCTTGCGGGTGTCGCCGTGCGCGAAGTAGGTGAGGAAGAGATTGCAGCGCCGCCGGGTGTCGAAGGTCTCGACGTAGGCCTCCTGGAGCACCTGCAGATCGTTGCGCTCGAGGTGGTCCACCACCTCCAGCAACGGCGTCCCCAGACGGGAAGGGAGGCGGGTTGCAGCCGCTCGCACGATCGGCAGCTGCTCCCTGAGCCGTGCGTCGGGGTAGCCGAGCAGCAGCGACGCCGACTGCCACGTGGCGGCGAGCTGGTCCGACGCCCAGTCCGGGGGCGGGTGCTTCGTCCTCATCCGGGCTCCCCTCCCCGCGGCGCGTCCGATCGTGGCGGGAACAGTCCCTCCGGCGTGCCCTTTCCGTCCCAGTTGAGCAGGTTGACGCGCGACCCCTTGTCCTCCGGCGAGGCGATGGTGTCGGCGGTCTGGCGGTTCTTCAGCATGGTGAAGTTCTCGACCGCGATCGGCACGGGCGCCCCCGATCCTTCGCCGAACGGGCCCGAGGCCACCATCCCGGGTCCACCCTCGTAGTCGAGGGAGCACTCGGTGGCGAGCTCCTCGAGCGAGTGGGCCTGCTCGGCGTGAGCGGGAGGGATGACGTACCGCTCGTCGTACTTCGCCAGCGCGAGCAGCCGGTACATGTCGTACATCTCCTCCTCGCTCATCCCGACGCGCTCGGGGATGGACCCGTCCGGCTCCCGGCCGAGGTTGATGTCGCGCATGTAGGAACGCATCGCCGCGAGCTTCTGGAGCACGGCGTCGACCGGGGCGACGTCGCCGGCGGTGAACAGCTCGGCGAGGTACTCGATCGGGATCCGCAGGGCGTCGATCGCGGCGAACAGGTTGCCGGCGTCCTCGGCGTCCTCGCCGGTCTCCTTCACCACGTCGATGACCGGTGAGAGGGGAGGGATGTACCAGACCATCGGCATCGTGCGGTACTCCGGGTGCAGCGGCAGCGCCACCCTGAACGTGTTGATCAGTGCGTGGATCGGCGAGCGCTGCGCGGCCTCGACCCAGTCGTGGGGGATCCCGTCCCGCTCGGCGGCCCGCACCACGTCGGGGTCGTTGGGGTCGAGCAGGACCGACCTCTGGGCCTCGTAGAGGTCGTGGTCGTCTGGGGTGGCGGCAGCCTCCAGCACCCGATCGGCGTCGTAGAGCACCAGGCCGATGTAGCGGAGGCGGCCCACGCAGGTCTCCGAGCACACGGTGGGCAGTCCGACCTCGATCCGCGGGAAGCAGAACGTGCACTTCTCGGCCTTGCCGGTGCGGTGGTTGAAGTACACCTTCTTGTAGGGGCATCCGGACACGCACATCCGCCAGCCCCGGCACCGGTCCTGGTCGACCAGGACGATGCCGTCCTCGGTGCGCTTGTAGATCGCACCGCTCGGGCAGGACGCGGCGCACGACGGGTTGAGGCAGTGCTCGCAGATCCGCGGCAGGTAGAACATGAAGGCGTCCTCGAAGGACTTCTTCACCTCCGCCGACACCTTCTTCAGCACCGGATCGTGGTCGAACGTCGCTTGCGAGCCGCCCAGGTTGTCGTCCCAGTTGGCCGACCAGGTGATCTTCGTGTCCTGGCCGGTCAGCAGCGACTTCGGCCGGGCCACCGGCGTGTGCTCCTGCGCTGGTGCGTCGGTGAGCGTGGCGTAGTCGTAGGTCCACGGCTCGTAGTAGTCGTCGATCGACGGCAGCTTGGGGTTGGAGAAGATCGTCATCAGCTTCTTGAACCGGCCACCGGCCTTGAGCTTGAGCCGGCCGCGCTTGTTCAGCTCCCAGCCGCCCTGCCAGGTGTCCTGGTCCTCGTAGCGCCGCGGATACCCCTGCCCGGGCCGGGTCTCGACGTTGTTGAACCAGACGTACTCGGTGCCGGCCCGGTTGGTCCACGCCTGCTTGCAGGTGACCGAGCAGGTGTGGCAGCCGATGCACTTGTCGAGGTTCATCACCATCGCCATCTGGGCCATGACTCTCATGCTCGGCACCCCTCCAGGAGGTTGAGGCGCGAAGGCCTCCCGGGCCTGAGCCTCGCAACCCCTGCAAGTCGGCAGGACGGTGGACAGGGTGGTACCGCGTGTGCCCACGGTTCCTGGGTCTCGAGGCTCGTCGCTGACGCTCCTGGCACCTCAACCTCCGGCTCGGGGTGGCTGGTGAACATCAGTACTGCACCTCCTGGCTGCGCTTGCGGATGATCGTGACCTCGTCCCGCTGGTTACCGGTGGGCCCGAGGTAGTTGAACGCGAAGGTCAGCTGGGCGTAGCCGCCGATCAGGTGGCTGGGCTTGATCAGCAGCCGGGTCAGCGAGTTGTGGATGCCACCGCGGTTGCCGGAGGTCTCGCTCAGGGGTACGTCGATCAGCCGGTCCTGGGCGTGGTGCATGTACACCGTGCCCTCGGGCATCCGGTGCGACACGATCGCGCGGGCCACGACGACGCCGTTGCGGTTGACCGCCTCGATCCAGTCGTTGTCGGCCACACCGACCTTGGCGGCGTCGGCGTCGCTCATCCAGATCGTCTGGCCCCCACGGGAGAGGGAGAGCATGAAGAGGTTGTCCTGGTACTCCGAGTGGATCGACCACTTGCTGTGCGGCGTGAGGTACCGGACCGTCACCCCCAGCTCCCCGACGTCGCCCACGTCCGGCTCGGAGAACAGCGACGCCATGTTCAGGGGTGGCCGGTAGACGGGGAGGTTCTCCCCCAGCTCGGCCATCCAGTCGTGGTCGAGGTAGAAGCTCTGTCGCCCGGTCAACGTGTGCCAGGGCTTGAGCCGTTCGACGTTGATCGTGAACGGCGAGTAGCGCCGCCCGCCCGACTCCGAGCCCGACCACTCCGGCGACGTGATCACCGGCTGCGGCGACGCCTGGGTGTCGGCGAAGCTGATCTGCTTGCCCTCGTGCTCTGCGGCGAGGTCGTGCAGCCGGACACCCGTGCGCTTCTCCAGGGTCTTGAACCCCTGGACGGCGAGGTGGCCGTTGGTGGTGCCGGACAGCGCGAGGATGGACTCGCACACGTGCACGTCGCGGACCAGCGACGGGCGCCCGTCGGCGGCGCCGCCACGGATCGCGCCGTTCTTCGCCCGCAGGTGCTCGATCGGCTTCCTGACGTCATAGGTGACGCCCTTGGTCGTGGTGCCGAGGGAGTCCAGTAGCGGCCCGACCGCGTCGTACTTGTCCGCGACCGCGCCGTAGTCGCGCTCGACCTCGACCAGCCTGGGCATGGTCACGCCCGGCACCGGGGCGCACTCGCCGAGCTTCCAGTCGCGCACCCGGCCGTGAGGGGTCGCCATCGCGTCGGGGGTGTCGTGGGTCAGCGGGACCGCGACCACGTCCTTGCGCACGCCGAGCCGCGGCCCGGCGAGCTCTGAGAACTTCCTGGCGATCGTGCGGAACGCGTCCCAGTCGGTGCGGGTCTGCCACGGCGGCGCGATCGCCGGGTTGAACGAGTGGACGAACGGGTGCATGTCGGTCGTGCTCAGGTCGTGCTTCTCGTACCACGTCGCCGCGGGCAGGACGACGTCGCTGAAGATCGTCGTCGAGGTCTGCCGGAAGTCCAGGCTGAGCAGCAGGTCGAGCTTGCCCTCCGGCGCCTCCTCCACCCAGGTCACCTCGCGCGGCCGCTTGTCGGGGGGCGTCTCCGTGGCGCGCAGCGAGGCGGTGGTTCCCAGCAGGTGCTTGAGGAAGTACTCGTTGCCCTTGGCGGAGGACCCGAGCAGGTTGGCCCGCCACACCGCCAGGATCCGCGGAAAGTTCTCGGGGGCGTCCGGGGCCTCCCCGGCGAAGCGCAGCGACCCGTCCTGCAGCTTCTCGACCACGTGCTCGCCGACCGGCTTGCCGGCCTCGGCGGCCTCGTCGCACAGGTCGAGGGGGTTGCGGTCGAAGGTCGGGTACGACGGCATCCAGCCCATCCGGGCGCTCTTGGCGACCACGTCGGCGGTGCCGAGGCCGGCCAGCTGTCCGGTGGAGGTCACCGCCGACAGGGTGTCCGCGGAGAACTGGTCGTAGCGCCACTGGTCGGTGTGCAGGTACCAGTACGCGGCCTGGATCATGTTGCGGGGCGGGCGGCTCCAGTCCAGGGCGTTGGCCAGATGGGCGTGGCCGGTCACGGGCCGCACCTTCTCCTGCCCGACGTAGTGGGCCCATCCCCCGCCGTTGACTCCCTGGCACCCGGTGAGCGTGGTCAGGGCGAGGAACGAGCGGTAGATCGTGTCGGAGTGGAACCAGTGGTTGGTGCCGGCGCCCATGAGGATCATCGACCGACCGCGCGACTCCTCGGCGTTGCGGGCGAACTCGCGCGCGATCCGGGTCGCCGCAGCGGCCGGTACGCCGGTGATCGGCTCCTGCCAGGCCGGCGTGTACGGCGCCTCGGCGTCGTCGTAGGCCGCGCCCACGCCGTACTGGGCGAGCATCAGGTGGTAGACGGTCGTGACCAACCGGCCCCCCACCCGGCGGACCGGGACCTCGCGCACCATCTCGCCGGGCGCGCCGTCGAGCTCGCCGAAGCGCGGCAGCCGCACCCGGGCGGTCTCGGTCGAGGTGTCGTCGAGCGCCAGCTTCGGCTCGATCCCCTTGAGGTCGAGGTTCCAGCGCCCCTCCCCGCTCGGGCCGAACCGGTGCCCCAGACCGCCGTTGGGGACGACCGGCTCGTCGGTGCGGCCGTCGAACAGGACACCCTTGAACGCGGAGTTCTCCTCGGTCGTGTGTTGCGGGTGTTCGGCGGCGGTCAGCACCTTGCCGGCGGTGACCGTGCCGTCGCCGGCGTCGTCGAGGCTCACCAGGAACGGCAGGTCGGTGTACCGCTTCACGTAGTCGTCGAAGTACGGCGTGGTCCGGTCGACGAAGAACTCCTTGAGGATCACGTGCCCCATGGCCAGCGCCAGCGCGGCGTCGGTCCCGGGTCGCGCTGGCAGCCACTCGTCGGCGAACTTCACGTTGTCGGCGTAGTCGGGGGCGACCACCACGACCTTCTGGCCGCGGTACCTGGCCTCGGTCATCCAGTGCGCGTCGGGCGTGCGGGTGACCGGGACGTTCGAGCCCCACATCACCAGGTAGCCCGCGTCCCACCAGTCCCCCGACTCCGGTACGTCGGTCTGGTCGCCGAACATCTGCGGCGACGCGACCGGCAGGTCGGCGTACCAGTCGTAGAACGACAGCATCGAGCCGCCCACCAGATGGGTGAACCGGGCGCCGGAGGCGTGGGAGACCATCGACATCGCCGGGATCGGCGAGAAGCCCGCCACCCGGTCGGGGCCCCACTTCTGGATCGTGTGGACGTACGCCGCCGCGATCATCTCGGTGGCCTCGTCCCACGACGCACGGACCAGCCCGCCCTTGCCGCGGGCCGACTTGTAGGCCTTGGCGCGCAGCGGGTGGTCGACGACGTGGGCCCAGGCGGCGACCGGGTCGTCGCCGTGCTGCCGCTTGGCCTCGCGGTACATCTGGAGCAGGACGCCGCGCACGTAGGGGTAGCGGATCCGGGTCGGCGAGTAGGTGTACCAGGAGAAGGCAGCACCCCTGGGGCAGCCTCGGGGCTCGTAGTCGGGGCGGTCCGGCCCCGGAGAGGGGTAGTCGGTCTGCTGGGTCTCCCAGGTGATGATCCCGTCCTTGACGTAGACCTTCCACGAGCACGAGCCGGTGCAGTTGACGCCGTGGGTGGAGCGCACCACCTTGTCGTGGCTCCACCGGTCCCGGTAGAAGTCGTCCGCCTCGCGACCGCCCACCTTGGTGAGCGCACGCCGGTCCGGCGACACCTCTCCCTGGGTGAAGTAGCGCCGCGTCCCGACCAGGGCCTCGATCAGCGGGGAGTCCAGTCCCGGGCGAGCCGTGTCACTGCTCAAGTGATCCTCCTCGTGCCGTGCGGCGGACGACGGTCAGGGTCAGCACCAGCGTCAGGGCGGCAGTCACCGACAGCAGCCCGAGACCGATGGCGTAGGACTCGGTGCGGCCGTAGACGTAGCCCATCACCAGCGGTGGAGCGAAGCCGCCGAGGCCGCCGGCGGCCCCGACCAGGCCGGTCACCCCGCCCACGCGCGAGGGATCCGTGACGCGGGCGATCAGGGCGAAGGTGGCGCCGCTCCCGCTGCCGAGCGCGGCGGCCATGCCCAGGAAGGCCACCGTCCCGACGGGCTCGAGGATCGGGGTCCCGGCGGCGACGGCCGCAAACACGGCCACGACCGCGAACCCCGTGGCCAGGACCGGGACCGGGCCGACCCGGTCGGAGAGCCAGCCGCCCACGGGGCGCATGAGGACGGCCACGAGCACGAACCCGGCCATCCGGTTGGCCGCGTCGGCGGGGTCCAGGCCGTAGGCGGTCTTGAGGTAGGCGGGCAGGTAGACCGAGAAGGCGACGTACCCACCGAACGCCACGGCGTACAGCACCGCTGCCTGCCAGGAGATCGGGAGCCGGGCGTTGGCGACCAGGCGGTGCAGAAGCGACCCGTGCGGAACCACGCGGCCGGGGGCATCACGCAGGACGACCCAGGCGACGACGGCGTAGATCGCCAGCGCGACCGCCGTCAGCAGAAAGGGAGCGGTCTGACCGACCCCCTCGTACAGCTTCACCGTGGTGAGCGCGCTGATGGCGGTGCCGACCATGCCGGCACCGAAGATGCCGACGGCCAGCCCACGGCGCTCGGGCGGGAACCAGGCATTGACGAACGGGACGCCCACAGCGAACGCGGTGCCCCCGATGCCCAGGAAGAATCCGGCGACCAGCAGCGCCGCGTAGGACTCCTGGCCGGCCAGCCCGATGAACAGGACCGGCACGATGGTCGCGGCGGACACGAGCGGGAACATGATCCGGGCGCCGTACCGGTCGGTCAGGGCACCGACCGGGATCCGGCCGAGGGCACCGACGATGACGGG